>NZ_JAUBVZ010000001.1:659982-707172 GCF_036702805.1 Microcoleus sp. A006_D1
TTCCCGGATTGAGATTATTCTGATTGGTATTCGGCGAAGTTCCCGGATTGAGATTATTCTGATTGGTATTCGGCGAATTTCCCGGATTGAGATTATTCTGATTGGTATTCGGCGAATTTCCCGGATTGAGATTATTCTGATTGGTATTCGGCGAATTTCCCGGATTGAGATTATTCGGATTGGTATTCGGGGAATTTCCCGGATTGAGATTATTCTGATTATTGGGATTGTTGAGATTATTGGGATTGTTGAGATTGTTGGGATTGTTGGGATTATTGGGATTATTGGGATTGTTGAGATTATTGGGATTGTTGGGATTGTTGGGATTCGTACCCGCAGGAGTAGTTATCGGGGTGCCGGCAGCATCTCTGGTGACGCTGTTGGGGTTCGGAGCCGCACCCGGATTGGCTGCATTGGGGTTATTTGCAGGAGCATTGGCGGGGTTGTCGGCAGTCGGAGCCGCGTTTCGGGGAGCTGCATTGGTGCCGCACAAGCTGACTAAATCAAAAGTTGTGCCGCTTGGGGTTTCGATGAAGCAAACCGGCACGTCTACTCGTGGGTTTGAGGCTCTGGGAAACTGAGCTGTTCCCGGCATGGGACGGCTAAAGGCAGCTTCAGCCATCAGCGGGGTCAAGGCAGCCGATAGAGCGGCTACGAGGCGCAATAATCTCATCAGCACTTCCTCAAATGTTGTATTTTATTTGCTCCAGTATTGCTTAGAAACTGCTCTCGTGCCCTCATTCTAAAAGCCGATTTTTTGACAAATCCTTCTTAGCGGGCTAACGCTGGCTGCAACATCTCGCGCACACAGAAAGTACACTTAGAAAAAGCTGAGAGTGCCACAGTCGCGTCCTCTGACAAAATCATTTGACTCCTGTACCCGTCCTCTGAGGGTTCTCGAAATACGTGAAGTTGGCGTTCGTTGATATCTAGCACCCAAAAATCGTCTATTTTTGATTTAGCATATATTGTTCCTTGAATCTCGCAGTCATTTTTCAGGGTATTATCCGCTATTTCGATCAGCAGATATATCTCCGAGGCGATGGGGTGGCTCTCAGCATAGCGCAGCAAGTCTGGCATCACAACTGCGATCGACGGTTTTGGTTGTGCAGCGCCTAACTGAATTGGTAGCTGCGCCCGCACCAAAACCTCATCTGTTAAGAGCTTTTCCAGCAATTTCTGAATAAGTACGATCGCTGTAGCATAACCGGTTCCCTGTGTTTTCATTTTTTGTCAATCAGTCCTGCAACTAATTTTACTTTTTTTGGTTAGTTGTTAGTTGTTAGTTGTTAGTTGTTAGTTGTTAGTTGGTAACACCTGACAACTAAACAATAACAACTGACAAAAATCGTTGTTCGCAACAAATAACAACTAACCAATAACAACTAACAACTAACCAATAACCAACTTGCTTTAATACCGAATTCGCGGGTCAATGTAAGCATTCAAAACATCAATTGCGATACTAGCAATTACGACAATTCCCGCAAAAAACACCACAATACCTTGAACAGTTGGATAATCCCGCAAACTAATCGCTTCGTAAAGGCGATTTGCCAGCCCCGGCCAAGAAAAAGTAACCTCCGTTAAAATAGCACCACCCAACAGAGCAGCAAAAGTCAATCCTAAGACAGTAATCACCGGAATTAGCGCATTTTTCAGAGCGTGAGCCCATAAAATCTGCAATTCAGGAATGCCCCGAGCTCTAGCTGCTTCAACATAATCTGCTTGCAATGTTTGCTTGAGATTCACCCTCACAATGCGCTCAAAAATGCCGCTCAACAGAATGCCCAGTGTCAAACTCGGGAGTGCCAAATAATGCAAACTTGTGAGAAACTGACCGGGGTTAGCGCTCAGGAGACTGTCTACAGTGTACAATCCCGTGAATCCTTGGGGGGCTCTTAATGTCACCGGAAAGCGAGTTCCCAACGGAAACCAGCTTAATTGCACCGCAAAAATCAACTGCAAAACCATGCCGGCCCAAAAAGCCGGCAGCGAGTAAGTGATAATGCCAAACAAACGGCCTACAGCATCGAAAATAGTGTTGGGGCGGGATGCTGCCAGGGAACCGATACTGATGCCGACAATTAAAGCTATGGCCATGCTACAAACTGCTAATTCCACTGTGGCGGGGAAATAGTCTCCGATAATTTGCCAAACGGTTTGTCCGCGAGTGGTGATGGAGGTTCCCAAATCGAAGCCTAACAAGTCTTTCATGTATTTGAGATATTGTTGCCACAGGGGCGCGTCGAGGCCGAGTTGGGTTCGCATTGCTGCTTTGGCGGCGGCGGGAGCTCGCGAGCCGAGAATGGCGTCAATGGGGTCGCCCGGAGTGGCCCGCAGCAGCAAAAATACTGCTGTGGTGATTGTCCACAACATTAGCGGTGCCAGGAGCAAGCGGACAAATATATAAGATTGCAGGGCTTTTGAACGAGACATAAAATTTGCTTGCGGAGTCAGTAGTCAGTAGTCATTAGTCATTAGTCAGTAGTCAGTAGTCAGTAGTCATTAGTCATTAGTTGTTAGTTGTTAGTCATTAGTTGAATGTAGAAGGCGGATTGAATGTGGAAGAAACCAATATTATAGCTCTGTGACTTCTGTGTCGCGAATCAACGAAATTGCAAAATGTCTGACGCAGAACCTAATGATGTAGGGTGCGCAGTACACACCAGATCAATAACTACCGCGCCAAACACTTTTTGTGTAAGTCCTATGTGCCCAGCAGCGATTCAAATGCGGCTTGCAAAGACTTGATATCGCCTACTCTGGCTACTAACAAGTTTTCGCTGCCGGCATCCTGCAACCTGTGCTTCCAATACTGGATGCTCTCGGAGTTGTTCATCCAGAAACTAATTACGGTGTCTACGACTCGATCGACATCCCAGCCGCGATAGGGAGAAACTGTCTCCACGGATGCCACAAACGCATCGAGAGTGCACTTCCGGTTTCCTAAGTATTCTACACCGGACGGCTGCTGTTGTTGCAGCAATTCCTGGTGCTGGTTAAAAAACGTTAAAGTTGGAGATACGCCCAGGATTTCAAATGTATAGCTCATGTCATCCTCCAGAAGTATTATTTTGCTCACAGCTCGTAGCGTAGCGGGGCGCAAGCCATCGTCCAAAAAAGCCAAAAACAGTTTACTTGGCTGCCCTCGATCAACCGCAGATGCTTCAATTACCCTCTTTTAGTGCGATCGGGATTTTGCCCGCTTATTCTATTAATAGCAAATTTTTAAACAGAGGATTGTCAAATAACTTACATTTCTCATGGGAATGTAGAAAAAATTAAAATGTGATTTTTATGAAGCAGCGGTAAGGTGCGTCATCTGCACCCGGAGAAAGTGATAGAATTTTAGACTTTAGATTTGAGATTAAATAATTGGCAATGACTGATAAATTAAGGGTTTGGAGCACGGGCATACAGTTGCTTTTTTTACCTGGTGTGAGTTTTTGCCCCCTCCTTCGCCGATCGCGATCGCCCGATTCACTCAAGTAGTGGCATGATTAATATTACAAGTTTTTACAGTAGCGGTTGAAACCTCAGCCAAGTTTTGAGAGACCCGGTACAGCACGTCACTCTTTTTGTGCGACTTTGTACCTTATCATATCTAGGGCATCTTTTAAACGACAAACGATACGCAAACCCGGTAGGTGTCAAAATAATATTGATGTTATTTAAAAGTCTGAGCAGTGGTCTGATGAAAAGCTCGCCCAAGATGTCACTGAGCCTAGTCTTGTTGATACCCCTGGTGGTGCAAATCTCCGTAGCAGTCGGCGTCACAGGATGGCTGTCATTTCGCAACGGCCAGCAAGCCGTCAATGATCTTGCTACCAGGTTGAGCTTGGAAGTCGCAGCTAGGACTAAAGAAAATTTTCGCAGTTTTGGGGATGTGTCTCACCTGTTCCTGCAAATGAATACTGCTGCGATCGCCTCTGGAAACCTAGACCCTGATGACTTTCCCAACCTAGAGCGCTATTTGTGGAACCAGACCAAGCTGAGCGATCTCGCTACAACAATCTACTACGGCGACGAACAGGGCAGATTCCTCTTGCTCAAACGGGAAGCAGAAAACTTAGTATACATCAGAGACGAATCAACCGCTCCCGATCGCCAAATTTATCGCCTCGACAGCCAAGGAAATCGCACTAAACTCATCCAAACCGCAGCCTACGACCCCCGTACTAGACCGTGGTACCAAGCTGCCAAACAGGCAGAAAAAGCCACTTGGTCTCCGATCTACGTGTTCACGGCCTCGCCAGTTCTGGGAATTACGCCCGTGATGCCGATTTACAATGAAACAGGAAACCTGCGGGCGGTACTAGCAATTGACCTGACTCTTTCTCAAATCAGCGATTTTCTCAGAAGCATCAAAATTAGCCCGTCAGGAGAAGTTTTTGCGATCGAACGCAGCGGCGAAATAGTCGCCAGTTCCACAGATGAATTGCCCTTTATCACAGACAAAGACGGACAGAAACGGCTGTTGGCGACTAGAAGCAAAAATTTGCTAATTCGATCGGCTTCCACATACTTGCAAAAACGATTTGGCAGTTTTGCACAAATTGACAGCCAAGGACAGTTTACCTTCGATCTAGACGGCCAACGTCAATTTATTACGGTTGCTCCCCTGCGAGACGGCCGCGGCCTCGATTGGCTGATTGTCGTAGCCATCCCGGAAGCAGACTTTATGGAGCAAATTAACGCCAACACTCGCACAACTATCTTATTGTGCTTTTTTGCCTTCATCTTGGCGATCGTCCTGGGAATTTTCACCTCTCGCTGGGTTGTCGAACCAATTACCCGATTGCTGGAAGCTTCCAAAGCTTTAACAAAAATGTCCGAATCTGCCGACTTCACCTCCGCAGAATTAGACGGCGAAGTCGAAGTCAAAGGCGTCAACGAACTAGGCATTCTGGCTCAGTCTTTCAACCAGATGGCCAGACAATTGCGATCGTCTTTTGTAGCCCTAGAACGAACCAACTCCAGTTTAGAACAGCGAGTAGCAGAGCGGACTGCCGAACTCGAAGCCGCCGAAGCAGAATTGCGGGCTTTGTTTGCAGCGATGCACGAATTAATTATAGTTGTGGATGCCAGCGGACGCTACTTAAAAATCGCGCCCACAAATATCTCCATGCTCTACAAACCAGCCGCCGAATTAGTTGGCAAAACAATCAGAGAGCTGTTCGATCAAGCTACGGCGGACTATTTTTTAAACAACATCCGAGCAGCTTTAGATACTCAAGAAACAGTCAGCATCGAGTACAATTTAACTATTGACAACCGCGAAGTTTGTTTTGCCGCCAGCATTTCGCCGCTGTCAGAAGCATCCGTAATTTGGGTGGCCCGCGACATTACCGAACAGAAGCGAGCCGAATCGGTGCGGCGGATGCGGCAAAAACAATTGCTCAAACAAAATACGGTTTTGCTAGAATTGGCAAGAAATAAAGCGCTGTATCGAGGCGATTTGCAAGTAGCTTTGAGAGAAATCACCGAAGCTGCTGCTCATACCCTAGATGCAGAAGGGGCTGGAGCGTGGTTGTACGACGAAAGCCGCTCGAAACTGCAATGTCTCGACCAATTTAGGCGCAGCAACCACCAGCACTCCCAAGGTGTCGAAGTCGCAGCAGCAGACTATCCAGCTTATTTTAAAGCTTTGGAAGAAGACCGGACGATCGCAGCCGACGACGCTCTCTCAGATATTAGAACCAGAGAATTTGTGGGATCTTACTTTGCACAAAGTAACATCACATCAACCTTGGATGCGCCGGTGCGGCTGGGAGGACAAACAGTCGGAGTCATCTGTATCGAACAGGGGGGCACTGCTCGCAACTGGACAGTAGAAGAACAAAATTTTGCTGCTTCCCTCGCAGATTTGGTATCATTGGCGATCGAAGCTAGCGATCGCGATCGGACACAAACCGCACTGCGTCAAGCAGAACAAAAATACCGCAGCATCTTTGAAAACGCAGTCGAAGGCATTTTTCAAACCACCCCCGAAGGCAGCTTTTTGAGCGTAAATCCAGCTTTAGCCCGCATCTACGGCTACGCCACTCCCGAAGAATTGATCTCAAATCTCACAAACATCAGACAGCAAGCTTACGTCAATCCCCAGCAGCGCGAGAAGTTTATGCGAGTGATGAAAGAATTCGGAGAAATTTCCGGGTTTGAGTCAGAAGTTTACCGCGTTGACGGCAGCGTAATTTGGATTTCTGAAAGCGCGCGTGCAGTGTGCGATGCCAGCGGCGAGGTACTCTACTATGAAGGCAGTATCGAGGATATTAGCGATCGCAAAGTCTTTGAATCCGCCTTGCAACTCGCCCTAGAAGCAGCCGAAGCAGCTTCCACCGCAAAAAGCGCATTTTTGGCAAACATGAGCCACGAACTGCGAACACCTCTCAATGCGATCATCGGCTACAGCGAAATGCTCCAAGAAGAAACCGAAGAATTGGGCTACGATGAACTCACCCCAGACTTAGACAAAATCCGCACATCCGGCAGACACTTGCTATCGCTAATTAACGACATTCTCGACATTTCCAAAATCGAAGCCGGCCGAATGGATGTGTACTTAGAAACCTTCGACATCGCCGCCTTAATTGGAGAAGTCGCCGACACCGCCGCGCCGCTAATTGAGAAAAATCATAACACTTTAAACTTACAGCAAATTAGCAATATCGGCACTATGCAGGGTGACATTACCAAAGTGCGGCAGATTTTATTAAATTTGCTGAGCAATGCCGCCAAATTCACAGAAAACGGTACAATTACCCTCAGCGCCAGCCGAGAAAAAAACGCGGGCTACAGCAGCGAAGCCAGACAAGAAAACACTTCAGAACCTGCGGTAAATTCTCCATCCTCAAATCCCAGTAAAGAATTTTTAGTGGTTAATTGTACTGATACAGGAATTGGGATGAATCCAGACGAATTGGAGCAAATTTTTAAACCCTTTACCCAAGCAGACGCTTCTACCACGCGCAAGTACGGCGGCACAGGTTTGGGACTAGCAATCAGCCAGCGTTTTTGTCTTATGATGGGCGGCAATATTTCAGTAAACAGTCAAGTCGGTGTTGGTTCTACTTTTACCATCAGCTTACCTGTTAATACTTAAACAAGTAATTGGTAATTGGTAAGTGGTAATTGTATTACCAAATCTCGTAGGGGCGGGTTCACCAAAAATCTTTGGTTCACATCCAAAATATTAATAAACCCGCCCCCACCCAACCAACAAACCCCGATTACGGAACAGGTTTTTGAGTATCTGGGATGGGATGGGGCGGGTTTTTTATTTCTGGGATTTGATGAGCTAAATTTGGGTGAACCCGCCCCTACAAATCTTGGTATTTTTGATGTATTTTTGTCGGGCAAATCCCTTCTCAAATATTAATAAACCCGCCCCCACCCAACCAACTAACCCTGATTGCGGAACAAGTTTTTGAGTATCTGCGATGGGTGGGGGCGGGTTTATTATTTCTGGGATTTGATGATATAAATTTGGGTGAACCCGCCCCTACAAATATTTTAATTTCCAATTCCCAATTACCTTTGAATGCTTCTCGGATCGAGAGCATCCCGCAACCCATCCCCCAATAAATTAAAGGCCAAAACAGTCAAAATAATCAGTGTAGCCGGAGGCCAAACCAACCAAGGCTGCAACACTAAAATTGAAGCATTCGTAGACAGAGATAGCAAATTTCCCCAAGAAGGATCAGGCTGTTGAATTCCCAAGCCAATTAAACTCAAAACCGATTCCGCCACAATAAAACCCGGCACCGACAAAGTAGCAGAAATAATTACATAAGTTGCAGTTTGTGGCAAGACGTGGCGGACAATAATATAAATTGGGTTGGCGCCCATAGCCCGCGCCGCTTGCACAAATTCTAGCTGTTTGATTGACAGTACCTGACCGCGAATTACTCGTGCTAAACTTGCCCAACTGATAAATGATGTAATCAGCACAATCAATATAAATCGCTGAGCGCTTGTCAATCCCGGGGGCAGAAGTGCTGCTAGCGCTACTAATAAATAAATACCGGGAATCGTCATCAATACTTCGGTGAAGCGCATTAAAATGCTGTCAATCCAACTGCCGAAATAACCGGATATTCCTCCGATTAACAATCCCAATGGAAAAGAAATTGCTATGCCAACTAAACCGATACTGAGGCTGATTCGGCTGCCCTGTACTAAGCGGCTGAATTGATCGCGAGCTTGTTCGTCGGTGCCTAAAATGTTTATTTTACCTTCTCCTGTAGTGCCAACCAAGTGCCTGTCAAATGGTAAAATTCCTAAAAACTTATAGGGAGCACCTTTGACAAACAAACCCAGAGCAGACGGTTTTCGCCAGTCTACAATTACCTCGCGAGCGCCCGTATTCGCATCCACCGGCCCCTGAGTTGTCGGATAAACGTGCGGCCCGATAAATCGACCATCTGGGGTACTTAAATAAATCTGAGTCGGCGGCAGCAAGGAACCATTTAATTCAGAGTCGTAGGGGTTGTAAGGTGCCACAAATTCGGCGAAAAGTGCGACTGTATAAAAAATTAACAGCACCACTGCTCCCAACCGAGCTAGAGGATTTTTTCTAAGATTTTGCCACCATTTCATAAGTTTTAGGTTTGAGTACAAATAAACATTAGATGGGTCGGGCGGGTTTTGCCTCGATCAACTGGCGTGTATCATAGATTCTTAGCTAAACCCGCCCCTACAATATACTATTGTTTTTTGTAATGATTTACTTACTACAAAAATTAGACTATTTTTTTTCATCTGGAACCAAAATTATTCTAGTTTCATTTTCGACAATTTTGCCCAATTCCTCGCCGCTAAAGGGATTGTAGAAAAATGAGCCTGTTTGTGGAGGTAATTTGGGATTGAGTACAATTTCTACTATACTTTTGACAACCCCAGTCAGCGGAATTGCCAGGATAACTCCCAACAATCCTCCCACTCTACCTCCTAACAGCAAAGCTGTGAAAATAATTACCGGGCTCAATCCGGTGAGATTGCCCATGATTCGGGGTGCTACTAAATTATCCTTGATTTGCTGGAGACCGATCGCAACTGCCAACACTTGCAGCGCCAGCCACCAATCGATAAACGCTACAATTATACTAACAGTACCAATGCCCAAAGTTGCTCCAATAAACGGAATTATTTCCGTCAATCCGATAAACACGGCAAACAACAGAAAAAACGGCACTTGCAGCCACCAAAAAGCTAGACTTAGCGTGGTAGCCATAAACACTCCCAGCAATAACTGTCCCGAGACAAATCGCTGGAGGTTTCGCTGCAAAGTATCGGTTAAAACATAACGAATATCCGGCGAAAAAATGCTGGTCAAACCCTGCCACACTCTTTGGCCGTCTAAGAGCATATAAAATGAAATTACCAGGATCAGAATTAAGTCGAGAAACCAGTTAACGGTACCGACAACTAAACCTAAACTTGTACCTGCGATTGCTTGCACTTGTTCCTGCACTTTCGCGGATAGCTGCTGTTCTAATATTTGCACGTTAAATGGTAAATTGCGATCGGCACTCCATGCTTGAAATTCACCTAACTGCTGCCGCGCAGACTCCAGCAAATCCGGGAACCTCACCCCCAACTGCCTCGCTTGGCTGAATACCGGCGGTACAATAGTTAAACCGATGACTACTACTACCACACCCGCAGTCAAATAAACCAGCCCCGCAGCTACTCCCCGCGGCAAAAATACTTGCAGTCTTATTACTGCATAATTTAATAAAAATGCAATCAGTCCCGCTGTTACTAAAATGCTGACCAGTTCCCCAACATAATTGATAGCAGTCAGGGTAAACCATCCAGTCACTAGCACTAGCAACCAAGTAATTAGAAACTGTTGGAGGGGAGAAAAGACACTATTCATTTTGATTTTTGTCAATTAAACTGGTATAATTACTTCAGCCGCTGTGCCGTATTCTACAACACACATATTATAGATCAATACGTTTCAGTTAAGCCCGGAGATCCCCCCTAACCCCCCTTCCCAAGGGGGGGACAAGAGCATTCTCTCGCGTCCCCCTTCCCAAGGGGATCTCCGGGCAATAAACAGTTTTAACGCAAGCGTATTGCATTATAGATTAGCAGTAATTAGTTCAAGATTAGACTGAATTCTCAGAGCATTGATGAGTTGGTGACGGCAAAACCGCGAAGAGAGATTAGATAAGCCCGATCGCCCTGAACGATCGCAAATCACCCTAATATCCAGTATGCCGTCAGCCCCATGAGTTAAATGTCGATCGCACTCTCGTTCGATCCCAACCGCCAGGAACACGTGAAATAGCGCCACACTCACCCAAAAGGAGGACGCGCGATCGCTGGCGCACTCGGCTAAAATGAACTAGATATTAAAACCGCAATCTTTCTTTACAATATAAAAAACCGAAGGCTCAAACCGGCGGGAGGAACTACCGTGACGAATCAAGTTTTTTCAGAAGCAGAAGAAAAGCCACCGCTTGTCCCAGTGCAGACCGGGCGCGACAGGAAATTAGTAGTGGATGCGCCTGAAACTGGCATCTCAGATACGTCTCGCTGGCACTTCTCCTCTGAGGAAGATGAACGAGAAATTCCTCTAGAAGTTCCAGAAATCGATGGGGAACAATCAGAAGTTTGGGAACCAGAAGAGCCAGAAGCTCCGCCCAGTAAAGGACTCAGGTGGCCGACGCTGTTGGCGGGCGCAGGGATGGGCGTGGCTGCAACGCTGCTAGCAGTACACTTGACTGCGGGTAAGCAGAGCGCGCGTCCCCCAGTTGCAGCCCCAGCCGCAGCTCAGCAGGGGACAGCTCAAACGGTGACAGTGGCGCCTGTGGAATCAGCCGAGGTGGCTCAAACTCTGGAAGCGACGGGCACTGTGGCCCCCTACGATTTGCTGCCGGTGCTGCCGCAAGCCAACGGTTTGCAAATCAAGCAGGTTTTGGTGAAGGAAGGGGATGCGGTAGAAAAAGGTCAGACGATGGCGGTTTTGGATGATTCGGTGCTGCGATCGCAAATTGCCGAAGCAGTTGCTAAAGTAGAATCGGCAAACTCTACGGTAGAACAAGCGCAAGCTCAGGTACAGCAAGCCCAATCTACCCAAAAAGAAACCGAAGCCGGTGTCGCTCAAGCCGTAGCTGGCGTTGAAAAAGCCGTGGCTGAGCTAGCGCAAGTTAAAACAGGTGTCGGCCAAGCCCAAGCTGGTGTGGAGCAAGCTAAAGCAGGTGTGAATCAAGCTAAAGCTGGCATTGCTTCCGCCGAGGCCAAATTAGCTCAAGCCCAACGAGAAGTAAATCGCACCCAAAATTTGGCGGCTCAAGGAGTAATCAGCCAGCAAGATTTGGAAAAGCGCAAGACGGAACGAGAAACTGCTGTTCAAGATGTGAATAAAACTAAGGCTGATTTGAATAAAGCTTTAGAAGAACAGAACAAAGCAGCGGAAGAAGTGCGATCGGCTCAAGCTAAAGTAGTTAATGCCGAAGCTAATATCAATACCGCGCGAGCTGCTGTCACCAGTGCGAGAGCTAAGGTGAATACTGCGGCCACAACTATCAGTAGCGCTAAAGCAAATGTGGGGAACAATACAGCAGGTGTCCGCAGCAATGATGCGCGAGTCAAACAGTTGCAAACTCAACTCGAACAAACTATCGTCCGAGCGCCGGACAGCGGTATTGTATCCGAAAGAATTGGTCGAGTTGGTGATGTTTCTTCGGGGAGTCAAAAACTATTTTCGATTATTCGGGGAAACAAGCTAGAACTGCAATTGAAAGTGCCGGAAACTCAGGTTTCGCAAGTGCGGCCGGGAACGGCGGTGCAGATTACTTCTGATTCTGACAAGCGGATTAAGCTGTCAGGAACTGTGCGAGAAATTTCGCCGTTAGTTGACCCGCAAAATCGACAGGCTACGGTGAAGATTGATTTGCCTGGAAGTGAGTTTTTGCGATCGGGAATGTTTTTGCGCGCCTCGATTTCGACGGCGACGGCGCAAGGTTTGAAAGTTCCTGCTAAGGCTATTTTACCTCAGTCTGATGGCAGTTCTATTGTTTACAAACTTGTGGGCGAGGACAAGGTGCAGGCTCAGCCGGTGGTGGTTGGGGAGATTACTGGGGGCGCGGTTGGGGATTTGACGAGCGCTCAGGTTCAGATTAAAAAAGGGCTGAAAGCGGGGGATAAAGTGGTTGTTGCTGGTGCTGGTTATCTTAAGGATGGCGATCGGGTGAAAGTCGGCAGTCAGTAGTCATTAGTCATTATTGTAGGGTGCGTCAGGGCAGAATTTGACAACTACAGACTAATAATTTTCCCCTGACGCACCTTGCGATTAGTTGGTTGCTACATATTTGGAGCGGGCAAGATGCCCACTCCACAAGATTTGTAAGAGTATTAAAATGTCAACTCAATGTTTTTTGAATTGAGCTGCACTAAATTCAAATTGTATGTCAATAAATAGTCAAACTTTTGTGGGGTGGGCATCTTGCCCGCCCCGAACATTTAATTCAAATACGCAATAGCTGACCAATGACCAATTACCAATTCCTATTATGTCTTTCAACATTTCGGCTTGGTAGATCAAACAGCCTGTCCCCACGATTGTTTTATTCTTAATTCTGACAATCGGGGGTTTAGTATCATTTCCGGTTTTAGGTATTGATGATTCACCTAATATCGATGTGCCTTCTGTTTCGATATCTGTTATCCAACCGGGGGCAGATCCAGCCGAACTTGAATCGCAAGTTACGAAGAAAGTAGAAGATGCTGTGGCTGGTTTGGGCAATATTGACCACATTATTTCTACTGTTAACGATGGTTCTTCTAATACGACGGTTAACTTTTTGTTGGGCACGAATAGCGATCGCGCTACGAATGATGTCCGCAATGCGATCGCCCAAATCCGCCAAAGTCTGCCGCAAGATATTAACGATCCGGTTGTCAAGCGGGTGGAATTTGCGGGTAGTTCCATTATGTCCTACGCCGTGGTTTCCGATCGCCAAACGGTAGAACAGTTAAGCGAATTAATCGACCAAAATATCAGTCGCGTCCTCCTCTCCGTCAAAGGTGTGGCTCAAGTGCAGCGAATTGGAGGCAGAGATAAGGATATTCGAGTTGATTTAAACCCGGAACAACTGCAAAGTCTCGGGATTACAGCTACCCAAGTTAACGACCAAATTCGCAATTTTAACATCAATCTTCCCGGTGGCAGAACTGAAATCGGCAATTCCGAGCAAACAGTTCGCACCATCGGCAGTGCCAAAACTATCGAACAGTTGAAAGCTTATCAAATTACTTTGCCTAAAGGCGGTTTTGTCCCGCTTTCCAGTTTGGGAAAAGTTGATGAAGGCTATGCAGAAGCGCGTCAGGCGGCGCGGCTCAACAACAAGCCTGTCGTGGCTTTTTCTATTCTCCGCAGCACTGGTAGCACTCTGGTGACTGTGGAAGAAGCGGTGCGGGAAGCTGTTAAGAAAATGGAAAAAACTTTGCCAACCGATGTCAAGCTAGAACTTATTTATACTTTAGGAGATCACATCCGAGATTCCTATGAAGCTTCTGTTGATGCTTTGATTTTGGGGGCGGCTTTAGCAATAATAACTATTTTTATTTTTCTGCGGGATTGGCGGGCGACTTTGATTGCTGCTGTGGCCCTCCCGCTGTCGGCAATTCCTACTTTTGCTGTGCTGAGGATGGTGGGATATACGCTTAACAGCATGACTTTGTTGGCGCTGTCGCTGGTGGTGGGAATATTAGTCGATGATGCGATCGTCGAAATTGAGAATATCGAACGCCACGTCGGGATGGGGAAAACGCCTTATCAAGCTTCTTTGGATGCTTCTGCTGAAATTGGTTTGGCTGTCGTTGCGACGACGATGACGATTGTTTCGGTGTTTGCACCGGTGGCTTTTATGCCGGGAATTCCTGGTCAGTTTTTTCGACCTTTTGGGGTGACGGTTTCGGCTTCGGTGTTGTTTTCGCTGTTAGTAGCCCGCACTGTGACTCCGATGATGGCGGCTTATATGTTTAAGGATAAGGCACACGATCAGGAACTTAAAAAAGACCAACTTTCCTATCAGTATCGCCGACTTTTGACTTGGGCGCTGAAGCATCGGGCGATCGTCCTAATTTTAGGTGTAGCCTTGTTTTTCGGCAGCGTGCAATTAATTCCTTTTATTCCGACGGGTTTTATCGATCGCGATGATACTGGACTTTCTACTGTCTCGATCGAACTACCGCCCGGTTCCACTTTGTCACAGACAGATTTAGCAGTGCAGCAAGCAACGAAATTATTGCTCGCCCATCCAGCCGTAGATAGCGTTTTGGAGACGGAAGGTGCTCCGACAGTCTCCGGGGGTGGGGGTGGCGGCGGCGGGCGTGCTAGCGGCGTAAATACAGCCAGTCTGTACGTGAAATTGAAGCCCGCCGACAAGCGGATCGGACAACAGAAGTTTGAAGAGGAAATGCGGCCGAAACTTACCGATGTTCCGGGTGTGCGGCTGAGTTTTGCTCAAGGGCGTGTGGGCGGTAGAAAGCAAATGTCGATCGTCCTCAAGAGCGAAAATGCCGAAGCTTTAACTAAAACTGCGGAAACTCTCACGCAACAAATGAGGCAACTTCCGGGACTAATTGAAGTACAATCGAGCGCGAGTTTGGTGAAGCCGGAGATTTTGGTGAAACCCGATCCGATTCGGGCGGCGGATCAAGGTGTTTCGGTGCAGCAAATTGCCCGCACTGCTTCTTTGGCAACGATTGGAGATATTGACTCGAATCTGGCTAAATTCGATTTGCCGGACAGACAAATTCCGATTCATGTGATGTTAGCATCGCAGTTTCGCAGCGATATCGAAACAATTAAAAACCTGCAAATACCGGGTAAAAATAATACTTTGGTGCCGTTGCGGGCGGTGGCGGATATTACTTTGGGTAGCGGGCCTTCTCAGATCGATCGCTATGACAGAGCTCGTCAAGTATCTGTAGAGGGCAATTTGTTGCAAGGTACGACTTTAGGAGAAGCTGTTGCTGCGGTGAAGAAACTGCCTGCAATGAATCCTTTACCGCCTGGAGTGGAACAGGAATCTTCGGGCGATGCGAAAGTGATGCAGGATATTTTCAGCGGTTTCGCCGGGGCTTTGGGAACGGCGGTACTGTTTATTTATGGTGTTTTGGTGCTGTTGTTTGCCAACTTCTTGCATCCGATCACAATTATGGCGGCATTGCCTTTATCTCTTGGTGGTGCGCTGTTGGGACTTTTGGTAGGTCAAAAATCCCTCGGTTTGTACGCTTTGATTGGGGTGGTGTTGCTGATGGGAATTGTGACGAAGAATTCGATTTTGTTGGTGGATTACGCGATTATGAATCTGAAGGAAGGTGAGCCGATGTATGAGGCGACGCTGGATTCTGGTGTGGCGCGGTTGCGGCCGATTTTGATGACAACTATTGCGATGATAGCTGGGATGGTGCCCATTGCCCTGGGAATTGGTGCGGGATCTCAGGTGCGGAGTCCGATGGCGATGGCGGTAATTGGCGGTTTGATGACTTCTACGCTGTTGACTTTGGTGGTGATTCCGGTGATTTTTACCTATATGGATGGTTTGCAAACCTGGATTTTTAGTCTGGTACGGGGGAAGAAACGATCGAATTCTTCTGTGGTGCGATCGAAATAAGGAGACGGCAATGCCGTTTCCCTACCAATATCGTGTATTCCGGGTAGGGACACGGCACTGCCGTGTCCTCTTGCGGTGTCGCTGCAAATCAGGAGACGGCAATGCCGTGTCCCTACAGATATCCTCCGGGTAGGGAAACGGCACTGCCGTGTCCTCTTGCGGTGTTGCTGCAAATCAGGAGACGGCAATGCCGTTTCCCTACAGATATCCTCCGGGTAGGGAAACGGCACTGCCGTGTCCGACTGCGGTGTCGCTGCAAATCGGGCGATCGTTGCTAATTTGTTTTAATTGATATCTGCGTGCATACAGATTTTTTCGATCGTTCAAATATGCAGATTGAAACGTTAACATTTTTTGTCGCAAATAAAACAAACATTTGCCGCACAAAAAAACTTTGAAAAATAGCATAATTTTGGAGGTAAAAAGCCTGATAGTAGAGAAACAAGAGCCAGGTGCAGATGTCAAAATCGCCCTCGCCTGTTATTAGTAAGCAGGAAAAAAGATGGCAACAATTCTCGGTACATCATCAAATGACAGTCTCGTCGGCACCTCACTTAATGACAACATCTCAGGGCTTGAGGGCAATGACACCCTCAGTGGCTTAGATGGCAATGACACCCTCAGTGGTGGCGCTGGAAACGACAGCCTCAGTGGAGGTGGGGGAAATGACTCCCTGATTGGTGGCTTCAATGGCACTGAGACCCTGGATGGCGGTGCGGGCAATGATTTTCTTGATGCAACAACTGGCAGTCTCAGTGGTGGCGATGGAGATGACACGCTGTATGGAAGTTTCTCTTCAACCTTGGATGGCGGTGCGGGCAATGACTATCTCAGTGGTGGAGGTAATAGCCTTGTAGAAGGCGGTGCTGGCGATGATACGCTCTCTGTCGGATTTGGCGGACATACGCTACGAGGCGGTGCAGGTAACGATCGCTATGTCACGCAATATACTCAGCCGCCTCCATTTCAAATTCAGGATACGGGTGGTATTGATCGCTTAGACTTTGTTGATTTTAACAACAATATCAGCATCAGCACCAGCCCTACTCTATCGCTGTCGCTGTCATCGGGAAATACAGGCTTAGCGCGACAAGGCACTAGCTTGCTGATTGACATCAACAAAGACGGGATAGCAAGGCCTACGGATGACGTGGTGATTTTAGACTTCTTCGCATCGCCCACTGTTGCAGGCGCTGGTTTCATCGAAACTGTGGGCAACCTTTCTGGTAGCGCGATTCTCGCTGCGAATCTCACTGAGGCTACGGCGGCATCAGGAAGCAATTCACTCACAGGTACTCCTGGCAATGATAACCTCACAGGCACTGCCGGTAATGACAACATCTCTGGTTTAGATGGCAATGACACCCTCAGTGGCTTAGATGGCAATGACACCTTGCTAGGCGGTGATGGAAAGGACAGCCTCAGTGGAGGTGCGGGAAATGACTCCCTGATTGGTGGCGACGGCACTGACACCCTCGATGGCGGTGCGGGCAATGATTTTCTGAATGCAAGTGGCCGTCTCGCTGGTGGTGATGGAGATGACACACTTTTTGGACGTTTCTCTTCAACCTTGGATGGCGGTGCGGGCAATGACTATCTCAGTGCTAACTTTAATAGCATTGTAGAAGGCGGTGCTGGCGATGATACGCTCTCTGCCGGATTTGGCAGTGGAAATACGCTGCGAGGCGGTGCAGGTAACGATCGCTATGTCATGCAAGATTTTGCACAGCTTCAATTTCAAATTCAGGATACAGGTGGCATCGATCGCTTAGACTTTGTTGATTTTGACAACAATATCAGTACCAGCCCTACCTTGTCGCTATCGCTGTTATCGGGAAAGACAGGCTTGACGCGACAAGGCACTAGCTTGCTGATTGACATCAACAAAGACGGGATAGCCCGGCCTACGGATGACGTGGTGATTTTAGACTTTTTTGGTGCATCGCCGACTGTTGCAGGCCCTGGTTTCATGGAAACTGTGGCCAACCTCTCAGGTAGCGCGATCCTCACAGCCAATTTACCAGAGGCTACGGCAGCACCAACGCCAACAACACCGGCAACAACGCCAACACCGACAACACCGACAACAACCGGTACAAGCACAACGTTAGTAACAGGGACAACCACAACGATAACAACAGGCACAACCACACCTGCACCCGTTTTCAATCCGTCGCCGGATCTGTCGATCGCACTGCCGATCGCACCCACAGCCAGCAATTCGCCCACACCAACTGGCTCACTGCCTTCTACCCAGGGCAGCAATCGCAACGACATTCTAGTGAGTACAGGCAGTAACAATCTCCTGTTTGGCAACGGCGGAAACGATTCCTTGGTAGGCAATAGCGCCAACGACACTTTCTTCGGAGGCAAAGGCGACGACGCCCTATTTGGCAACAGCGGCAATGATAGCCTCTTTGGCAATCGCGGCAATGACACCCTGGTTGGCGGCGACGGCCAAGATACCGCATCTGGAGGCAAAGGTGACGACGCGATCTTTGGTGGTGGCGGCAACGATCTCCTCAATGGCGAGCGTGGTAACGACTTCCTGGTTGGTGTTGAGATTACCGCCACTAATCCCGGACGCGGCGAAATCGATACGCTGATTGGCGCACAAGGCAACGATACCTTCTTGCTGGGAGATGCAGTCAAGTTCTACTACAACGATGGCATCGATAGCAGCACTGGCGCCGCCGACTACGCTTTGATTGTCGGCTACGACTCAACTGACGATATCATCCAACTTCAAGGCGCTCCCAGCACCTACGTGCTAGGCGCTTCTCCCGCTGGATTGCCTGCTGGAACGGCTATTTTCAAGAAGACTGCGGGTGCTAACGAATTGATTGCGATCGTCCAACCAGTTTCTGGCTTTGGGCTTGATAGCACCTCTTTGCGCTTCGTTTAACGGTTAAGGGCGATCGATCGGGCGATCGTTTGTCCAATGGCCTCGGCGGTTGAAACCGCTGCTACACAAACGATGTCCGCCTTCGCGGACTGAAGAGTAGAAGTATTAGTCCTGCCTTTGGTGCAGGACTTTTTTTGTCTGGATGGGCGATCGACTGCCGGAACTTAATTGTCAAAATGGTTGACTCAGAATCGCAAAATCGTTGTATAATGTTTTTCAGGTCATTTTTTACCGCAACGCCTCAAAAGTGAAAGCAAGTAAAACAGACTAAGCGCGGGCGTAATTCAGTGGTAGAATGTCAGCTTCCCATGCTGGACGTCGTGGGTTCGAGCCCCACCGCCCGCTTTGACTCAATTTTCATAAAACTATGAAAATTAATTAGTGCTATCAATTCGATCTATGGCTAATTTCTTAACCGCTGCATTATATAAGTTTGTTGAACTATCGGATTTTGCCGACCTGAGAACACCGATACTGGATTGTTGCAACAACAATCACGTTACAGGCACTATCTTGCTGGCAGCAGAAGGCATCAATGGCACTATTGCCGGCTCGCCCGAAGGCGTACACGCAGTCCTAAAATTCTTGCGTAGCGATTCACGTTTTGCTGATTTGGTTCACAAGGAATCTTTCTCAGAAAAAGCACCTTTTTACCGCCTAAAAGTACGCTTGAGGCGCGAGATTGTTACGATGGGCAGACCCGACATTAATCCCCGCCTCATGGCTGGCAAATATGTCAAGCCTGAGGAGTGGAATAAGCTGCTTGATGATCCTGATGTTGTTGTGGTTGATGTGCGTAACAACTTCGAGGTATCTATGGGTACTTTTGCAGGCGCTATAAATCCCCAAACAAAAAGCTTTTCCGATTTGCCTGAATGGGCGCTGCAAGAAGCTGCTTTACGCGATAAACCTAAAGTGGCAATGTTCTGCACGGGCGGCATTCGCTGCGAGAAATCTACTGCTTTTTTGCGCTCTCAAGGCTTTAATGAAGTCTATCATCTCGAAGGTGGGATTTTAAAATATTTGGAAACGGTGCCGGAAGCAGAAAGTCGTTGGCAAGGTGAATGTTTTGTCTTTGATGAACGGGTTTCTGTTGTGCATGAGTTAAAGTTGGGTAACTATCAACTTTGTCGCGCTTGTCGTGAGCCGATTAGTGAGGAAGATCAGGCTTCTGAATTATTTGTACTTGGTGTGAGTTGTCCTCATTGTCATGACTCGAAAACCGAAACCAAAAAACAAGGCTTTTCTGAGCGGCAACGTCAGATTGAGCTTGCTAAGCGTCGTAACCAAGCACATATCGGCGCACGCTATGATGCTACAGGAAGAACTAGATAGTGCGATCGATTAATAGTATGAGCGCTAATCTTAAAGAAACCGGGTTTCTCGGAAAACTCTGGTTGGGTGACGTGAAATCTAGAAAGAAACCCGGTTTCTAACTCCTGTAATATTAGCGCTAAGCTCAAAGAAACCGGGTTTCTCTGAAAAATCTGGTTGGGCGGCGTGAAATCTAGAAAGAAACCCGGTTTCTGACTCCTCTAGTATTAGCAAGCTCAAAGAAACCGGGTTTCTCTGAAAAATCTGGTTGGGTGACGTGAAATTTAGAAAGAAACCCGGTTTCTGACTCTAAAGCCTTCCTAATGACTAATGACTAATGACTAATGACTAATGACTAATGACTATATGTCAACAATATACCCAATTTTGTATTCTTTCCGCCGCTGTCCCTATGCGATGCGCGCGCGCTTGGCGCTGATGGTTAGCAATCGCGTGTGTGAGTTGCGGGAAGTTGTTTTGCGAGACAAACCACAAGAAATGTTGGATGTATCTCCGAAAGGTACGGTACCGATATTGATTGATGTTGATGGGCGTGTACTCGATGAAAGTATCGATGTCATGTTGTGGGCATTGCGACAACACGATCCTGAAAAATGGTTGATTCCAGAACAAGGTTATGTTGCAGAAATGCTAGCACTAATTGCTCAATTTGATGATAGATTTAAATATCATCTCGACCGTTATAAATACCCGGAACGTTACCCAGGTGTTGATGCTGAAGTTCATCGGGATAAAGGTGCTTTATCTCTGGAAAAACTTAATGTAAAGTTAAGGGCGACTAAATATTTGTTTGGTAATAATGTAGCATTGGCTGATATGGCGATCGCACCTTTTGTCCGTCAATTCGCCCATACCGATAAAAGTTGGTTCAGCGAACAGTCTTGGCCTCAGCTAGAAGCTTGGTTAACAGCCTTCACAGACTCGGAAATTTACGCTAGTGTGATGCAGAAATACCCTCCATGGGAATCGGGGAGTGCAGGCGTTGTTTTTGGGCGATCGTAATTATCCGCAATCAATAGACAAGATTGCTTTCATTTGTTCTCAATTCTTAAAATTATCTGCGTTGATCTGTGTTTATCTGCCTTACATCTGCGGTTGACCTATCCATCAAAGATTTATGCAATAAGTTTAAGATGCAATGTTATTCTTGTCGCTCAGGCGTTAGTGTATTCTAGTAAATATTGTCAGGCTGAAATTATGATTGATGTTGGTTCGTTAGTTCGATCGCCCAAAAACGATATGGGAATCGGAAAAGTTGTCGAGGTATCCCACCCCGATGCCGTAATTGAATATTTTTGCTCAGTAAAAAACCGCATCCGCAAAACTGTACCCTTGGGTTTGCTGCAAGAAGCCCGACTTCAGCGCCAAACCCGCTGCTATCTCTGGAGCACAACTCAGGAAAGATGGATAATCGGCCGAGTTTATGACTGGGATGAAGATAAATTAGAGTACGAAATTGACCTCCCCGACAGCCAAAGTTTGCAAGCTGTCGAAAGTGAACTTTACGTGCGCTGCAATATCCCGATCGCCGATCCGATCGACATTTTAGCAGTCAAAGGCCAAGAAACGCCGTATTTTCACGATCGCCGCTTGGCTTTTGTGCAATCTGCGATCGAACAGCGCGCCGTCAGCCGGGGCATGACGGGGTTAATTTCTGCGAACATAGACCTCTACCCGCACCAAGTTGAAGTCGTCCGGCGCGTCTTAGAAGACCCGATCGTGCGCTATTTATTGGCCGACGAAGCAGGACTCGGCAAAACAGTAGAAGCGGGGACAATTCTCCGCCAATTTCTGCTCGACGATCCCAACGGGCGCGCTGTGGTGCTCGTTCCCAAATACCTGCTTGAACAGTGGCGGCAAGAGTTAGAAAATAAATTCTATTTGTCTCATTTTGCCGATCGAGTACAACTTGTTGCTCTTAGCGAAATCAATCAAATTAGCCGCAACGCTAACCTAGATTTTCTGATAGTTGATGAAGCGCACGATCTGGCTGCAATGGCAAATTCGGGCGATCGCAACCAGCAACAATCCTTTGAACTCTGCCAGAAACTAGCCCACAAAAGCAAAAATTTATTGTTATTATCTGCAACGCCAGTCGTTGGCCGCGAGCAAGATTTTCTGACAATGCTGCACTTGCTAGACCCGACAACTTACCGTCTTGATGATTTGGAAAGTTTCAAGGAACGGGTACAAAACCGTCAGGAAATTGGTCGCGCTTTGCTAGATTTCCGAGAAACAGCACAGGCTTCTGTTTTGCAAACAAAACTCGCTAAACTCCGTACTCTGTTTGCGAAAGATGATTATTTAATCGGCTTAGCAACTGAGTTAGAAAGTTGTTTGAAAACTGAAGAAACCACAGAAAAATCTCGCCTGATCCGAACTATTCGCACTCACATTAGCGATACCTACCGCCTGCACCGCCGAATTCTCCGCAACCGCCGGGATGCCGTGGAAGATGTGATTTTCGATCGAGATGCTGTCCCCAAAACCGAGTACGATTTGAATGATGAACAGTGGTCGGAAATTCAAACTGTACTCGATAAATGGCGCGCTGCTGCTCCGAAATCCAGCGAATATCAGAGAATTTTTCTGCTGTTTTTCCGGGCTTCCGGTACTTGGCTGAATGTTTTGGAACGGGTTGTTAAAGCTCGCTTGCAGAAGAAATCAAGTCCGGAGCTCGATCGCGATTTTGGACAAAGCGACACCGCAATTTTGACCAGAACTGCGCTGTTTCCCGAAGAAAGGGAAATCCTCGAAACCTTACTCAACACGGTGGAAAAACCCCAGGAAGGACTCGATCGACCGAGTTTGTTACGAATCGCCGTTTTGCGATTTCTCGCAGTTGCTTTGAAGGTTCCGCGCGAGTATCACACCAATCCTCGCGATTTGTTATCGAGAATTCAGCAGCAAATTAAACGGCCGATTCCGGGCGAGCGTTTCCCGAAAATTGTGATTTTCACCAGTTTTACGACAACTTGTCAAGAGATTGCGGAGAATTTAGCTAAAATCTTTGGTAAAAAGGCGATCGCCAGCCATGACACTGGTAAATCGGGGGATGATGTTGAGGCTAGTCTGCATCGGTTTAAGACGGAGCCGCACTGTTTTATCTTAGTGTGCGATCGATCGGCCGAAACAGGCGTAAACCTGCAATTGACAGATTGGTTAGTGCACTTCGATTTACCGTGGTTTCCCAACCAGTTAGAGCAAAGACTCGGCAGAGTCGATCGCATTGGTAGCAAAATGGGAGTCCAATTTTGTTTGTTTGCAGGCCCAGATATGCCCGATAGCCCCCACGAAGCTTGGTTTCAAGTTTTAAAAGACGGGTTTGATATCTTCAACAAATCTATTTCCAGCCTTCACTTTTATGCTGACAAAAAACTCATTCAACTTGAAGAAAAGTTGTTTACCGAGGGAGCCAAGGGCTTATCAAGCGAACTTGAATTGATTAAAACTGAAATCGAACAAGAGAAAATCAAAATCGATGAACAGTACGTTCTCGATGAAATTGACACTCTTGATGACAGCGCATCTCAGTATTTTGAATCCCTCGACAACTGCGATGCACGTCATAAAGAAATGCAGCGGGCGGCGGAAGGTTGGTTGTGTCAAGCCCTCCACTTCAAACAAGTCGAACATCCGAGTATATCTGGGTTGATGCGCTATCAACCTACTCAAAAAACCTTAATTCCCTCGAAGGATTTGACAACTCGATTGGTTCCGTATTGTCAGCAGTATGGTAGTTACAATCGCCGCATTGCTCATCAGAATGTGGATGTCGTGCTTTACCGAACTGGCGAGGGATTAATTGATGCACTTGGCTCTTATATTCGCTGGGACGATCGGGGTCAAGCTTTTGCAATGTGGCGGCATGATGAGAGTTGGGATGCTGCGGAAGGGAAGGAATGGTTCGGCTTCCAGTTTAATTATTCAATCCAGACTGATGTGCAGCCGTCTGAGCAAGTTTTGCAAGCGCAAAATATTGAAAATTACAATCTGAAAGCTTTGCAGCGCCGCGCTGATGCTCTGTTTCTCCCAACTTTTGAAACTGTATTTGTAGACGCTCGCAGCGAGCAGATGTCTCTGGTGGAAGATGCGGAAGTTCTGGCAATTTTGCAGCGGGCTTATAAGGGGAAAGGCGGGCCGAATCGGGATTACAATTTGTCGAAAAATCGCACGTCGATGATTGACAGTTTTGTCGATCCGCTGGATTGGGATGATTTTTGCCAAAAGGGGCGGGTGGTATCTGAGGAATTGCTGCGCGGGCGTGAGGCTTTTGTGGAAATGTGCAATAGTTCCGCTGTCAGTGCTGCTGTTCAACTCGAAAACCGGGTGAATCAATTGCAATTGCGCTGGGATCGACTTTCTAAATCCGAACAACTTTTAGAATCGGTTTTGGCTGATGAAATCAGTACGGAAAGTGCGTTGAGTCAAGCGGTTTTAGCGGGAATTCGCCGCCCGCACCTGACTCTTGAATCGGTGGGATTTATTGTGATTTCTGGGCGTGCTCCTGTGAAATCGGAGGATGAGGGATAATCTCAAATCAGCTTAATTGTACTCTATAATTTTAGGACACAGCACTGCTGTGTCCCGACAAATATAAGACAGCGTTTGAAACCAAGTTTATGATCGATGAGTTCCCAATCTTACTTGTCACGCAAGAAGCTTATGAAGCCTCCTCCAATGAAACTTTAGGAAGCAAATATAAGTTTTGGTTCCACCATAAAGAAATTAATCGTTGTCTGTACAAGCAAACGCGACTAAACTTGGGGGAAGATTGGGCAGAAAAAGTCTCATCTCAATTGTGCGAACTAATCGGACTTCCTCACGCTGTTTACGAATTAGCTTCAACATGGATTGGCGATCGTGGTGTGATCTCACCTAATTTTTTACCACAAGGAGGAACACTTGTACACGGTAACGAGCTTATTGCTTCAATTGTGCCAAATTACCCAACTTTCAGCACCTATGGCACATCACAACATACAATTGATCTAGTGCTGGGGATTATTGGAGGCGATTCCATAAATTTACCTCTTAATTGGACACCAATCTCTGGTATCCACAAAGCAGTGGATGTCTTTGTTGGCTATCTTTTGTTAGATGCGTGGATTGGTAACGGAGACCGTCACCATGAAAACTGGGGGATTATCCGAATGAAAACAGAATCTAATTCAACAGAAACGGAACACTTAGCACCTACTTACGATCATGCTTCAAGTTTAGGACGCGATCTTTCTGATTCTCTAAGGCAGAAACGTTCGGTTCAATCTTACACAAATAAATGTTTT
This sequence comes from Microcoleus sp. A006_D1, assembly GCF_036702805.1. NCBI lineage: Bacteria > Bacillati > Cyanobacteriota > Cyanophyceae > Oscillatoriales > Microcoleaceae > Microcoleus > Microcoleus sp. A006_D1. The sequence continues at coordinate 685,149 of NZ_JAUBVZ010000001.1, forward strand.
TCAGCATTCTATGGCAATGTTGAAGATAAAAGAACTCTTAAAACTTTTGATGTTTTTTCACTGGTTGCTTATCGCCATCCTGAAGTAGCTAGTGTGTGGTTGGCGCAACTTTAAAATATCTCAAAAGTCAATATATTAGATATTTTTAATCGCATTAATCGCTCGCGTATATCCGCCGAGGCTAGTAATTTTGCTCAGAAAATTTTGGAAATCAATAAACATAGGCTAGTTACGTTGAGGGAAACACTATCTTGAAGACACCAAAGACCTTATTTTTAGCTTGGCAAGACCCCATTAGTCGCTATTGGTTCCCGATTGGTCGATTAACATTTGATGGAGGTCTCTATCAATTTGTTTATACGCAAGGTATAAAAGAGGCCGAAGAGCAATGTGCTTTTAAACCTTTGTCTTCGTTTCCGCGATTAAATGAAGTCTATACATCAACTCAGTTATTTCCAGTGTTCGCAAATCGGTTAATGTCTCGTTCGCGGCCTGATTATTCAAGTTTTATTGAATCGCTGAATATTCTCAAGGATGAAAACGATCCAATGGCAATTTTAGCCCGTAGTGGTGGAGAACGAGAAACCGATACACTTGCTGTTTTTCCGTGTCCAGAAGTTGACGAAGAAGGACGTTACCATCTCTATTTTTTCTTGCATGGGCTGCGACATTTACCAAGCAGTACAATTGAGCGGATTAATCAGTTTGAGCCTGGGGAAAGATTATGGTTAGCTCACGAATTTCAAAATCCCTACGATTCTCAGGCTTTAATTTTAAATACTAAAGACCACTATATTGTCGGCTATTGTCCACGATATTTGCTTGCAGAATTTTTTGAGTTGCTTCGACAAAATTCTAACTTAGAGGTGCGGGTAGAGCGTGTTAATAAACCTTTAACTCCTCTCCAATTTCGCCTGTTATGTACAATGAATGTTGATTGCAAGGATGATTTTCGTCCTTTCTCAAGTTGTCAATATCAACCATTGATTGCAAAGGTTTTGGTGTAAAAATAAGTGTTTTAAATTCCAGGCGACACCTCACTTAATTGAGAAGCAACCTAGTCATTGCGATCGCCTTCTCTGCGCTCGCAATGACAAAAAAGTTAATTCAAGCGTATTTACCTATAACCATCGCCCAAAACTGTGCAACGCTTCACTCTACTAAACATCCTCAAAAATCGCTCCGCGCTGATGTAAACTTACCTTCACATCCTCCGCAAGTCCGGCGTTATTCCCAAACCGGGCTGACTCGACATTCGCACCGCTGAAATTAGCATTTGTTAAGTTAACTTCGATCAGATTGGCGCCGCTCAAATCGGCACCGCTGAGGTTTGCTAAAGCCAGACTTGCGCGGTGCAAATCTGCGCCGCTCAAATCGGCATTTCCTAAGAAAGCGCCGCTCAAATCTGCACCGCCCAATTTGGCATTTTGTAGGTTGGCGTCGCTGAAATCGGCATCGCTCAAGTTTGCACCCCGGAAGTTGGCGCGATCGAGATTTGCGCTGCTAAAATCCACTGCACTCAAACTGGTTCCGCGCAAGCTACCGCCCGCGAAATCCAGTGCTGGATTGAGATTGGCTATTTTTGCTAACATAGCGAAATCGTCGGTTTCAGCGGAAATAATGCGATCGACCATTTCCTGCAATTGGGCTTCAGTTTCGGCGACAATTTCCACCTCGGGCTGTTCCACCGCAGGCAAATTGTAGGATAAAAGCGCCCAACTGAGAGCCGGTTGCAGTTTATTTGCTTGCAAATATACAGTCAGGATTCTTTCTAAAACCGCGTGTTGATTTGGCGTAATATCGTGCGGCCACAAACCCTCCGCATCTGTTAGATAAATATCTTCTTTAGCAACTTCAAAAGCCGCGGCGATCCGCAATGGGTTGGCGGCAAATTCTCCCAGTTTTGCACTTTTCAGCAAACCTTTCAATACTGGTTTGCCCCGTTCTAATGAAAAAATCCAAGCAGGCTTTGTATCGTCGCCTATTGTGGAAACTTGACACAACGTGCAGTCAATTTCCGGGATTTTTTCCAAATTCTCGCTGTCTGGAACTTCCCGCAGACTTTCGGTTAACAAAACTTCTGTACTGCTTTCTATTGGCGAAAGCTGGAAATCACCGACTAACTGACGCGATGCTACGGGAATTTCGCAGTTTTCCAGATTGAGCTTGAGCGTCCCGCCTTGCAGGCCAAATTTGATGCGGCCGCCGAGCAGGGGCTCCCAATGCTCGTTAAAATTGAGGCTCAAGTGAATGTCGAGCTGCTGGGTTTGGGCTGCAACCGACGGTAGTGGAATTGCTTCTAATTGCATCCACAAGCAATCTGGGTATTTGTTGTGAGACTCTAGCGATCGCATATCGGTCGAAGTGCTGGCTCTGCCAGACTGTGATGGAGATTTTGACGAGTGCTTTATTTCTATTTTATCACAATCCGGCATTTTTTTATATGTGATGATTGTGATAATTTCTCATGTGTTGGCGATCGGCGCCGAAGATCGCCCTACGTTAATTTGCTGAGGAGTTCGTCGATCGCACTTTTGGATTATATCATCAAGGGCGATGACAAACTCCTCACCTTCACTCACTAATCTGCGCCGGAAATACCGTAGACAAATCCAGAGACAACTCTGGGAAACCTGGAATTGCCACAACCTCATTCGGCAAAACCACTCGTTTCAGTCGATAATCGAAACCACCTGTTTGTTTCTGATAAGGTTCGCTGTACATTTCCAGTTGAATATCTACCAAATTAAATATCCAATAATCAGCAATCCCCGATTCAGCGTAGAGAGATAACTTGGTTCTCCGATCGTACTTCAAAGTAGAATCAGAAACTTCAATCACCAACAAAATATCAGCAGCTAGAGGGTGAGGAGATAAATAATTGTCATAACGGCGGGCAATAACCACATCAGGTTCTGGTTCGCTATCATCAGACAAAATAATCGGTTCCTGTACACGCAGGCGAGCGCGTCTTGCCAGTAAAATGATTAACTCCTCAACTAAAAGAGTATTGCAATCCGAGTGAAGCCTACCTTTAGCAGCCATTTTGATAATTTCCCCGCGAATCAATTCAACTCGGCCATCGGACTCAAAAAATCCCAGTTCTGCCAAACGGTCATATTCGGCGATCGAGAATCGTTTTGCAGTTACGCCAGTCATAGCTTTTATTGCCCTCTTTAATTAAGCTGTTCTGCATTTAAATTGTGTGTCAAAAATTAATTAAATTCTTGTGGGACGTTGCTCCTAGCCCGTCCCGAATATACAATTCAGATGCTCAACAGCTTACCAACATTCCCATTCTACTCAAAAATCCCGCCCCGTGTCCTCAACTCAACTTTTACCCCTTCCGAAATCCCCAAACAACCAGTAAATCTGGCATTTTCCACTACCACATTTTTTAAATCAGCGCGGCTCAAATCAGCACCATTTAAATTCGCGCCGCTCAAATCAACACCGCTCAAATCAGCATTCTTGAAATCAGTATTTGTCAAATTTGCATTAACTAAAAGTGCATTCGGTAAATAAGCACTGCTCAAATTCGCGCCAGTTAAATTTGCACCGCTCAAATTTGCTCTCGGCAGCTTGGTTCGCAAATCTGCACCGCTCAAGTTCGCGCTGCTGAGTTCAGCATCGCGCAAATTAGCATTGCACAAAGTAGCATCAATTAAAATAGCAGAACTTAGCAAAGCACCGCTGAGATCTGCTAAGGTCAAATCTGCGCCCTGAAGGTTAGTTTCGCGCAAATCCGCACCGTTCAAATCAGCGTATTGCAAATCAAAACCGCTTAAATCAGTCCCGGCAAAATCCTCGACGGGATTTAAACCGACTGTTTCTGCAAGTTGTACAAAATCCTGATTTTTATCGGTTAAAAACAGTTCCCGCACGATCGCCAATTGCTGCTGTCGGTACTCGTCGGCTTTCTGATAATCCGCTAAATACTTGTAAGCAAGCTTCAAACTCTTGAGAGCACTGCGCTCAATGCGATCGTCGTTGCTGCCGCGCGCGATCGACAACTGCTGCTGATAACACTCGATCGCACCAGGCAAATCTGCATTAGCATCGCAAGCCAGCGCCAAATTGCCCAAAGTTTCCAACTCAGAGCGAGAGTCGCCAGTCTCCCGCGCGATCGCCAAACGCTGCTGCTGGTAATCAATAGCACCAGAAAAATCTTCCAAAGCACAGCAAGCATTGCCCAGATTTCCCAAAGCATTCGCCTCGCCCCGGCGATCGCCAATTTCCCGCGCTAACACCAAATGCTGCCGGTAACAGTCGATCGCGCGATCGTAATTTCCCAGCGCCTCGTAAGCCACGCCCATATTACCCAGCGCCGCACCCGATCGGCGCCGATCGTCGATTTCCCGATACAGCCTCAGCGCTTCCTGCCAAGAATCCAGCGCCGCCTCAAACTGGTGCGCCTGATACTGCAAAATCCCCTGCTTAATTAGCTCGCTACCTGGTTCGCTCATACTGTCAAAATTAGTTAATAACTCAAATTGATAGTAATCGGTAATCGTTAATTAGTAATGGCTAATCGGTAATCGGTAAGCTGTCCTACATTTAAATTGTATGTCAAAAATCGCTTAAACACTCTTGTGGGACGTTGCTCTGAGCATCGTCCCGAATATACAATTTAAATTCGCAACAGCTTATCGCTCCCCCTCTCCCGATGCTTCCGCATCCGTATTTTCACGTCCGTACCCGCAAAAAAAAGACAAAAAAAGAGAGAGCTATTTAAGTAACTCTCTCTGCCATCAGGGTGCATCTACATAACAAAATATAACATGACCGGGATGAGGGGTGACACCCCCAAACGTGAAGATATTGTAAAGAAATGTATATTAAATTATAAAGATAGCACAAAGCAGCAAGGGCGATCGCGCGGCGGGATCAGGAAAAACCGATCGCCCGCCACTTGATCCGCTACACGACACCCTTAACCGCTGTTTCGGCTTAGGCGTTAAGCTTGGCTACCAGCAGCTCATTGGTCAATTTCGGATCGGCCCTGCCGCCCGTTTCCTTCATCACCTTGCCGACGAAAAAGCCCAGCAGCTTCGTTTTGCCAGCCCGGTACTGTTCGAGCTCCTTGGGATTGGCAGCCAACACGGCATCGATCGCCCGATCGATCGCCCCGGTATCCGAAATTTGAATCAAACCCTTACTCTCAACCAACTTCTGAGGCGAACCGCCATTTGCCAGCAACTCCGGCAAAATATCCTTAGCGATTTTGCCGCTGATCGTGCCAGCATCAATGAGCCCCAGCAGTTCCGCTAAATCCTGCGGTTGGAACGGAATTTCTGCGATCGCCAGTTTCTCATTTTTCAGATAAGCCGTGATATCGCCCATCACCCAATTCGCAGCTTGCTTAGTAGCAGCACCCGCGGCGATCGACTTTTCAAAATACTCCGCCACCGCTTTGTCGTCAGTCAAAACCCGCGCGTCGTAGGGAGAAAGAGCGAGATCAGATTCATAGCGGTGGCGCTTTTCGGCCGGCAATTCCGGCAGTTGAGCTTTCCAATCCCGCAATTGATCTGCCGAAACCTCGATCGGAGGCAAATCCGGTTCCGGGAAATACCGATAATCGCTCGCACCTTCCTTGAGTCGCATACTGAAAGTACACTGCTTGTTTTCATCCCAAAGCCGCGTTTCTTGGAGGATGATTTCGCCATTTTCGATAGCTTGAATTTGCCGCTCGATCTCGTAATCGATCGCCCGTTCGATCGCATTAAAAGAGTTCATATTTTTAATTTCGACTTTCGTCCCGAACTCTTTTCGACCAACCGGGCGCACCGAAATATTCACGTCGCACCGCAGGGAACCTTCCTGCATATTCCCGTCGCCAACGCCGATGTAGCGGACGATCCGGCGTATTTCTTGACCGTATTCGGCAGCTTCCGCGCCCGATCGCAAATCCGGTTCCGAAACAATTTCGATCAGAGGCACACCGGCGCGGTTGTAGTCCACCATTGAATAAGTTGAACCGCTGAGGCGATCGCTGCCGCCGTGAACCAATTTTCCGGCATCTTCCTCCATGTGCAAGCGAGTGATCCCGATTTGTTTTCTAGTAGAATTGCCCGTTTCGTCCACCATTTCAATTTCTATCGAACCGTTAATGGCGATCGGCAAATCGAACTGAGAAATTTGATAATTTTTCGGCAAATCCGGATAGAAATATTGCTTGCGGTCAAACTTACTGTAAGGTGCGATTTTGCAGTTGAGAGCAAGCCCTGCTTTCACCGCATACTCCAGGACTTTTTCATTTAATACTGGCAGCACTCCAGGCATTCCCATACAAATCGGGTCAATGTTTGTATTTGGAGCATTGCCAAATTCTGTGGAAGAACTGGAGAAAATTTTAGTATTCGTGCTCAATTGACAGTGAGTTTCGAGACCGATAACAGCTTCGTACTGAGTTTTAACTGATGCAGCAGCAGTCATAAGCGACATTAAAAATTTAATAACTTTAGATTATATTTTAGCTGTTTATTGAGCAAACCGACTTAAGATTATTTGTCCGGTAGGGACGGTTTCATTGGTGTAAACTTAAGCCTGAAATCCTTTGTCTCTCTGGTTTGTATCGAAGTCTCGATCCCCCCTAACCCCCCGAAAGCAAGGGGGGGACAGGAGTATTCTCAAAGTCCCCCGACTATCCGGGGGATTTAGGGGGATCGAGGCCCTAATCGTCAGATAGCAGTCTAGGACTACATTCGCAGCTCAAGTTGACACGAATGAGACGGTTTTCACTTCACATCAGGCAGATCTCGCAAAAAAGATCGATCGGTTGAAACCGCTTCTTCAACCCGCGGAGGCGCGTGAGAGTTTGTGTAGGCGCGGTTTCTAACCGTACGTCCGATCGGCACACCCAACGCCCTGCTACAGATTCACCAGAACCCCACGCCCGCCCGTCGCGCCAGTATCTTTTCGATCGCCCCCAAACCACAACCTTGTGCGAGAATATACTTAGCGCCCGATAATCGCGCCCGCAGTCTTGCCCAAGAGAGTTGGCTAGCGATCGGGCAAGAGTGCGAGACGATCTGCACGCCAAACCCTGGAACTGGAACGCTTTAATCGCGCCGCCCGGCTTCAACAACGGCTCCGGGCACAAATTAATAATTAAAATGTATAATTTAACCATAAATTACACATTTTTAGTTTATAAAATTTTATTAAAAAATGTCAAAGTAACACTTGCCTAAATGTCAAAAATATGCCGGAAATTTCTGTAGAAAGTGCCCCACTGTTTCAGAACAGAATGACTGAGCTAGAGCAGGCGGAATCAGCCCTTGAACTCGCTTGGAACGAACTGGAAAAACAAACAGCAGAAACCATTGCTCAGATAGCCAAATTCGGCGCAGCAAACACACAGGAAATCAGCGAGCGATTGGCTGTGGCTAAGCAACGGCGCCAGCAACTTCAAACCCAAATAAAACAATCCCAGGAGCGACGGGAATTTCACCTAGAAAACTCGCCAATGGCAGTTATAGAGTGGGACAGCGAATTTCGGGTAATGCGGTGGTCGCCCATGGCAGAACAAATATTTGGCTGGATTGCAGCAGAAGTAACCGGCAAATACTGGCACGAATGGTTAATAGTTCATGAAGAAGACTTCGAGCAAGTGTGCGCCGTCACAAATCAACTCTTGCACGGCAAAGAACCCCGCCACGTTTGCCGCAACCGCAACTATACCAAAGATGGCTCGATAATTTACTGCGAGTGGTACAATTCTGGACTAATCGATGCAGAGGGAAAAGTAGTTTCAATTCTATCTTTTGTCAGAGACATAACCGAACAACACCGCACTCAAGAAGAATTGCGGCAGTGCGAACAGGCATTTAGGGCGATCGCCGAAAATTCTACCGATATCATAGCGCGGTTCGATCGAGAACAGCGCCACCTTTACATCAACCAAGCAGTCGAAGCTGTTACCGGAAAAACCGCAGCACAATTTATCGGCAAAACTACCCAAGAATTGGGACTGTCGCCGCATTTGTGTAACCAGTTAAATGCAGCTTTCCCGAACGTTTTTTGCACAGGTAAACCAGAAACTATAGAATTTGACTATCCCACTCCCAGCGGCCAAAAATATTATCACTGTCGAATTATTCCCGAATTGGCTGAGGACAATTCAGTAGAAACAGTTTTAGCGATCGCCCGCGACATCACAGAAATAAAACAAGTCGAAGCTCAGTTGCGCCAAAGCGAAGCTCGATTTAGGCGCGTAGTCGATTCTAACATTATCGGCATATTTTTTTGGGACATTAACGGCCAGATTACCGACGCAAATCAGGCTTTTTTAAACCTAGTAGGGTATACGCGAGACGATTTGTTATCCCAAAAAATTTGCTGGCAAGGAATGACACCGCCAGAGTACCGCAGCCTTGACGCAGAAAAACTTGCAGAACTGGCAGCTACCAGCACAGCTACCCCCTTTGAAAAAGAATACATTCGCTCGGACGGCAGCCGCGTTCCGGTGATGCTAGGCGGTGCGTTTTTAGAAGGTTCGCAGCAATTTGGGGTGAGTTTTGTGCTAGACTTGACCGATCGCAAACAAGCCGAATCGGAACTGCAAAAACAGCAAGAACTTTTAGAAAGCATCATTACAACCATCCCCAACTTTCTGTACATTTACGACACAGAAGCACAGCAAAATATCTATGCAAATGCAGCCGTTACTTCCATGCTGGGCTACACTCCCGCAGAATTGCAAGAGTTGGGTACAGAAGCTGTCTCTACCTTGGTTCACCCCGAGGATATGCCCAAGTTAATTGCAGGTATGCAGCGCCTGGTAAACAGCACCAACCCCCACGAAATCGATGACATCGACTACAGGATCAAACACAAAAATGGGGAATGGCGCTGGGTGCACGATCGATCGACAATTTTCAAAAGAACCCCAGAGGGACAAATGAAGCAAGTAATCGGTTCGGTACTCGACATTAGCGAGCGCAAACAAGCCGAATCAGCCTTAAAACAGCAAAACGAAGTGCTGCAAACAATCTTCGACAACGTGCCAGTCATGCTCACATTCTTGGATTCCCAAGGTGAAATAAACTTGGTAAACCGCCACTGGGAACAAGTGCTCGGCTGGAGTTTTGAAGAAACCAAAAACCGCGATATGTTGGCGGAATTTTATCCGCAGCCGGAATACCGCCAAGAAGTTTTGGACTTCATCCAAGCAGCAACCCAGAAGTGGGGCGACTTCCAAACTAAAGTTAGAGACGGGCGAATTATCGACACTACTTGGGCAAACGTTCGCCTCTCAGACGGCAGAAGTATCGGCATCGGTCAAGATATCACCCAGCGCAAACGAGCCGAAGCAGAACTCAAACAGCTCAACGAAACTTTAGAAGCTCAAGTCGCCCAGCGTACCGCCGAATTAGAGACTTTTTTTGATGCTTTGCCCGATCGCATTTTTGTAGTAGAACGCGAAAATATGCGCCAGCCTTTTGTGAATAAACCTTTGGCAGAAATGGCAGGTTTCGACAGCAGAAATGAGATGCAGGGCAAAACTGTGTTTGAATGTTTTCCCCCTGAACTAGCCACAAAATTTGTGCGGGAAAACTTGCAGGTATTTGAATCAGGGGAAACTCTACACTTGCAAGAAAAATATATTTTGTCCGACAACAAAACTACTTACTTCGACACTTTTAAAATTCCTCTCAGGAATCTCGACGGCGAGGTTTATGCTTTAATTGGCACTTCTCGCGATATCACTGAGTTGGTAAAGACGAAACAAGCTTTGTCGGAACGCACGGAGCAATTAGAGGCTGCCAATCAAGAATTAGAATCTTTTTGCTATTCTGTTTCCCACGATCTCCGCGCTCCTTTGCGCCATATTTCAGGTTTTGTTAATGCTTTGAAACAGCGGTTACAATCAACTGAGACCTTGAACGATCCTAAAATTGTTCACTATATGGAAGTCATTGAGGAGAGCAGCCAAAAAATGAGTCTGTTGATTGACGGTTTGCTCGATCTTTCGCGGGTGGGCCGCACCGAGTTAACGCAAATTCCGATCGATCTCACCCGTTTGGTGCAAACTGCGATTAAATTGACTAAACCCCGAACTGGCGCAGAGCCGGCTCCAACTCCCGACAGCGTAGAATTTACCGTCGGAGATTTGCCGGTGGTGATGGGAGATCCCACCCTACTGCAACAGGTGTTCAGCAACTTGATTGGCAACGCCGTCAAGTTCAGCCGCGATCGCACTCCGGCTACAATAGTTATTGATGCCTTACCCGATGGAACGATTTTTGTCAAGGATAACGGCGTGGGTTTTGAGATGGAATATGCCGATCGACTGTTTGGAGCCTTTGTGCGGCTGCACTCCCAGAGAGAATTTGAAGGTACGGGCATCGGTTTGGCGATCGTCGGGCGGATTATTCACCGCCACGGCGGCACGATTTGGGCGACGAGCGTACCTAGTCAAGGAGCGACATTCTACTTTAAACTAAGCAAATAATCTCAAACGGTAATATAAATTCGCAACTTGCCAGTATAGTAGTTATAAATGCAGAATTTAGAACTATTATAAAGTTAAATAAGTCACACTATGTTCTGCAAGCCCTCGGTCGCGAGTATCAAATAAATGTGTTGAGAGCCGATGGAAAATATTTATAAAGATAACTAAAAAAATCGAGTGAGACTTCCCCAAACTCCCTCTGAGAAATGAAAAGATTTAGCAACATGAACCACCTTCAAAAACTCCAGAATTCCGTATGTTAGATCGCGAACAGACCAATTATTTACTGAACATGGTAGCGGAATCAACATTAAACTTGTTGATTGTCGAAGACATGGCAGAAGATATGGAATTAATAGTGCTCGCCTTAGAATCGGGGGGAGTTAATTTTAATTGCGACACTGCCGAAACAGCAACAGAGTGCAGACAACTGCTCCAAAATTGCCAGTACGACGCTGTGCTGTCAGATTACCGCCTGCCGGGTTTCAACGGTTTAGAAGTGTTGAAATTAATGCAGGAATTAGGGCAAGAGATCCCATTTATTTTAGTAACGGGAAGTTTGGGAGAAGAAGCGGCAGTTGATTGCATCAAAGCCGGAATGACGGATTACGTATTCAAAGGGCGGCTGTTTAGGTTGCCAACAGTCTTAGAACGATCGCTGCAAGAATACAAAATGCGCCGCCAGCAACAAGAAGCGATCGCCAAAATTCAGCGGCAAGCGACTCGTGAGGCGATCGTCAACCGCATCGTCCAAGCCATGCGCTTCACCCTTGTACTCGACGAAGTGCTGCAAACCACCGCAGATCAACTGCACGAAGCTCTCGAAATCAGCGGCTGTACGATCTTGCAGCCAGATGCCACAGGCGGCATCATAGTTCGCTACATCAGCTCATCAGCAGACAAACAACGACTCATCGGGCTAAATTGCGAATTTGCCCAACACTACCGAACCTCCCTCGCGGCCGGAGAAACCCTCGTCCTCGACGAGTTATCGAGCCTGTGTCCGTCCCTGCAAGCATCAGCAGAGTTTGTAGGGTTCCGCGCCGTGGCGATCGCGCCCCTGCTGTACCAGCAGTCATTTTTGGGAGGAATTGGCCTCTATCAGTGCGATCGGGCGCGCTCTTGGACTGCCGAAGAACTATCCCTAGTCAAAGCCATAGCCGATCAATGTGCGATCGCGATTCACCAAGCGGAACTCTACCAACAAGCACAAACCGAACTCGCAGAACGCAAACGAGCTGAAGCAGAAGTCCGCGGCATCCAGCAGCAGCTAGCCACCATGGCAGCCAACATTCCCGGCTCAGTCTACCGCGTCGTGCTGCATCCAGACGGCACAATGTCCATGCCCTACATCAGTCCGGGCGTCCGCGAAGTGACTGGGATTGGGCCAGAAGAAGTAATGGCGCGCCCGGAACGGTTGACCGAAATTATTCATCCCGACGACAAAAACTCCTTTGACGGCAGCGTAGCAGCATCGAGTGCCAGTCTCCAGCCCTGCGATCGCCAGTACCGGATCGTGTTAAATTCCGGCGAAGTCAAGTGGGTGCAAGACAGCGCCAAATTTTCCAAAAACGAAAACGGCGATATCATCATAGACGGAGTAGCCCTCGACATCAGCGGACGTAAACAAGCCGAATCAGCCCTGCGGCAACGCGAACAGCGATTTCGATCGCTGATTGAAAACGCCACAGACATCACGATTATTCTCGATGCCGATGGCATATTCCGCTACATCAGCCCTTCCGTCAAGCGAATTTTAGGCTACGGGCCGCACCACGCGATCGGACGCAGCGCCCTAGAAACCGTTCACCCCGAGGACTGCACTGCGATCGCCCAAACCCTCCAAAAAGCCCTTGCAAACCCCAAAACAAGCCAGTCCCCAGTTGAGTACAGAGTCCGCCACCGCAACGGTTCCTGGTGTTATGTAGAAGCAGTAGCCACCAACTTGCTGCACGATCCCGCAGTCAATGGCATCGTGATCAACTGCCACGACATCACTCAGCGCAAACTCGCCGAAGAACAACTGCTGCACGAGGCTTTTCACGACTCCCTGACCGGCTTGCCCAACCGAGCGCTATTTACCGATCGGCTGGAACACTCTCTGAGGCTGGCAAAACGGCGCAAAGACTACTTGTTTGCCGTGCTATTTCTCGATTTAGATCGATTTAAAGTAGTCAACGATTCTCTCGGCCATGCGATCGGCGATCAACTGCTAGTTGCGATCGCCCGCCGTCTCGAAGCTTGTCTGAGGGCCGGAGATACAGTGGCCCGCCTCGGAGGAGACGAGTTCGTGCTTTTGCTTGAAGACATCGACGGCGTAAACGAAGCTACCAGCATCGTCAACCGCCTGCAAAAGAAAATCACCTCCCCCATCCTACTAGACGGACACGAAGTCTTTATCACCGCCAGCATCGGCATTGCTTTGAGTTCTGGCGAATACGAAGAACCGATCAACCTGCTGCGTGACGCTGACACCGCCATGTACCGCGCCAAAGAACTCGGCAGAGCTCGACACGAAGTTTTCAACAGTTCCATGCACGCCCACGCTTTGCGGCTGTTGCAGCTAGAAAATGACCTGCGGCGGGCGATCGAATCAATTAAAGACCCGGCCAGAGAAGAAGACTCTCCCCAATCTCCCCAATTTCCACCATCAGGCTTACCTCCCATGAACGCAGCCCCCCAGTTTATCATTCACTACCAGCCGATCGTGTCGATCGCCAATAACACAATTAACGGTTTCGAGGCCCTAGTGCGCTGGCAGCATCCAGAACGCGGCTTAGTTTCTCCCAACGAATTTATTCCCATCGCCGAAGAAACCGGCTTGATTGTACCGCTGGGCCGCTGGGTACTGCGTACAGCTTGCCAGCAAATTCGCGAGTGGCAGCAGCTATTTCAAAACAACCCGCCCTTAAGCGTCAGCGTCAACCTTTCAGTCAAACAGTTTTCTCAGCCAGATTTAATCGAATACATCGATCGAGTTCTCGAAGAAAGTCACCTCCACGGCAGCAGTTTAAAACTAGAAATTACCGAAAGCGTACTCATAGAAAATTCCGAATCAGTAACAGCAATGCTGGTGGAACTCAGAGCCCGCAACATACACCTGTGCATTGACGATTTCGGCACCGGGTATTCATCACTCTCCTACCTGCACCGCTTCCCCACCAATACCTTAAAAATAGACCGCTCTTTTGTGAGCAGGATGGGAGGTGATTTCGACCTCGGCAAAGGAGGCATTGACCCGACAGAAATTGTGCGGTCGATCGTTACTTTGTCGCACAATTTAGGCATGGATGTTGTAGCCGAAGGAGTAGAAGAAGCCTCGCAACTATCTATACTCAAAGGGTTAAAATGCGAGTTCGCCCAAGGATTCTTTTTCTCAAAGCCAGTAGACTCTCAAACAGCAGCAGGTCTCATCCGACAGCAAGCAGAAAATCAGAATTTGCTCGCATTTAGTTTGTTAGAGAAAAGCAGTTAAAAAAACACGGCACTTTGTGCGTCCCATTTCAGCTTAAAATCTTAAAATATTTTAAAGCTGTCCCTAACTGGCGTCATCCAAATCATTATGGCTATTGGCTACCTCGCCCTCGTTCTCCACGCCCACCTGCCCTTTGTCCGCCACCCCGAAAGCGACTACGTTTTAGAAGAAGAATGGCTGTTTGAGGCGATCGCCGAAACCTACATTCCCCTGCTGCAAGTGTTTGAAGGGCTCAAACGCGACGGCATCGACTTTAAAATTACCATGAGCATGACACCGCCCTTGGTGTCAATGCTGCGCGACCCCTTGCTGCAAGACCGTTTCGACGACCACTTAGCCAAACTCGAAGAACTAGCGGATCTTGAAATTGAACACCACAGCGGCAACGGTCACCTCCGATATTTGGCAGAACATTACGCCGCCCACTTCTCTCAAGTCCGCAATTATTGGGAAAAGTGCGATCGAGATTTAGTAAAAGCCTTCAAACAATTTCAAGACAGCAACAACCTTGAAATCATGACCTGCGGGGCCACCCACGGCTACCTACCGCTGATGAAAATGTACCCCGAAGCAGTGTGGGCGCAAATACAAGTAGCCTGCGAAAGCTACGAACAAAACTTCGGCCGCCGACCAAAAGGCATTTGGCTGCCCGAATGCGCCTACTACGAGGGCTTAGAGAGGATGTTAGCCGACGCCGGCCTCCGCTACTTTCTCACAGACGGTCACGGCATCCTCTACGCCCGCCCGCGTCCCCGCTACGGTAGCTACGCCCCGATTTTCACAGAATGCGGAGTAGCAGCCTTTGGTAGGGATCACGAATCATCGCAGCAAGTTTGGTCATCCGAAGTCGGCTATCCCGGCGCCGCCGAATACCGCGAATTCTACAAAGATTTGGGTTGGGAAGCCGAATACGACTACATCAAGCCCTACATCATGCCCAACGGCCAGCGCAAAAACACCGGGATTAAGTATCACAAAATCACCGGTCGCGGACTGGGTTTAGGCGACAAACAGTTATACGATCCGTACTGGGCGCGGGAAAAAGCCGCCGAACACGCCAGCAACTTTGCATTCAACCGAGAACGGCAAGTCGAACACCTCAACGGCATCATGCAGCGTCCCCCGATTATTGTATCGCCTTATGACGCGGAACTTTTCGGTCATTGGTGGTACGAAGGGCCTTGGTTCTTAGATTACTTGTTCCGCAAGAGTTGGTACGACCAAAATACCTACGAGATGACGCACTTAGCCGATTATTTGCGAGGAAATCCGACTCAGCAAGTGTGCCGTCCATCTCAGTCTAGTTGGGGTTTCCGGGGTTTCCACGAATATTGGCTGAATGATACTAATGCTTGGATTTATCCGCACTTACACAAGGCTGCGGAACGGATGATTGAGTTGGGAAACATGGAAGCAGAGGATGAGTTGCAGTTGCGGGCTTTGAATCAGGCTGCGCGGGAAGTGTTGTTAGCTCAATCGTCTGACTGGGCGTTTATCATGCGTACAGGGACGATGGTGCCCTATGCGGTGCGGCGGACGCGATCGCACTTAATGCGCTTTCACAAGCTGTACGATGAAGTGAAAGAGGGCAAAGT
This sequence comes from Microcoleus sp. A006_D1, assembly GCF_036702805.1. Lineage (NCBI taxonomy): Bacteria > Bacillati > Cyanobacteriota > Cyanophyceae > Oscillatoriales > Microcoleaceae > Microcoleus > Microcoleus sp. A006_D1. The sequence goes on from NZ_JAUBVZ010000001.1 coordinate 700,675, forward strand.
CGATTCCGGCTGGTTGGAGAAGGTTCAGGAGATTGATAACATCTTCCCTGAGATTAATTATCGCGTTTATCGATCGCTCTAAGCAAACTTCGAGCCAATTTCCGACAGATTAAAACCCGCCAGTGCGGGTTTTTTTCATACATTTATTATTCAATACGCTTGGGTTAGCGCTATTATCATTGTTCGCTGTGCAAGAGCGAAGCAATCGCCGAGACTATGGCTATTATCAATTAACTGAGGGAAAGAGGGAGCAGTTACTTTTTCAACTCAAGCATATGGCTGTATAACTCACAAAGATTTATGCAATACACAAGATTGCATAAGTCTTTTGTTGATCGGTCAACCGCAGATATAAGGCAGATATCAACTACATATAAAGCAGATGAATTTCAAGATAGAAAAGCGAATGAATGCAAGAAGTCTAATGACTCAAAAGAGGTGATCGCTTGTTTGAGATGGGAGAGCGATCGCCCTTTTTAGTTAGCATCTTGCAATAGTCGTGCAGCGTTCGCGAAGCGTTACCGCAGGGTAGCTATCCCGTAGGGAATCTCCCTTTACAACTTTTTCACTGGTGACGGGCGATCGCTTTGTTAAGAGGGGAACAGCTATCGCTCGATCGCTTTTCTGCGCCTACTTGAAAGTACGCGCGAGCGTTCGCGAAGCGTTCCCGCAGGGTAGCTATCCCGTAGGGAATCGCCCTTGAACCCCTCGCGGAGAAATGAGGTTGAGGCCAAAAAGTAGGAGCTCGTCCGAAAGATAAAACACATTTTTCGATTAACAGTTGACAGTTTACTGTGTATAATTCATATTTCTAGAAGTAAGTTTAAAACAATCCAAATGTCTATATTAATTCCCTGGAAATTTACTCAATTGCTACTAGCACAAACTAGCTCCTGCCATAATGTCGGGCAGGGAGAGTTAATCGCTATCATAGCTTTACTAGGGGGACTTTTAACCTTTGCCGCTACGGCTGGTCTGCCAACAGTGACAATTGCTTCAATAGGCGCTGTTTCCGCGAAGCTTATGGCTTTTGTGACAGTCGGTGCTAGCTTGGCTTCGATAACCTTGCCATTTGACGGACTTTTACATATCGCGGCTGTGGCGGCTGTAGTCGAAGGCATTAAGCACATCTTAGGATGTGGTTAATTGCAGCGGTAAGCAGTGTTAATTAAAGTAGATTACGCAGTCGGAACTCAGCAAAAGCTAGTGTCATATAGGCGATCGCACTTTTGGCATCCAAAGGTTGATCGCCCTTTACTACTTTTTCACTCTTAGGCGGGCGATCACCCTTTTAGTGTCGTGCCGGTCGATCGCCCTTTACAAAGTAGTCAAACAGCATTTTGAACAGACGGAACGCTTGACAATAGAGAATTACTGCTGAATAATTTCAACTATTTTAGCGATCGCCTCGTTCAACTTCTCAGCCTTAAGCTTACCAGCTTTATAAAGTATAATTTCTCGGTCAGCCGTAAACAAGCGATTAGGTCTAATGTTGCTCGTAAGGTTTCAGTCCGCCCTCACTAAAATCACTACTTTCAAGAGTAATAGCATAGCGATCGGCTATTCTCTGGCTAGTAATCTGACAAAGAATTAGATCGTCTCCTGTCAAAGTTGCTATAACTAAAGCCGGTCGGCGCTTGGCTTGTGTTAAATCTGAAAATGGGAATGGAACAACTACCACATCACCTTTTACAAATTCTGCCATGCTTCATCCTCCTCTGACTTTAACCAGTCTTTTTGCAAAGCAGATTCACTGAGCAGGCTTGATTCTAACTTATTTTTATCATATTTTACTTTTAGAAATTGCAGGAAATCCCAAACTTCTTCTAATATAAATTCTGGAATATTATCCACTTCTTTAAGGAGCAATTCTTTAGCGTTCATGTCATTTACCTATAAAGACATAGTAACTGTTCATCTATGATAGCATCCTTGAGATTAGGAGCGATCGGTCTTTTGGTCAGGGATGAAGACGGCGATCGGCTGCGATTGAGTAAAATGGGCGATTCACGACTAACCCACTGATTCAACGCCAAAAGGGATCACGCCCTTTTTGACATCGTGCCGGTGCGCGCGAGCGTAGCTATCCCGCGCGTGAATCGCCCTTTACGACTTTTTCACGCGCGAAGGGCGATCGCAATCCCCGCAACCTCGATCGCACTTCTCGCCCAAATATAAACTTTTGTGATAATCTAATTTTTGTAGCTTTAGATACAGAATTATCTGATATAGTCATAAATAGGAACAGAAAACCAGCCAAAATTAATCAAGGAAAACGGAGGAACCGCATATGTCTACCGAAAATCAAGCTCGCTCTCTGATGATGCGCCACCACCACATGGTGAAGAACCGGCAGCAATCCATGCTCAACCGCAGCGCCACCGAAGTCGGGATGGAAGATAGCCACTACTGGGGTCACATTCAAGGCAAGCCACAGCCCAGCCTTAAAGACAGTTACGATCGCAGCAACGCCAGCATGAGCTAAGGCAAAGCTCAATTTCCCCAATTGCCCGCAAACCTATTACCTACATTTGGAGAAACCAGTTATGTCTACTCAAGAACAAGCCCGCAGCCTGATGATGCGCCAACAACACCTCGTTAAGAACCGCCAGCAATCTCTGCTGAGCCGCACGGCTGCTGAAGTTAGTTTAGATACTGGTTCTCAGGCGAGTGTCGATCGCAAATAACTCGTTTTTTCAACAGCGAGACAGTTGAATCGAGTTTGTTGTTTGCCAGCTATAAATTAATCATGTCAGTTACAAAACCATCGCGACTTCTTCTTGAGTTCGAGCTCTAAAGAGGAAGTCGCGATTAATTTTATTAGTCAGTAGTCAGTAGTCAGTTGACAGTTGACAGTTGACAGTTGGGAATTGGCAATTGGCAATTGGCAAGATTTCGGTTGTAGTGCTTGCGAGCAAAAAGTGAGCTTGCATGAGAGTTGGCTCGCCTAAAACGTATACATCACAAACAATAAAAGACGTTTGTGCCGAGAAACTTGATATAATCCCTTTTCAGCAGATTGAAGGCTACTAGGGAGGTCATCATGTCGGACTGGAAAGAAATTGACGGCGGAGTTACAGCACCCAGAGGATATCGAGCATCTGGAATTACAGCAGGTTTGAAGCCTTCAGGCTTGCCGGATTTAAGTTTGATTTTATCAGACGTGGAGGCGATCGCCGCGGGAGTCTTCACCACATCCACAGTCCGGGCTGCTTGCGTGGACTACTGCCGCCAGCGTTTGCAAGCGAAACCCAGCGCCAAAGCAATTTTGTGCAATGCCGGACAAGCAAATGCTGCGACGGGCGAAGCAGGCTTAGCAGATGCCCTCGAAAGCGCGAAATTGTTGGCCCAAGCGCTGAATATTCCTTCTGAATCGATTCTTTTGGCATCCACTGGTGTGATCGGACAGCGGATTAAAATGGAACCGTTGAGGGCGGGAATTCCCCGATTGGTTGCTGAGGCATCGGAAACTGGTTCAGATGCGGCGGCTAAGGCTATTTGTACGACTGATTTAGTGCCGAAAACGATCGCCCTGGAAACCATGTTTGGCGATCGCCCCGTCCGCATCGGCGGCATTTGCAAAGGTTCGGGAATGATTCACCCAAATATGGCAACAATGCTGGCATTTGTAACTTGCGATGCAGCAGTGTCATCGCATTTGTGGCAGGAAATGGTGAGTCGGGCGGCTAACAGGAGTTTCAATCAAATTACTGTTGACGGCGATACCAGTACCAACGATTCGCTAATTGCTTTGACTAACGGCCAATCTCGCACGCCAGCAATTACGGAAATGGGCCCGGATGCGGAAAAATTAGAGGCGATGCTGACAGAAGTTTGCGTGCATTTAGCAAAGGCGATCGCCCGCGATGGCGAAGGTGCAACTTGTTTGGTGGAAGTGCAAGTTAGTGGCGCCACTGACGAAGTTTCTGCGAGTAAAATTGCCAAAACAATTGTCGGTTCTTCTTTGGTAAAAGCTGCGATTTTTGGACGCGATCCGAATTGGGGAAGGATTGCGGCGGCGGCGGGGCGCGCTGGTGTTGCTTTTGAACAGGAGAATTTGCGGATTCAATTGGGGGATTTTTTGATGATGGAAAACGGACAACCCAAAGAGTTCGATAAATCTGCTGCGAGTAATTACATGAAAGCGGCGGCTGCTGGTGAATATCTGAAGGAAGACACGGTTTTAATTCAGGTTGGTGTGGGGAATGGCGGCGGTTTTGCGAAGGCTTGGGGATGTGATTTGAGTTACGACTACGTGAAGATTAACGCGGAGTATACGACTTAATGCCCCGGCGATTGAAATCGCGGCGACACAGCCCCGGCGATTGAAATCGCGGCGACACAGCCCCGGCGATTGAAATCGCGGCGACACAGACACTCACCCGCCTCCGCGGGTTGAAGATGTCTCGACGATTGAAATCGCGGCGACGCAGCCCCGGCGATTTCAATCGCGGCGATACAGACACTCACGCGCCTCCGCGGGTTGAAGACAAATTTCACACATTTTTAATAGCAATGAGAGACAATTTTACCCAGTTATCAGAAAGTTGGGTTTAAAACCCCGTGCTTTGAGCATCGGCTTTGTATTTACTGGTGTTGCACCTGCCACTAAATATGTTAAGGTAGTGAAATGCTAACCATGAATTACCGCTATCGAATCTATCCCAATATTACTCAAGAACAGTCACTCAAAGATTGGATGGATGTTTGTCGCGATGCCTATAACTATGGGCTGCGCGAAATTAAGGATTGGTGCAATAGCCGGAAGTGCATGGTTGACAGATGCTCTATCAGTCATGAATATATCATGGCCGCTGATAGTCCTTTCCCTAGCGAAGTGAATCAGCTTAATGCTTTGCCAAGCGCTAAAAAGGTATTTCCCCGATTAGGTGAAGTACCAAGCCAAGTCTTGCAACAAGCTATTAAACAACTGCACCGAGCATGGGATGGGTTTCAAAAAGCTGGGCATGGATTCCCCAGATTTAAAAAGTTTGGACAATTCAAGTCTTTGCTGTTTCCCCAATTTAAACAGAATCCAGTGCAGGGAGTGCATATTGCCTTGCCTAAGTTGGGGCCCATTCCAGTTAACACGGGCGATCGCCCGATACCGAGTGGCTTTGTAGTTAAGCAGGTTCGGATAATTAACAAGGCTGATATATGGTACGCTGACATCAATATTCAGTGTGATGTTAACGTTCCCAACCCCATGCCTCATGGTCATCCAATTGGGGTAGACGTTGGACTTTCCAAGTTTTTGGCAACTAGCGACGGAGTTCTTGTAAAATCGCCTAAGTTCTTGAAAGTGATGCAAAGCAAGCTGAAATTGCTGCAACGCAGACTTGATCGGAAAAAGAAGCGCTCTAAAAATTACGAAAAACAACGGATTAAAGTCGCTAGAATCCACCACACAATTGATAATACCCGCAAGGATTTTCACTTCAAACAAGCTCACGCCCTTTGCGATGCGGGTGATATGGTCTTCATGGAAGACTTGGATTATCGAATTCTCGCCAAAGGGATGCTTGGCAAACAGATGCTGGATGCTGGTTTTGGACAATTCCGAACTATCACCAAGTACGTGTGCTGGAAGCGTGGCAAGTTCTTTGGGGAAGTTAGCGCTAGGGGGACTTCTCAAGAATGTCCTGAGTGTGGCGCAACTGTTAAAAAAGACTTGAGCGTTAGGGTACATCATTGTCAAGAGTGTGGATTCATTGCCGATAGAGATGTGGCTAGTGGACAAGTAATTAGAAATAGAGGAATAGAGTTAATTAGTACCGATGGGCAGTCGGGAATCCAAAACGCCTATGCAGACGGTTTGCCGGGGGCTGAGATATCTCGGTCTAGGTCAAAGTCGAAAACCCGCAAGGGAACAACTAGGAAATCTTTGAAGTGATTCAAAGAAGCTCCGTACCCTGACAGTCGGAGTCATGTCACATATCCATTTTACTTGGGCAACCTGGGATAGATTGCCGTTGATTACTCCTGATATTCAACAATTTATCTATGCAGCAATTATTGCAGAATGTCAGAAATTGGGATGCACAGTGATTGCCGTTGGTGGCATAGAAGATCACGTTCACCTGTTAACAGGTTTTCCGACGACTTTAGCTGTATTTGAGATAATTAAGCAAGTCAAGGGTAGTTCTTCCCATTTAATCACTCACGAAATTAAACCGGGTGATTTTTTTAAATGGCAAGGCAGCTATGGGGCGTTTACTGTTAGCCGTGATGCGATCGACATTGTAGCTAAATATATCAGAAATCTAGCTGTTCACCACAAGGAGAAATCAATGATTCCTCATTGGGAACTGACTCACAAATCACTAGATAATCTCAATCGCCTGTGATTCTTCAACCCGCGGAGGCGGGTTTCGTTTGTGTCGCCGCGAATTCGATTCGCCGGGAATCTCAACCACCCGCGATTCTTGAATCCAAAATTTCTTCAACCCGCGTCGGCGGGTTTCGTTTGTGTCGCCGCGAATTCGATTCGCCGGGAAT
>NZ_JAUBVZ010000001.1:707272-714422 GCF_036702805.1 Microcoleus sp. A006_D1
ATTCTTGAATCCAAAATTTCTTCAACCCGCGTCGGCGGGTTTCGTTTGTGTCGCCGCGAATTCGATTCGCCGGGAATTTCCGCAATTCTTGAATCCAAAATTTCTTCAACCCGCGTCGGCGGGTTTCGTTTGTGTCGCCGCGAATTCGATTCGCCGGGAATCAGAATCGCGAATTCCATTCGCCGGGAATCTCAATCGCCCGCAATTTCCAGCACTATTTTACCCGTCAGTGAGCCTGTTTCTAACAATTCATGTGCAGCTTGAGCTTGTGCTAGCGGAAAAGTTTTGCTGACATGAATTTTGAGCAAATTTCGATCGCACAAACGAGCACACTGCTGCAAAATCTTCGCCTGCTGTTCCTGTTCCTGTTCCAAACCTTGCAGCATCGGAGTTAACATTAATTCCAGACTAATTCGCAGATTGCGCATTCTCGCCGTTTTCAAATTCCCCAAAGCCGGATCGGGCTCCAAAATTGTTACCAAATCTCCATAAATCTTGACAGCCGGAATAGTTTGGTAAAAAGTTTCTCCCCCGACAGTATCAAAAGCCAAGTCAACTCCTTGTCCCTGAGTCCAAGTCAAAACTTCATCGACAACATCGGTATTTTTGTATAAAATAACTGAATCAGCACCCAACTGCTTGACAAATTCGGCTTTTTTTTCAGAACTAACAGTAGTACAAACCTCAGCGCCTTGCAACGAAGCCAACTGTATCGCGACGTGGCCCACACCGCCTGCACCAGCTAGAATTAGCACCTTTTGTCCGGGTTGCATCCGCCCTCGATCGTATAGCGATTCCCATGCTGTAATTAAAACTAACGGTGCCGCCGCTGCCTCAGCAAAACTTAAAGCAGCAGGCTTGATGGCGAGGAAACGTTCGTCTACAACGGCAAACTCAGCGTAAGTACCGATCGACCCACCCAAACCGCCATTGCAGAAAAAAACCTCGTCTCCGACTTGAAAACTCTGTACAGCAGCACCGAGGGCCTCTACGACTCCAGCCCCGTCGCACCCCAAAACGTGAGGAGTTTTCTCTGGGTAAAAAGTGCCGCGCGATCGCAACTTAGTATCTATCGGATTGAGCCCCGCCGCCCGCAGCCGCACCAAAACTTCAGTTTCTGTTTGTATAGTAGGGGCGGGGATATCTTGCAGTCTCAATACGGACGGGCTTCCGGGCGTTTCAAAAACGATCGCTTTCATAGCGTGGCATTAACTCTATTTTCGGCTTCACCTGCGATCCTACCTTGTATTCGTTACTCATCTGTGACGATACTTAGTTATTTTTAATAAATAGATTGGCTTCAAGTAACTACTACAATTATCGAGCGGTGCTAATCGATGTTCCAGCTAGATTTATTCCTTTACTTTGAGATTCTTGCATATTTTCTGGGATTATCGGCGAGTTTAGCCTTTGCCTCCGCGATTTATCTCAAGTGGCAGCGAAGGCCTCCCAGTCTGCCGCCGACAGCAGAAAAACGGCAGTTGGCAGAATTAAACGACGATTCATCTGCAATAAGATTGAAAATTTGGCAAAACTTTTTGATTTTCCCCAACTGCAATCTGTGGCCGATCGCTGACAGATTATTGAGTAAATTTTTAAGTATTAGCCGCACTCTATTCCTCCGGCAGCAACAGGGCCCAACGGTGAATCCTTCGCCTCTGATCGGGCCTGCAACTAGCAAAACCGTAAGTCTGAGCATTTCGGGATCGATCGAGCAAAATGCCGAGGGCCCGAATGCAGACAACCCTTGCAAAGTCAACTCTTTCCCGAAATTAGAAGCAGACTTGCTGAGCGAGATCCTAGCAGGTACTGATTCGCCGGGGGGAGCAGAATTCTTTGATGGCTTAGTTCGCCACTTAGCCTCAGCACTCGGAGTTCGCAGCGCCGTTGTTTCCAAATCGATTAAGTCGATCGAACGCACCGATCCGACTCCCGATCGATTGCAAGTTATCAGTTTTTGGAGCGACGGACAGCAGCAGCCCAACTTTGAGTGCGACACCGCCCATACTCCCGAAGCACTGGTGTTCGAGCAGGCAATGTACTCCTGTCCAGACAGCCTCCTCGAAACCTTCCCACAAGACCGCAGACAGGTTGTTACAGGTGCGTGCAGCTTCCTGGGAGTCTTGCTCAAAAACTCCTACGGGGAACCTTTAGGAATTATTTGTATTTTCCACGATCGCCCGCTGCTAGAAGCACATCTCACTAAATTTCGACTAATTCTCAGCATCTTTGCCGGACAAGCCACCGCTGAATTAGAGCGGCAGCGCCTAGAAGCAGCACTCTGCACCGTAGAAGCCAAATACTGCGCCCTTGTAGAACAAATGCCCGCTGTCACCTACATTTCTCCCCTCAACCGCAGCGCCAAACTTTATATCAGCCCGCAAATCGAGACTTTTCTGGGTTACTCTGTAGCTGAATGGAAGGCAGACCCGGATCTGTGGCTGAAACTCGTTCACCCAGAAGACCGCGATCGGGTATTAGTTGAAAACGCCACACAGAAATTCAGCGACGGAGAAGATATCTTTGGCGACGGGCCGCTGGTTTCAGAATACCGCGCGATCGCCCGCAACGGTAAAGTTGTCTGGTTCCGCGATCGAGCGATCGCAGTTCGCGATGAAGCCAGCAAGTCCGTGATCCTTCAAGGCGCAATGTTTGACATCACGGAGACGAAAGTCGCCGCCAGCGCCCTGCTAGAAAGCGAATACCGCTATTACACCTTAGCGAAAATACTGCCAGTCGGGATTTTGCGCGCCGACGCTGCTGGAGATTGCTTGTATGTCAACGAGCGATTTTTGGAGATGGCGGGACTGACAGCGCCAAAGGCATTGGGCGAAGGTTGGGCCCAAAGTTTGCATCCCGAAGACCGCGATCGCGTTTTGAGCGAATGGTATCGCGCTGTCACAGACAAGTTGCCTTGTAAATTAGAGTACCGCTTTTGCAACGGCGACCTCACAACCTGGGTATTTTGCCAAGCAGTGCCGGAAATTGCCAACAGTGGGGAAGTTCTGGGCTATCTCGGTACGCTGACTGATATCAGCGATCGCAAGCAGGGAGAATTCGCGCTGCAAGAAGCCGAAGAGAAATACCGCAGCATCTTTGAAAATGCGATCGAGGGTATTTTTCAGACGACTGCTGACGGACGCTACCTCAGTGCTAATCCTGCTTTGGCGAGAATTTACGGCTACGAGTCGGCCGCGGAACTGATCGCAAATATCCACGATATCGATCGCCAACTATATCTCGATCCCAACCGCCGCGTCGAGTTTTTGCGCGCGATCGAAAAACACGGTTTTGTGTCAGAGTTCGAGTCCAAAGTTTACCGCGCTGACGGAACCACCATCTGGGTTTCGGAGAATGGCCGGGCTGTTCGCGATAACGGCAATTTGCTTTACTACGAAGGTACTGTCGAAAATATCACCCTCCGCAAAATAGCCGAAGAGAAGTTAGTACACGATGCTTTGCACGATACGCTAACGGGTTTGCCGAACCGAGCTTTATTTATGGATCGTTTGGGACACGCGATCGAGCTTTCAAAACGCCGTCCCGAAGTTTTGTTTGCGGTGCTGTTTATCGATCTAGACCGTTTTAAGGTTGTTAATGACAGTTTGGGGCATTTAGTGGGCGATCGCTTGCTGATCGCGATCGCGCAGCGCCTGGAAATCTGTTTGCGCGCTGGAGATACCGTTGCCCGTCTCGGCGGCGACGAATTCGCTATTTTGCTGGAAAATATCAAAAATACCGAGGATGCGATCGTCATTGCTGAACGAGTGCAAGCGGAACTAGCAGAGCCTTTTTACCTCAATGAATATCAAGTTTTTACCAGTGCTAGCATTGGCATTGTTTGTTCTGGTGTACCGCAGCATCCCGCAGAAACCAGCCAACTGTCTAGTCCAGGAAATTTCGGAAATATCATCGATCGGGAAACTGCTTTGTCTTGCTTATCTTCCGACTCCCCCGATCCCAATATCCCATTCCGAATATTGTACGATCGACCTGAAGAACTGTTGCGAGATGCAGATGCTGCCATGTATCACGCTAAGGGATTGGGCAAAGCGCGTCACGAAGTTTTTGACTTGAGTATGCACACTCGCGCCGTCGCCCTTTTGCAACTAGAAAACGATTTGCGGCGCGCTCTAGACTCCCAGGAATTTCAGCTTTACTACCAGCCCATCGTCTCTCTAACCAGCGGTAGAATCAGCGGTTTTGAAGCGCTGCTGCGGTGGTATCACCCCCAGCGGGGTTTAGTATCTCCCGGCGAGTTTATTTTAGTCGCAGAAGAAACTAGATTGATTGTACCGATTGGTTGGTGGATGATGCGATCGGCTTGCCGTCAGATCCACGAGTGGCACCAAAAATTTCCGATAAATCCGCCCCTGAGTGTCAGCGTCAACCTTTCTAACCAACAATTTAAACAGCCTGATTTAATCGAGCGCATTCGCGAAATTTTACAAGAAACTCAGCTTGACCCCCGCACTTTCAAGTTAGAAATTACTGAAGGTGTCATCATGGACAATGCCGAATCAGCAGCCACTATCCTCGCCCAATTGAAAAGTTTAGAAATTCAATTATATATTGACGATTTCGGCACTGGCTATTCTTCTTTGAGCCGCCTGCACACTTTTCCCACTGACGCTTTAAAGATCGATCGAGCTTTTGTCAGCCGCATGACTGAAGATGAAGGAAACGAAGCCATCGTACAGACTATTCTCATTTTAGCCAGTCATTTAGGTATGGATGTAATTGCTGAAGGCATCGAAACCGTCGAACAGCTTAATTTGCTCAGAGCCCTGCAATGCGAATACGGACAGGGATACTTTTTCTCAAAAGCCGTAGACAGCATCACAGCCACAGGTTTGATCGAAAGTCAACCCGTATGGTAATTAGTCCGTTGACAGTTGACAGTTGACAGTTGTCAGTTGTCAGTTGTCAGTTGTCAGTTGCGTTACATCGAAATAATAACGCAGTGCGAGCATCCCGCTCGCGAGCTGAGCTGCATCAGAGTGCTAAACTCGGAAAATTATGATTCTGATACAACCGGACACGATATCCTTAGTTATTGGTCATTTGTAATCAGAAGTCGAAAGTTAAAAGTTAAAAGATACTTTGTGACCAATGACAACTGACCACTGACAACTAACTACTGACAACTGACCACTGTCAACTGACCACTGACTTAAACTTTCGCTTCCAAAGACTTAAGAAACTCCGTATTCACCCCCGACTCGCGAGTCATGGCAATTTTCCCAGTCCGAGCAATTTCCTTAATCCCAAACCTATTCAGAACCTGGACAATCGCCACCATTTTACCAGGATCTCCCACAACTTCCAAAGTCAGCGTATCATCACCAATATCCACCACCCGCGCTCTAAAAATCTGAGCCAACTCAATGATCTCCGATCGCGTCCCAGTAGCAGCATTAACTTTCAGCAACATCAACTCCCGTTCCACACAGGGAATTTCGGTTATATCCTGAACTTTCAGCACATTAATCAACTTATACAGTTGCTTGGTCAACTGTTCAATAATCTGGTCATCTCCCGGTACAACCATCGTAATCCGAGACACTCCCACTTGCTCCGCCGGGCCAACGGCCAGACTTTCAATATTAAAGCCCCGACGGGCAAACAAACCAGCAATTCGAGTGAGGACACCCGCTTCATCTTCAACTAAAACCGAAAGAGTGTGTTTCATTTCTCCCAAAAAGACGCATTTTGTGCAATTCTACTTTCGCCAATTCGCCTTTTAGCAGAAGTGCACGCCCATTGAACCTGCATTAGACATTTTATCGCGAGTTATTGGCCGTTCATCTCCCACGAAAAAAAACCTCGATCAATTTCGCTTTTACCGCAGTCTCGATCCCCCTCGCATCCCCCAAAAGCAAGGGGGACTTTGATAGCACTCCTGTCCCCCCCTTGCTTTCGGGGGGTTAGGGGGGATCGGCTTTATCTCAACCCTAAACCCGCCCCAACCGGTTCTGACGGCACGCGATCCAAGTTTTTTGTGTACGAACGTACACAATTACGTGACCGAATAAAAACTCTTCAAGTCTGGTAGTTGACGGAAAGTGCAATTTTGACACCCATGGGTGTCAAAATTACGAAGTACCAAGCTGCCACAACTCACAGAAAAACCCGGTGTTGCAGCGAAGGCATTTGGCGGCGGACTTGTTCTAGCCGATCGGGATTAATCTCTGCAATCGCCACACCCGGTTCCTCTCCAGCATCCGCCAAAACCACACCCCAAGGGTCTACAATCATCGCGTGACCGTGAGTTTGACGGCGGCCGTAGTGGTGTCCAGTCTGCGCCGGGGCGATCGTATAACAAGTATTTTCGATCGCCCTAGCTTGCAACAAAACCTTCCAGTGATCCTTGCCAGTGTAAGCAGTAAACGCCGCCGGCACGAACAAAACATCAGCACCCTTATGTGACAAATGCCTGTACACTTCCGGGAACCGCACGTCATAGCACACCGAAAGTCCCAGCGTCCCCAAATCCGGCGACACATAAACCGGCGGCAAATCTTCACCAGCTTTCACCGTGCTCGATTCCCTGTAAGTAATCCCGTCTGGCACATTCACATCGAACAAATGTACTTTTTTGTACCTGGCAACTTCGCTGCCGTTTGGGTCTACCAGCAAACAAGTATTGTATACCTTCCCCCCATCCGTCGGCACCGGAAATCCGCCGCCCAGAATCGTCACCTGGAAGCGTTGGGCCATGGTTTTGAGGAATTTTTCGCTTTGGAGTCCGATCGCATCTGCAAGAGCAATCTTGTCCTCCTCTTCTCCCATAAACGAGAAATTTTCTGGTAAAGAAACTAACTCCGCACCCCGACGAACTGCCAGGTCGATTAATTCCTCTGCCTGAACCAAATTTTTTTGCAGGTCAGGCAAGCTAGTCATTTGAATTGCTGCGGCGAGATAAGACTTCATCGATTCACAATATTAGTCATAGTGCGAGCGTCCCCGCTCGCGAACATTAGTCATTAGTCATTAGTCATTAGTGATTAGTCATTAGTCATTAGTCATTAGTCATTAGTCATTAGTCATTAGTCATTGGTCAGCAGTCAACAATGCCCTATGCCCTATGCCCTATGCCCTATGCCCTATGCCCTATGCCCTATGCCCTATGCCCTATGCCCTATGCCCT
>NZ_JAUBVZ010000002.1:0-110703 GCF_036702805.1 Microcoleus sp. A006_D1
CCTATGCCCTATGCCCTATGCCCTATGCCCTATGCCCTATGCCCTATGCCCTATGCCCTATGCCCTATGCCCTATGCTCACCTCATGTCACTGAGAAAGGCTATATATAGTTTGAGAGTTTTGATGTTTGAGCTTTCAATTAACCTTTAACTCAAAGCTCAAAATTCAAAACTCTCAACTTTTTAGCCCGAGATTTTGCGACCTAATTTCGGTCAAATCTTAAGGCATCGGATGGAAAAGCAGGTCGGGGAAAAAGCGGTTAAATTCAATCAAAGCCGCACCTTGAATAGTGACCCAAAGGATAGCCAATACTGGTGCGGTCGAAAGAAACTTGACAAAATATTGCATAAATTCTGCTCCTGAAAATTCCAGACAGTTGGTAAGTACCGATCGATCTGCTACTAACTGCTAACTTGTAGTTAACTGTTGATTAAGTGCTAGCTATTAGCACTTGTCCATTTCCCAATTTTAGCGGGGGGAAACAGTAATTTCGTCGTCCTTGGCAAACAGTTCACCAGTGGTGAGTTCTTTGATAGCAGCCAGAGGCCACAAAACGCCGCTCAGCATAGATTTGATTGCCAAAGGAACATCGATAATAATCTCTTTTTCCTCTGGAGTTGCTGATTTTTTGGTAACTTGCAGGTAAGCGCGGCCCACCCAACCAATCCAACCAGCCATATACAAGAACAGTATGCTAGGAATCAAAAAGTCGCCAGCATGAGCCAAATTGCCGTCTACGATCAAGTGCGGGTATCCTTCCGGGCCGCACATAGCTTGAGAATAGCGATCGAATCTTGCCTTCGCAGATGCCGGGTCGCCATTGGTAGAACGCGCATTTTTAGCCAGTTCCTTGAATGCGGGAGAGTCCTTGCACGGCACCAAATTGTAAGCCGAAGCAACTGGAGCAAAACTGATCCACAGACTAACCACTAAAATTGCAGCAAACAATCGTCGCATGAAATTGTTTCCTTTTGTTACAAAACAATAAGTTTTTTTACAAGCATTTCAACTTGCCGATCGCGAATCCAGATTACCGCATTCTTGACAGTGTAAAGTATCCATCATTGATGCGGCAAAGCCCAATAGAATGAGGGATTCGGGTTTCATCGGTCAGTGCCGACCTAGCAATACCGCGAGGATATTGCTGGCTTGCATCCGATGATAGCCGAGCCATGTCCTTCGGGGGGCAGATGCTCCCGCGAGCTATAACCTGAGTACAAGTATAGCGGGGGACTTGCGCCGAATTAGTTAAGCTAGCAATAGCTAACCTATCAAATAAAATTACCAGTTAATGGCAACCATTTTCGCGATCGAAACAAGTTGTGACGAAACAGCAGCAGCAATTGTTAAGAATCGTCAAGTTTGCAGCAATGTTGTAGCATCACAAATTAAGATCCACGAGCAGTACGGTGGGGTAGTCCCGGAAGTAGCTTCGCGGAGCCATCTAGAAATGCTAAATCAGGTAATTGCCCAGTGTCTGAGTGAAGCCAACCTGAGTTGGTCAGAAATTGACGGCATTGCAGCGACTTGTGCCCCCGGTTTAGTCGGTGCATTGTTAGTCGGGCTGACAGCGGCGAAAAGCTTGGCAATAGTCCACCAAAAACCTTTTTTAGGCGTCCACCACCTCGAAGGGCACATCTACGCTTCTTACCTAATCGAACCCGACTTACAGCCACCGTTTTTGTGTTTGTTAGTTTCCGGAGGACACACCAGCTTAATTTATGTCAAAGATTGCGGCGTTTACGAAACAGTAGGAAAAACCCGCGACGATGCGGCGGGCGAAGCTTTTGATAAAGTCGCGAGACTGTTGCAGCTAGGATATCCCGGCGGGCCGCTGATGGACAAATTGGCAGCCCTTGGGAATCCCCAAGCATACCCCCTCCCAGAAGGCAGAATTTCGCTGCCCGGTGGTGGCTATCATCCCTACGACAGCAGTTTTAGTGGGTTGAAAACAGCAGTTTTGCAATTAGTGCAGAAACTCAAAAAACAAGATATTAATGCTGGTGGCGAAGGCGTCTTGGCTGCGTCTACAATTAATGATATTGCGGCTAGCTTTCAGGAAACGGTAGCCAAGGGTTTAACTAAAAGGGCGATCGACTGTGCACTAAATTTCGGACTTAGCACTATAGTAGTCGGTGGAGGAGTCGCAGCCAACAGCGGACTCCGAAAACATTTACAAGCTGCCGCAGTCAAAAACAACTTACGAGTATTGTTTCCCCCATTGAAATATTGTACAGATAACGCAGCAATGATCGGCTGTGCGGCGGCAGAACACTTGCAGCGAGGGCACACATCACCGCTGACTTTGGGAGCAAATTCGCGGATGCCCGTTAGCGATGTCATGGAACTGTACAATCTGAATGTTGACGGTTAATTACAGAATTACAAAAAAAATCGTTTGACGCGCTACTTATAACTGTAAGGTGCGCATTGCGCACCCTACAAATACATCCGTTAAATCCGTTACCAAATCCGTTGCCGAACTTCCTTAAACTATGAAAATCCGCGACGCAGTTGAAAGCGATTTACCCGCAATTGTCCAAATATACAACGCAGCAATACCAGGCGGAATGGCCACAGCAGATTTAAAACCTGTTTCCGTCGAAAGCCGCCTCGCGTGGTACAGAGCACACTCCCCCAATTCCTGGCCGATTTGGGTAATGGAATCAGAACAAAATATTGTTGGCTGGCTGAGTTTGCAGATTTTCTACGGACGCGCCGCCTATCAGCATACAGCAGAAGTTAGCATCTACGTCGCACCCGATCGCCAACGCTGCGGAATCGGACAAAAATTATTGCAATCGGCAATTGTGCGGAGTCCAGAATTGCAGCTTAAAACACTCATGGGCATAATTTTTGCTCACAATCAGCCGAGTTTAACATTGTTCGAGAAATTTGGCTTTCAGCAGTGGGGATATCTGCCGCAAGTTGCCGAACTTGACGGCGTTGAAAGAGATGTGATCATTCTGGGTTTGCGTTGTTTGTAGGGAAACGGCAATGCCGTATCCTGATTTGGAGGAGACGGCATTGCCGTGTCCCTACTCGCTTAACAGGCAAGATGCCTGTTCCACAAAAAAATTCATCTCTTGTGGAACAGGCATCTTGCCTGTTCATAAAAGGATTATTGACAATGCTACAACATCTCAGTAGGAACTCAGATCAATTCCGGTGCAACCGGAATTGATCTGATGTTTACTCAATCTGCTAAAATTGTAATTTCATCCAAAGATGCGATCGCCACATCAGCCTTTTCCAAATGACTAACCTCAGCATTTCCCCAACAAATCCCGATGCAGCCAGCCGCGCCAGCATTTTTACCCATCTGAATATCACCCGCTGAATCTCCCACCATCAAAGTAGCTGCGGGATTTACTCCTAGTTGATCACAAGCTTGCAAAAACAATTTCGGATCGGGTTTATGAAGCGTTGAATCCACACCCATCTCTAACTGAATCCAATCGCTTAATTCGTGATGTTTCACAAACTTCTGCACTGCCGCAGTCGTAGCAGCCGACAGAATTCCCAGCTTCAAACCAGCTTCAGAAAGATTTTTTAGCACTTCCAAACTGCCGACAAATAAAGGAGAAGAAGCACTATTTTTAAACATTTCGTCAGCTTCATCAAAAGCGCGGCGCGCAATAGTTAAAGATTCCAGCCATCCCCTGCCAGTTTCCGCGATGTATCCCGCCGCCACAATCTCATTTTCCCTGCGACTACCGACTGCTAACAAACCCGTGGGGTCGATGCTAGCGCCATTGATACCCAAAGCCATTTGTAAAGGCTCTCCAACGCCCGGAATTTGAGCATCTGCGAGGCGCGATCGCTTAATTCCCAATAATCTCAAAAACTCCTGAGAATCCTCTAGAGTGCCGTCTTTGTCGAAGATTACGGCTTGGATATTAGAGAAGGTAATGCCCCGACATTTAATAGTTACCAAGAATCATAACTCCGCAATAATTTCTATATTTTTTTGTATTGTCTCATGTTGTGCTGTTTTTGGCAATTGTTTTTAGCGCGATATCCAATACTCTTGTCCCCCCCTTCTTAAGGGGGGCTAGGGGGGATCTGGCCTCGGCTATTACGAGATGCCCGATCGCTTCTTGTCCCCCCCTTAAGAAGGGGGGTTAGGGGGGAGAAGAGCCCTAGCTATTACGATCGCCCTCCGCCAACAACTCCTGACAAACTCCCTCAAAACACTGCAACACATCAACATTCGTAAACCTGACAACTTTCAGCCCATACCCCTCTAAAATTCCTGTTCTTTCTAGATCATATTGTTTACCCTGTTCGGTAAAATGACTCTCTCCATCAACCTCAATTACTAATCTTAAAGCAGCACAATAAAAATCTACAATAAAATTGTCGATCGGCCGCTGTCTCAAAACTCGAAAAGGGAAATTTCTCAGAAAATCTTGCCAAAGTTTCTTTTCCGCTGGAGTTGGATTTTTCCGAAGTTCCTGGGCGATTGGGATAAGTTTTGGGTTGTAAGGTAGGTGGAAATTGGAGTCGTTTAATTTTGTCATAATTCTCCTCCTCTCGATCCGGAGATCCCCCCTAACCCCCCTTAAGAAGGGGGGGACAAGAACTCGCTCAAAGTCCCCCTTCTTAAGGGGGATTTAGGGGGATCTCCGGGGCATAATAGTGTTAACTGAACCTATTTTGTCATAATCCTTCTCCTCTCAGCCCGGAGATCCCCCCTAACCCCCCTTAAGAAGGGGGGGACAAGACTCTTCTCAAAGTCCCCCTTCTTAAGGGGGATTTAGGGGGATCTCCGGGGGGGGAGACAAGAGTTCAACAGCCTACTCTTATCTCCCAAATATTTAAAATCTCCCTGCTAAATTGGCTACAATTAATGCTAATTGAACAGGCTTGATAGGCTTAGCAATATGTGTTTGAAAACCAGCATTTATCGCCCTTTGCCGCTCTTTGTCACTAGCATACGCAGTCAGCGCCACGGCTGGGATTTCCCCTCCGGCTGACGCAGCAAGGGCTCGCACTTCTCGAATCAAGAAATACCCATCTTCCTCCGGCATCCCGATATCCGAGATTAGCACGTCATATCTGCCGGGATTGTCCGTCAAAGCCACGATCGCACTTCGGGCATTTCCAACTGTCAAAACCTCCGCCCCGTAGCCTTCGATCACAAATTTTAACAGATCGCGCGTATCGATTAGATCATCCACAACTAAAACGTGCAAACCATCCAAAGAAGGAACATCATCACTCGATACATTCACAGGCGCAGCCAATACAATTGGCTCTAAATCGATCGCCCCTGTCAACATTTCAGGCAAATCTCGCAACGGCAATCTCATCGTGATTGTAGTTCCTTGTCCCTCACCCGGACTCTCTGCTTGCACCGTTCCCCCGTGCAATTCTACCAGATGGCGCACGATCGACAAACCCAATCCCAGCCCTTGACTAGCCTTAGTGCTACTGGCATCGCCTTGATGGAAACGATCGAAAATATACGGCAAAAATTCGGCCCGAATGCCTTTTCCGGTGTCCTTGACTCGAAGTTTAGCGTGATGCTCGATCGACTCCAAGGCAATTTCCACCCGTCCCCCGGCTGGAGTAAACTTAATCGCATTCGATAGCAGATTCCACACCACTTGCTGCAAGCGAGCAGCATCGCCTAAAACAGTCGCAGAAGTCAACTCCGAAACAATTTCAATGTTTTTGGCATCCGCTGATAATTGCACCCCGTCGATCGCACCTTGCACCACTAACCGCAGATCGATCGGACTGCTATCGAGAGCCAGCTTGCCGCTCGTAATTCGGGCAATATCCAGCATATCTTCGATTAACTGAGATTGCGCCCTCGCACTCCGCTCGATCACCTCTAGGGCGGTAGTAACGGCTGCTCCCTTAAGCTGGCCAGAGCGCAGCATTTGTGCCCATCCCAGGATCGGAGTCAGGGGATTGCGGAGCTCGTGGGAGAGATTCGCCAGAAATTCATCCTTAGTACGGTTGGCCCTTTCTGCCTGTTGGCGGGCCAACTGTTCGTGCTCCAATAACTGCGATCGCTGTATTTCAAACTGCTTGCGATCGGTGATATCCTCGATCGACAACAGAATCATTAAAGCTTGGTCTTCTCGTTCAAGTTTACAAGCATTCAGCAGCATAATTTTCTGCCCAATCTGCTCAAACAGGTGCTCCAACTCAAAGTTTAGTAGCTCAACATCATTAACCAGAATATCTTCCAAGATCGATCGCAATTGGGGGATATTCCACTGCCCGTTTCCTAGCTCAAACAGCGAAGATTTTGATGTATCTGAGAATGAAACCTCAAACGTTTCATAGAACGATCGATTGGCTTTATTCACTCGGAAATCAGCATCTAGCGCGACTAAAGGCGTTTGCACAGTTTCCACGATAGTTTCAGCGTAGTTGCGGGCCTCTTCCAAGGTTCTGACACTGCGTTTAAGAGCATCAATATCAATCAAAACCATTACCACACCGTCAATCATGTTTTCCGTGGTGCGGTAAGGACGAATGCGGAGGTTGTACCAATATCCCGCTTGAGTTTGAACTTCTTGTTCTTTCGTGTGGAGAGTATCAATCACCTGCAAAATCATCTGTTCCAAGTCAGGAACCTCAAGAGTCGATCGGATATCGCTAAAAGGTCGTCCAATATCTGTGGGAATCAGATTAAAAAGTTGCTGCGCCGTTGGCGTAAAGCGTCGAATCTGTAAATCGTTTGCCAGCATTAAGACTGGGATCTTGATACTAGCCAGCAAATTTGTCAGGTCATTATTTACCAGGTTTTGTTCAAGATATCGGCTGCGAAGTTCCTCGTTAGTGGTGGTGAGTTCCTCGTTAGTAGCTTGAATCTCTTCTTTGGCAGTTTCTAGCTCCTCGTTGGTGCTTTGCAACTCCTCGTTGCTCGATAGGATTTCTTCGTTGGCAATTTTGAGGTCTTGGTTGAGACTTTCCTGCTCCAGGATCAGCGATTGCAGGTGCGCTTGAGCCAGATTTTTTTCTTGATTAGCCGTGACAATTGCCTGCCTCAGCCGCTCATTTTCACGATCTAAATCACCTTGCTCGCCGCTTTGGGAAGTGAGGGTGCTGAAGTTGAGCGCTGTGGGTGCAGCTTCTTCAAATAACACCAATAAAAAGCGTGTTTCGACAGCCTGTGGCTGGAACGGCATCACCTCAAGATTGACGAGAGTCGATCGCCCGCCCCATTCAACCGATACCCCTGCTTTCCTAACAGTCGCGTTCTGCGTTTGTGCCTGATAAATCGCGGTGCGAAGATCGACAAGCAATCCTTGCCTTGCCATTGTCAGCAAGTTTAAGTCCGGCGTTCCGGCTGCCACTTTAAAGTAAGGATCGATGTCTCCCCGCACTTGCAGGATTTTCATCTGCTCGTTGACAACCACACTGGCTGGGGCATAGCGATTCAAAATCAGTTGTTCAGTTTCTCGCTGTAAGTCAAAGCCCTTCATCAAATTTTCATTTCTTCCCTGCTGTTCAGCTACTTTAGCGACGGGATAGGAACTCGGCGTAAACGCAAAACTTGGACGTGTTGCAGTCAACTTTTTGGCATAAATTTTAGACTTTTTATCCACTGAATTAAACAAGTCTGAAAATTTTCCGGTACTCTCAGAACTGCCTAACAGGAGAAAGCCTGTTGGGTTAAGACTGTAATTAAAAATCGGCATCACTTTTTTTTGCAATGATTCTCCCAAGTAGATCAGCACATTGCGACAGCTAACTAAATCGAGATTGGAAAAAGGCGGGTCGCTACCTAAGTCTTGTCGGGCAAATACACACATTTCGCGGATTGATTTGCAGATTCTATAACTACCTTCTTCTTCGGTGCGAATAAAGAAGCGTTGACGGCGCTCTGGTGAAACATCTACCATCTGGTTTTCTAAGTAGGAGCCAGACCTCGCTTTGCCGATCGCCCCTTCGCTGATATCTGTGGCAAAAATCTGGATCGGCGGCGGAATAACTCGATCGCCCAAAAACTCTAACAAGCAAATGGCGATCGAATAAACTTCTTCACCTGTGGAACATCCCGCCACCCAAATCCGAATCGGATCATTTGCCGATTTATTTTTGGTAATCGTGGGGAAAACCAGCTCTTTCAACTTGTCAAATACTTCGGCATCGCGGAAGAAACCGGTAACGTGGATCAGAATTTCTTCATACAAAGCTTTGACTTCAGCCGAATTCTGTCGCAGGTGTTCGGCATAATCATCCAAGGTTTCCAGCTTGTACAACACCATCCGCCGCTGGATGCGTCGAGCGATCGTGGTGGGTTTGTAGTGGGTAAAATCAACGCCTGCGGTCGATTTCAGCAGCGCAAAAATAGTGGCCAGGGCATCTCCCTGTTCGGGCAATTCCTCAACTTTTGTCAGGGGAAGCGGCCGAGTCAGAAAGGAACTGCGACTGTAGTTTCCCAGTTCCTCGGCAATTTTTTCCGGTGGCAGAACAAAATCGACATTTCCTGTAGCAATAGCGGTATTCGGCATACTATCGACTTTTGCCGTGGCTTCACATTGAGCAAAACTCATGCCTCCGGCTGCTTTGATTGCCTTGAGTCCCAGTGAACCGTCGCCGTCTCCCCCGGATAATACTACGGCGATGGCTTTGTGTCCGCGATCGACTGCCAATGAGGTAAAAAACGCATCTCCCGGCATATATTTGCCATAAATCTTCTCGCGGGGAGATAGTTGCAGCACGCCTTGAGATACCACCATTTTGGTGTTGGGCGGAATGACGTAGACTTGATTCGGCTCTACAGCCATGCCGTCTGTTACCTGAGTAACAGGCATTTGCGTCGTTCTGGCGAGAATCTCGCTGAGCAAACTCTTGTGATCGGGGGCTAAATGCTGAATCAGCACAAACGCCATACCCGTATCTACTGGCAAATGGCTGAGCAACCCCGTAAATGCTTCCAGCCCTCCTGCTGAGGCGGCAATCCCCACAATGGGAAAGGGGGCCTCGGTTGTGGCTAATTGTGCGCTGTCGAGGATGGCTGGCGCGATCGATTCGGCTGTAATTTCTGGAAAGGATTGATTAGAAGTCATAATGTGAAGTCCTGGACTTCAGTTATTTAGCAGCAAATATATCTGTTGAGCGCGCGGCTGAGTAATTCGGACTATGTTTATTAGAGATTAAGTTGCCGACATTATGCAACTAGCTTAAGGATGAGGTACACTGTTGGAGCGATTAGATGAGCGCGATCTCCTAACTGTATCTGCTGTTGCGGAGATTACGAGAGGCTAGCTTTGACAAGGTATCTGTGCTTAGTTTAATGAGCTTTTTTTTCAGTGGCGCGATCGGTATACAGCGCTATGACAGATTCCGTGTTAATTATAACAGTAAAAGCGACTTGCGCGTCTTGTCTCCCCTTTACAGATACAATCTGTAATACCAATTTTGAAAATTAATGCAACAGTGATCGTAGGGTGTGTCGCCACGAACAATCCCGATCGTACCTATCAACAATTTAACAGCGACGCACCCTACTAATATTGTTGCTCAAAGTCCCCCTTTTTAAGGGGGATTTAGGGGGGTCTCCGGGGCATAAATAGTGTTAATTTAACGTCAAACGTAGTCATAGACCAATACGCGATTGTTAACGCTATTTGTCATTGCGCTACGGGAGAGCAATCGCCGAGACTAGGTTAATTCTCAATCTTTGTGAGGTGCGCGCGATCGCAATTACCTTGTTAACCCAAGCATATTGTGTCAAACTGATGAATGCTCACCACCGCCTTCTATGTAGCGACGCAAAACCGAGTTGATTAAAGCTCTATGTTCTCCGGTTTGATCTTGGAACCACTTCAAAACATCTGGATCAATTTGAACTAATCGCTGTGCTTGAGGCGCAGGAATTCTTAAGGTAGCGCGATCAAAAAACTCTGCCGTCAACGGTGGAATGTCAGAGTAATCAATCCCTTCATCTTCCATCTCCTCCAATGCTTCCCAATTAGTACGAGAGGTATTGCTCAAGTTTTTGGCGCTCATATCGATTTGCCCTTCGTGCTGAAATTATCCGAATCACGTCATTCTGCCGTTCTGTCCAAACAACAACCGCGATGCCGTTACCGAGGAAACCGATACCGAACCAACGGTCTTCGCCATAATCAAAACGGTTGTCTAGCTCAATTAGCATTGGACTAAGCTGTTACGCATTTAAATTGGATATTCGGGACGATGCTCAGAGCAACGTCCCACAAGAATTTGATTAATTTTTGACACACCGTTTAAATGCAGAACAGCTTATCAAACATCTCAGGGACATCTACGAAATCAATGTCATGTTTGCGAATATTGTCTAGATTCTTCGCTTCATTCCACTCAAACTGCATGAAAATCTGGCAACGCTAATTAGGCTGCCTTTATTATATAGCAATCCTAAATGATTATACTCATTACCAGGCATTATACTCGTTACCAGGCAGAGCAAGAGTGACATCGGTTCCCAGGCTCTGCCTGGGAACCAGTTAAAGGGGGGGACAATAGTATTCTCAAAGTCCCCCTTGCTTTCGGGGGATGCGAGGGGGATCTCCGGGGCATAAATAGTGTTAACTGAACCATATTGGAGTATAACTAATTATTAATAATTGACACATTAAAGACAAAAAAAGAGGGGATTTCCCCTCTTTTAATCACACTAACTGTGATGTTATTCGACCGTCGTAGAAGGAACTTCTTCCTCTACTACTTCCGGTGCGGCTTCTGCTGCGACTTCGGGTGCGGCTTCGGCTGCGACTTCGGGTGCTACTTCGGCTGCTACCTCTGGTGCGGCTTCGGCTGCGACTTCGGGCGCTGCTTCGGCTGCTACTTCCGGTGCGGCTTCGGCTGCGACTTCCGGTGCGGCTTCGGCTGCTACCTCTGGTGCGGCTCCCGCTGCTACCTCTGGTGCGGCTTCGGCTGCTACTTCCGGCTCATCCTCTTCCATTGCTGAGGGCACATCTTCGAGTATTTCGTCGGAGATATCATCATCAGCATCAGTTGAGTCTACAGGAACATCTATGCCTGCTTTAGCTTGCTTTTGAGCGAGCATTTTCTCCCGGAACTTAGCTGCCATTTCTTCAGCTTTTTCATAAACCAATTCGCGATTTTTGACCATCGCGCCCGGTTCCGGTTCCAATTGCTTGGTGGAGAGAGAAATCCGGCCTCTCT
This sequence comes from Microcoleus sp. A006_D1, assembly GCF_036702805.1. Lineage (NCBI taxonomy): Bacteria > Bacillati > Cyanobacteriota > Cyanophyceae > Oscillatoriales > Microcoleaceae > Microcoleus > Microcoleus sp. A006_D1. The sequence continues at coordinate 11,143 of NZ_JAUBVZ010000002.1, forward strand.
CAGCATCCAAGTCAATGATCATCACTTTCACTTCGTCGTTGACATTGAAGACGCTATGAGGCGTATCGATGTGGTCGTGCGAAATTTCTGAGATGTGCAGCAAGCCGCTGACACCACCGATGTCGATAAACGCACCGTAAGGCTTGATACCGCGTACTGTACCGATGACCACTTCCCCGACTTCGAGGCGGTTCATCTTGCGTTCGACTAAGGCGCGACGATGACTCAACACTAGGCGGTTGCGGTCTTCGTCTACCTCTAAGAATTTTAATGGCAATTCTTCGGCGACTAATTCTTCCTTCGGTTTGCGGGTACTGATGTGAGAACCGGGAATAAAGCCTCGCAAGCCTTCAATTCTGACGAGTGCGCCGCCTCGGTTGGTGGCGAATACTTGCGATCGCACGGTAGCATCTTCTGCTTGCAGTTGTCGCACTCTTTCCCAAGCCCGCATATACTCGATGCGCCGGATGGACAGGGTTAATTGTCCGTCTTCGTTTTCATCGGTGAGGATGAAAAATTCTCTGGTTTCGTTTGATTGCAATACCTCTTCTGGGCTTTCGACTCGATTGATCGACATTTCCTGAATGGGAATGTACGCTGCTGTTTTAGCACCGATATCAATCAGAGCGCCCCTGGGTTCTATACTAAAAACTGTACCGGCTACTACGTCGCCCGGGCTAAAGTGATAGTCATATTTATCGAGTAGGGCTGCAAAATCTTCGTGAGTAAAGCCGATGTCTTTGACTGTGGTTTTGAGATTGACCATGCGAATAGTTTCCTAGGATTTCTCTCCTTCATGTTTTTCGTTTGTGCCGGCAGATATTAGAGATTTTGGTGAAAAAGCGGTTAACTTCTTGCAAAATCTTTTACTAAAGTCAGTTTTTGCTAACTTTTGCTGGGTGCAACTGCACGCCAGCGCTTGCCATTACTCTTACTCCCAACTCTGTGTTAGAATTTTTAATCTTAACATTTCAGAGTCAAGTAGACTATTTTGACACTCTCAGGTATAAATAAACTGAGATTCTTCATTCAACGAGCCGACTTGCTGGCGACAGGATTACTCCAGTCTAAGTAGAGGTCGGTTTCTCCAGAAGCGTAAATTTCGGTATGCCTTACCGTATTTAATTAGTCACCGACCTTTAGTTAGGTTTTGTTCAAATTTAGCTTTCCTAAACTGCAACACCTATCGGTGTGACTACGCACTCAACTAATGTAGTTAAGTTTTTACGTTGTCTAGTTATACTCAATTTTAGACCGATGATGATCATATCACACCCAGCACTCTTACTGAGAAAAAAGAACACTCGCTCGAATGAGAGTCCCTTCAGTCGCTCGAACTCCCGGCCTTCCTCGCGACACGGTTTTCAATCTCCCAGAATATTTCTATAAATTAATTTAAGCGAGTTGAGCTGGGAGTTGCGCAGGATTCGGGGCTTTGTCGATCGCCAGTATCCGCATCCAGCAAATCTGGGTCAAATTGCGATCGAGTTTCTGGATCTTCAGCTTCGTTGAGGGGATGCTGAAGGTGATTTAGGGTATCTACAAAATCTCTGATGCCTCGAAATTGACGGTATACGGAGGCAAAACGGACGTAAGCGACTTCGCTGAGCGGCCGCAGGTGCAGCAGTACCAGTTCCCCAATTTCTGAGCTGGCGAGTTCTCGGAGCGATCGACCTTGGAGTTGCGCTTCGATTTCTTCGGCCAGGCTTTCTAGTTGGCCGGAAGACAAACCTGTTTTTTCGCAGGCCCGAACCAGTCCCCTAACTAATTTTGAGCGATCGAATGATTCGCGTTTGCCGTCCCGCTTGATCACCGTAATCGGCACAAATTCTATGCGTTCGTAAGTTGTGAAGCGGTGCTGGCAGTTCAAACATTCGCGTCGCCGACGGATGCTTTGACCTGATTCGGCTGAACGCGATTCGAGAACGCGGCTATTTGTGTGTTGGCAGGAGGAACAGCGCATGATTGCTGATTTTAACAGGCGTTGCCAGCAAATTGCCATTCATCTAACCGGGCGGTTAGATAAATGGCTGGACTAGAAAAATTACTGAGGATACAGCCTTAACAGTTGACAGTTGACAGTTGACAGTTGACAGTTGACTGCTTGAGTGCGAAGTTTTTAGGCAGGGGATTTAAGCCCCTACCTAAAAACAATCCACCTAAAGGTGGGGGCTTAAATCCCCTGTGCTTTGGTGAGTTTATGTGTCAACTTGAGGTCAAACGTATTGCCAGACTGCTGTTTGACTACTAGGCCTCGTTCCCCCCTAGCCCCCCTTAGGAAGGGGGGGACAAGAGCGCCAAAGTCCCCCGACTATCAGGGGGGACAGAGTATTCTCTCAAAGTCCCCCGACTATCCGGGGGATGCGAGGGGGATCGGGCCTCAGCTATAAACGAGAGATACAAAGGTTTTTAGACGATTTTAGCGTGACCGAAGGCAGCAGGCGCATAGCTAATTATTTGCCAATCCGAGGTGGTTCGCGAAAGGCGATCGCAAAAAATATCACGCCCAAGGCTAAAGCCAGCATCAAAATGTAAGCAACACTTTCCATGTTAAAATTTCCCTATCTTCCCTTGCTATATTATTTTATCTTAATTATTGCTGCTTTTCTTATTAACTAAAAAAACCCGGTTTCTTCAAGAAACCGGGTTTTTGTGTACCGGAGAAGTTTCCCGGTGTCAGCGAGGCTGGCGAAAACTAGAGAGATTCTTCTCTTCTGGTAGTTACGTCGCCCAGCTTTTGGAACAAGCCCCACTCGACTTGTTCTTCCATGTCAGACTCAACTCCAGCAAATACGTCGCGGAAAATAGTCCGAGAACCGTGCCAGATATGGCCGAAGAAGAACAGCAAAGCAAAGCAAGCGTGTCCGAAAGTGAACCAACCGCGAGTTGAAGTCCGGAAAACGCCGTCTGATTTCAAGGTTTCGCGATCGAATTCAAATACTTCACCCTTTTGGGCGGCGCGAGCAAACTTCTTAACATCTAGAGGATTATTAAAGGTTTGACCGTTAAGTTCGCCACCGTAGAAGCTGACAGTAACTCCGCTTTGTTCAAAGCTGTATTTTGATTCAGCGCGGCGGAAGGGGATGTCAGCGCGAACGACTCCATCTTTGTCCGTCAAAATGACTGGGAAAGTTTCAAAGAAGTTGGGGAGGCGGCGTACCGACAACACCCGACCATCGTTGTCTGTAAATACTGGATGGCCCAGCCAGGTTTTAGCAATGCCGTCGCCGTTGACCATGGCGCCAGCGCGGAACAAACCGCCTTTAGCTGGTGAGTTGCCTACGTAGTCGTAGAAAGCCAATTTTTCGGGAATTTTTTCGTAAGCTTCTTGGAAGCTTTGGCCTCCGGCTAAGCTAGCTTGAGCTCTGCGATCGATTTCTTGTTGGAAATAGCCGCCGTCCCACTGATAGCGAGTCGGGCCGAAAAGCTCGATCGGAGTAGCAGCAGAACCGTACCACATAGTACCCGCAACCACGAAAGCTGCAAAGAACACAGCAGCGATACTGCTGGAAAGTACAGTTTCGATGTTACCCATCCGCAGGGCTTTGTAAAGACGTTCCGGCGGCCGCACTGTCAAGTGGAACAAACCGGCAATTACGCCGACTACACCCGCTGCAATGTGGTGAGCCACGATGCCACCCGGATTGAACGGATCGAAGCCTTCAGGGCCCCAAGAAGGTGCCACTGGTTGGACGTGACCGGTCAGGCCGTAGGGGTCGGAAACCCACATTCCCGGGCCAAAAAGTCCGGAAAGGTGAAATGCGCCGAAGCCGAAGCAAAGCAAGCCGGAGAGAAACAAGTGAATGCCAAACATTTTTGGCAAATCGAGGGCTGGTTCGCCGGTGCGAGGATCTCGGAAAAGTTCTAAGTCCCAGAATACCCAGTGCCAGACTGCTGCTAAGAACAGCAAACCGGAGAGGATGATGTGAGCGACGGCGACGCCTTCAAAAGACCAGAAGCCAGGATCGACGTTACCTTCGCCGGTGATGCTCCAACCGCCCCAAGAACCCGTAACTCCTAAGCGGGTCATGAAGGGTAGTACGAACATCCCTTGACGCCACATCGGGTTCAGAACTGGGTCTGTGGGATCGAAAACTGCTAGTTCGTAAAGGGCCATTGAGCCGGCCCAACCTGCCACGAGGGCAGTGTGCATTAAATGTACAGAAATCAATCGACCTGGGTCATTTAAGACGACTGTGTGTACGCGATACCAGGGTAGTCCCATTGACTGCGGTTCTCCAAGGTGTAAGTGATGATGTCTATTTTGACGGAAAAATCAGATTCTCAATCCCGTGCAGTTACCTGCGGGCTTTAAATTCTGCCTTTTGCCGAATCCTTTCTACCTTCACAGGTGGAGGTATAAAAATGAAAGTTATTTAAAGAAGTGTATCGAGTGTTAGAACCGATTGCAATATGTTCGGCCTTACATTAATTGTGGGTGGTCGATTTCGCAGCGGGTGGCGATCGTCCCAAGGCGTTCGAGGACTTGCTCGGCATCGATCAGTCTGGTAAGCGTGACGCTACCGATATTTTTTGCGGGATCTGCGGGATCTGGGGGGGCTGAGGGTTGGACTTCTACCATGAGTACGGCGTCTTCGACGCGGTAGAGCCACATTTTTTCGTTGCGATCGCAAAGAGAGAGGTTGAGCTGTTGGATGTCCGGCTGGCGTCTCCAGCCTGCTACTGTCCACTCGCCGCCAACTCCCCAGACGCGCCCCACTTTCCAGCCGTCGGATAAGAAGAAATATTTCATTTGCTGTGTACGGTTGTTAATTATTTTTTGTTATAGCGCAGATGGTTGTGTTGAGGGCGATCGATTGTGCTGGATTTTGGGGGGGGATGTTGCGGGCGATCGCATGGCTGAGATCTGGATTAGTTTACCTCAATTATGACAGTTCGATATTTGACAAAACCTTTTATTATACTATATACTGATATTAAATGATAGGTGCCCCGAACTGCACGGGGAGGTATGGCGCGGTTGCAATGCCGTGCGCCTATCAAAGACAAGGTGCCCCGAACTGCACGGGGAGTTATGGTACGGTTGAGATCCCGTGCGCCTGTCAAGCTGAAACACTTGAACATTTAATAACAGACAAAACAACGCCCTGCCAAGGCGTAGATTGTTCTTTTGAACACTCAGTAAGGGCGAAATCCACGACTATAATAGTCGTGGATTCGCATTTAAACTTACCCTTCATTTGAGCGGTCTTCAAAGTGGATTTTATGCTGGAGAATAGGAATTTTAACCAACTGCATTTTCGGCTCAAGTAGATTGAATGCTTCCTCCAATTCGGCATTGCCACGGGCTGTCTCTGATTCCTTTGAACTACGATCGTTCAAATACACCACATAATCTGCTATCTGTAAACCCGTGTAAAAGTTTGAGACCCCAAATAAAGGTAATTCCACAAAGTTAGAAGATTCTTTTTGTGACTTCCAATCTCGATACACTCTGATCAATCTGTCATCCTGAATGCTGGTATGATGAGCCGATCGCGAATCCATAAGTAATATTCCAGTTTCGTTATATTGCTTTAAATAATCATCTAGCTGCTCTAATAGTTGATTAAAACTTAAGCGATACAAGTCAATGTCATCTTTTATATCTCCCCGGGTTTCCTGCAATCTTTTTTTATTCACTTGAACAGCAAATATATGGCAAGGTAACTGATTCAGAGTTTGGGAAATTTTCTTAAAATATCCAAGGCGAATTTCCTGTTTGCAATTCTTAAATGAACCCAGCCCTTGCCAAATATCACGCCCCTTAAGTTCCCAGTCTTCTGGTTCCCTTCGACTCAATAGCTCCTTTTTAAGTGCTGAAACTTCTCTCTCCATTTGTGACCAGTCCTGGACATGGATCGCAAAGCTAGCTAAAAAAAATAAATTTGTCTGTTTATCGTTCCAGGTAGTGCCACCCTCATCTACATAAAATAGAATTGTCATATCGCCTTGTAGCAACCTTTTGAATATAAATGCTACATTATTATAAGTATCTTTGAACCTTAAACTTAGATTAAACTAAAGATAGAGACGAAAATCCTGTCTGTCGCCTGCGCTTCCCCTAAATTAGCCATGACCGCACAAACCCCAGTACAATTCCAAGACAGTTTCGACATCATCGTAGTAGGTGCCGGACACTCAGGCTGCGAAGCCGCCCTCGCCACATCTCGCCTCGGATGTCGCACCCTTTTACTCACCCTCAACCTCGACAAAATCGCGTGGCAACCCTGCAACCCAGCCGTCGGTGGCCCCGCTAAAACTCAACTTACCAACGAAGTCGATGCCCTAGGTGGAGAAATTGGCAAAATGGCCGATCGCACCTACCTACAAAAACGCATCCTCAACTCTTCGCGAGGCCCCGCAGTTTGGGCGCTGAGAGCACAAACCGACAAGCGGGAATACGCCGCCGTCATGAACAATATTGTCGAAAACCAAGAGAATTTGACCATCCGCGAAGCGATGGTTACAGACTTAGTTTTGGGCAAAAACGAAGAAGTAATCGGCGTTGAAACATACTTCGGCGTAGCCTTTGAATGCAAAGCCGTAATTCTGACTACCGGAACTTTTTTAGGCGGCACAATTTGGGTAGGCAACAAGTCGATGCCCGCCGGACGTGCCGGAGAATTTGCCGCCGTCGGTTTGACAGAAACTCTCAACCGTTTGGGCTTTGAAACCGGGCGATTGAAAACAGGAACTCCGGCAAGAGTTGACAAGCGCACCCTCGATTACACCAACCTGGAACCGCAGCCGGGAGATGCAGATGTTCGCTGGTTTAGTTTCGATCCAGAAGTTTGGGTGGAACGGGAACAAATGCCCTGCTATTTAACTCGAACCACGCCCGCAACTCACCAATTAATTAGAGACAACTTGCACCTTTCTCCGGTTTACGGTGGCTGGGTTGATGCGAAGGGGCCGCGCTATTGTCCGAGTATTGAAGATAAAATCGTGCGGTTTGCAGATAAGGAAAGTCACCAGATTTTTATTGAACCGGAAGGTAGGGATATTCCTGAACTTTACATTCAAGGATTTTCGACTGGTTTGCCGGAAAGTTTGCAACTGGAAATGCTGCGGACTCTTCCGGGTTTGGAAAAGTGCGAGATGATGCGCCCTGCTTATGCTGTGGAGTACGATTATTTGCCGGCTACTCAGTGCTATCCAACGCTGATGACTAAGAAGATTGAAGGGCTGTTTTGCGCGGGTCAGGTGAACGGTACAACTGGATATGAGGAGGCGGCTGCACAGGGGATTGTGGCGGGGATTAATGCGGCTAGGTTTGCGAAAAATCAAGAGATGATTGTGTTTGCCCGCGAGCAAAGTTATATCGGTACTTTGATTGATGATTTGTGTACGAAGGATTTGCGGGAACCTTACCGGATGCTGACTTCGCGATCGGAATACCGGTTATTATTGCGATCGGACAATGCTGACCAACGCTTGACTCCGCTGGGACGGGAAATTGGCTTGATTGGCGATCGGCGCTGGGAGTTATTTGAGCGAAAACAAGCTAATATTGTGGCAGAAAAAGCCCGTTTGTACTCGACTCGCGTCAAAGAACATGAAGAGCTTGGTAAAGCAATTTTTGCTGACACTCAACAATCGATTAAAGGTTCAATAACTCTGGCTGATTTGCTCCGCCGTCCAGGTTTTCACTATGTGGATTTGGAACGGCACAATTTAGGCAATGCGAGCCTAAAATTAGCTGAGAAAGATGGTGCAGAAATCGACATCAAATATTCCGGTTATTTGCAAAGACAGCAAAATCAAATCGATGATATTGCCAAACACGAACGCCGCCAATTGCCTGCGGATTTGGATTATATGACAATTACAACTCTCTCGAAGGAGTCGCGCGAGAAGTTGACTAAAATCAGGCCGTTGACTATTGGCCAAGCGGCGAGAATTGGCGGGGTGAATCCGGCTGATGTTAATGCTTTGTTGATTTATCTGGAAGTGCGTAACCGCAAGCAGCCTGCTGCTGTGGGAAAATGAATAGATAGAACCACAAAATCGATCGGCTTTGCCTTGATTGTTGGCTAAATTGCGATCGATATCCGTAGCGACACGGCAATGCCGTGTCCGGCGCGGGGTTCTGCAACTTTTAATGATAACTGGTGACGAGTAAATATCTACTAGATTTTGGTTAAAAAATCTTGATAAGTTAAAATTTGTGTACCTTCAAAACTCGTCAAAGTTAATAAATCTCCATCGCCCGTAATCAAAAAATTAGCTTGACTATCTTTAGCTAAAGCCAATAAATAATTATCTTTGGCATCTCTACAAATAGAAACTTCTGAGGTTATTTCTATACATAAACCAATTATTTTCAATAATTCAATCAATTCCCGAACTTTCGTTGCGGAAAAATATTTTTGCAATTTAGGTCTTTGGGTAACAAGACTGATTTCTTCTAAAAGTTGCTCGCAAAATACAACTTGGATGGTTTGATTTACCATTAATTCTTTGAGATTGACTAATTGTTTGCCAATCAGAAAGCTAATCCAAAGATTAGTGTCGATAATTACTTTAATTGGTTGTGTTTCTGGCATGAATTTTGCTTCTAACTGCTTCTACTTCTTGCTCAATAGTTTCTAAGGAGAGTTCATCGGTTTTGAATGACTCTAAAAGTGCTGTTAATTTATTGTTTAATGTTTCTTTTTCAAGCTCTTGACTTAATTGCAATTTTTCGGGATATGGCAGTTGTTTGACCAAGGCTAAAATTTGCTCAAAGTTGAGGTAAAGTTGATAGTTAGCTGGAGTCATTTTTCGTTACGCTTAGGGTTTTTGTATATTTTACCTCATTTTTTTGGGTTGAGTATGGCTTCAAGTCTCTAAGATAGTATGTTGCAGCCAAATAATCATATTTTGGCTCAGGTGCGGGTTTTGGGGGGAGAAGGTGAGAATGATCGGATGGGGTGATTCGGCAATAAGGCAGATTGTGCCATAATTATTTAAAGAATCGGCGGGTATTAGGTTTCGTTCCCTTAACCCATCCTATGAGGCGATTTTTGTTCCGAGGCGCTACGGAAAAGTGCTTAACAGCTTAGGCGCTACTATATAATTATCAGAATCAAAAATAGGTAAAAATGATGTCAACAGTTTATCGTTTAAAAGCTAGCGAACTCGATCGCAATTTCTTAGAAAAAATCAAAGAGATTTTTGGATATAAAGAGATTGAAATTATTGTTACTGAATTTGATGAAACCGAATATTTTTTAAATTCAGGCATCAACAAGAATCGACTTTTTAGAGCAGTTGAAAATGTTAAAAATGGTCAAAATTTAGTTGAAGTTAACTTACAGGATTTGGAATGAGCAGAAGAATTGTTTTTGAATCCTCGGCTTTTGCAGATTTTAACGAATGGGCGAAATTGGACAAAAAGATTTATCGTAAAATTGTTGAACTGATTAAAGATATAGATCGCCCTTTGAAGGATTGGGTAAACCTGAACCTCTGAAATACGAGTTAAGTGTCTAGGTAAGGGCGCATCGATAATGAACATCGTTTAGTTTACCGAGTGACGGAGGTCGAAATTGCGATCGCCAGTTGTAAGTATCATTACGGTGAATAGTCGTAGGGTGAGCAGACTAAAAGGGTTGAAATTTATTATTTTCAGCGATTCACTCAGCGGGCGCACTCTTGAAAAGTTTAGCTCAAACCTTGGGTAGCGGCGAAGGTGAGGTATTCGTAGAAAATGAGCATAGGGTGTTTGTCCCAGTCTAGGAGTTGCCACTAGATTTTGAGGTCGGTCTATGCTATACTCATAAAAATTATGTAAAATCACTATTGCACACTCCTTAATGCGAGTTCATGAAATTATGTATCATCAGCTTAGACTTTGGGACGATCGGCTAGATAGCAGTAATCTATTTTTATAAAAAAGTATGCAAAAAGAAGTCTTGATTAAAAATGATGGAGAAGTTATACTCTATCCATTTTTATTTAGCAGCACAGAAAGCGACCAATTGTTTTTAGATTTAAATGATAGTGTTAAATGGAAACAAGATATCATTCATTTATTTGGAAAAACAATGCCCTTACCCAGACTAACAGCTTGGTATGGAGATGAAGGTAAATCCTATACCTATTCCGGTATAGAACAGCATCCAGAACCTTGGAATTCCACACTAAAATCAATAAAATCAAAGGTTGAAGAGATATCAGAAGTTACTTTTAATAGCGTTCTGATCAATCTATATCGTGATGGGAAAGATAGCGTCTCCTGGCATAGTGATGACGAGCCAGAATTAGGAAAAAATCCTATTATAGCTTCAGTTAGCTTTGGGGCGACTCGCCGATTTTCCTTAAAGCATAAAATATCAAAAAAAGATAAAGTTGATATTGATTTACCCAACGGTAGTTTGCTGTTGATGAAAGGTGAAACCCAGCACTACTGGCAACATCAGATACCCAAAAATTATAAATTGCTCGATCGCAGAATCAATTTAACTTTTAGAGTTATCAAACCAGTTTGATCAACTCAAACAAAATATCATGAATATCCTTTAAATTATTAAATCATAGGTGATGGAGTTATGAAAAATTTATTTTTATTAGGTACATTAAGTTTTAGTATTGCTTTTAGTTTAGGTATAGTAGTAGATAAAAATGTTACGAAAAGTGCTGTCATCGGTGGTATAGCGACAATTAGCACGCTGGGTAGTGCGTTGGTTTTAAGCAAAAAAACTGAACTAGAACTTAAACAGCTCCGCAGCCATACCGAAAACTTAAAAAGCATTGAAAATCAGATTTTAGATCGGAAAAATCAAAACCAAAAACTTGTACGAGTAATTGATAGCAAAACTAAATTAAAAATAACGATTGAAGCAGAATACAACTCAATCCTTCTAAAAATTGAGCAGCTTAAAGAAGAGATTAACTCTCTAAATACACAGCGAGACAATCTGGAAACTGTAATTGTCGATCTCAAAAGTCAAGAAAGACAAATTTTACAATTACTTAACGATCAAAACCAGTCAGGAATAACGATAGAAAAAGAAAGTATTCCTGTTTTAGGAAAAATCAAGGAACCCAAATATAAAATTATCAAGAAGAGTAGAAATCTTCAAGAAATAAATACTTTATATGCACAAAATTTATTGTTCATCTCAAAAGATATTTGGTCAATATATGAGTATAATATCGAGACTTTTCGCTCTCAAATACCGCGCAACAATTGGGGAGATTATTGGGCTAAACTAGCACATGGCTTCAACATTTTAGCTGAAGAAAATACTCTTTTGGCTTACTTTGCTTTTTATGGTGGTTCTCATTACTATAAACTATTGTATTTATTAGACAAATTATTTAGTGATTTAACTCAATCCCAAACATATCTAAATATAGAGATAATTGATTATGGATGTGGACAAGCATTAGGAACAACTTGCTTGCTTGATTATCTAAGAAAGAAGAATTTATCTGGTATAAAAATAGATCAGATCACATTAATTGAACCTTCCAAAATAGCTTTAAGTCGTGGCATTCTACATATTAATCATTTGCGTTTAGATTCTGATAATCTAGAGATTAGATCGATCGATAAACAGCTTCAATATTTAAATATAGATGATTTGTCAACATCAAACACAACTATTAAATTACATATATTTTCAAATATATTAGATGTTACAGGATTTGAAATCAATAACTTAGCTAATACTATTAAGAAAAGTCAGTCAGGAATTAATTATTTTCTTTGTGTTAGTCCTACGGATTTAAAAAATAGAATTCAACAGTTTTTTAAGTTTTGGAATCAAAATGGATACCATACAGAAGACATACAATTATCATCGGAAGATTTGTATCAAGAGACATGGCGGTTTAAATCAGATCAATTTCAACGTGATAAAATTCATAGATCTCAAAAGCTGTTTTATGTTATTTTGTAAAATCAAAGGCGTTGGGTTTCGTTCCATACTATATCAAAAACCGCGCGCGCCGAGCCTCCTAAATAATCGAAAATTAATCTGAGTTTGAGTTAGCCCGATCGCGCCCAAACCCATTCCCAGGAAAAGCCCGGGAATGAGTAAACCAACATCGCGGCATTTGAGATTAACTATTTCCGGCGGGTATGCGGACAGTGAAAACAGACCCTTTTCCCTCCTCACTTTCCACCAAAATTTCCCCGCCCATCATCTGACAGTAGTGGCGGCTAATTGTCAGCCCCAATCCAGTGCCGCCGTACTGGCGCGTCGCCGAACAATCAGCTTGCGCGAAGGCTTCAAACAATTGGTGCTGCTGTTCCTCAGACATCCCAATCCCGGTATCTTTAACTCGAAAGCAAATCCAATCAGATGCTTCGACATGAGCAACTGGACAAGCAATCGAACTCGATTTCGTGCAGCCCGCAGCCATTGAATTGTCAACATCCGACAGCTTAGCTGCATTCGATTCTCCAATGCCCTCAATGCGGCTGACGCTGATTTTTATCCTGCCGTTTTTGGTAAACTTAGCAGCATTGTTCAGCAGATGTTGCAGCACTTTCTGCACTTTTGCCAAATCTGCGTGCATTGTGCGGACAGTTTGATGATCGCACTCTATTTCTAAAACGTTGCCATTCTTTTCTACCGACAATTTCATCGCAATCGCCACATTCTCTACCAGGGATGTGATGTCAAATTCTCCGATGTTGAGTTTCATCCCCCCAGCTTGAATTTTAGACAAATCGAGGATATCGTTAACCAAAGATAGTAAGTGCGTACCAGCATTTTCAATCTTATCTAAGTCATCAACAAAATCTTTGTATCCGAAATCCCTAGCGTCTTCTAACAGTAGTTGACTGTAGCCGATAATCGCGTTTAAAGGCGTCCGCAACTCGTGGCTCATATTGGCGACAAACTGGCTTTTAGCAGTGCTAGCCGCTAAGGCTTCTTCCTTAGCTTGTTCCAATTCTTTTGTATGTTCTGAAACTCGCTGGATCAAGTGATTGAGAGACACAGCTAATGAGCCTATTTCATCTTGTCCGGTGACGGGTGCTCGCAAATCAAAATTCGACTCGGAGGCTACTTGTTCGGCTACCTGGGTGACGCTGATGACTGGTTTGGCGATCGCCCGACTGGTACGGTAAGCCACAATTCCGGCGATCGCTACCGAAAGCAGCATACTAATCATGATGATGCCCTTTTCGATTCCTTGGGCATTCTCCATCACTACACCGCCTTGCCGCTCTTGCTGCTGGGCAATATCGAGGACTTTGCTCAATTCCTCAAGGTGGCTGTCGAGCACTTTTGCACCTTCTCCGCTTTCTGTAGCCAACATTTTTCGGGCCGACTCTATCTCCCGAGGCGACAGTTGCGATTGCTGGATTTTCTGCAAAGTTGATTTGAGATTATCGGCGTAGGATTCTAAATCTTCCGTGCAATCTTGCAGTAAACTTTTGAGAACTTCCGGCTTTGCGACCAGCCAAGCGGGTTGGCTATCAGCAAACTTTTCGATGCGAAACCGCAAGTTTTTTGCCTTGAGAATACTCTGGGAAAACTGTTTTTCTTGCAGTCGCAGCTTGGCAGCATTATCTACAAAAGAATCTAGCTGTGCTCCCTGCAATTGTGCAGCCAGCGCTGCATCTTTAAAGTTGCCGAGCAATTGCGCTTGTGCGTGAGCATCATTGAGTTGTTTTAATCCTTCTCCTTGGTGGTAGTCGGCAATCACCAGTCCGCTCATGGAGCCAATAAAGCCGATTCCTATTGCTAGAAAATACCCACCGCCAATTTTTTGATGGATGCGCCAACCTGCAATGTTAGATGGCAAAATTTTGCTGAGTTTCAAGGAGGCTCTTTCCACAAAATCATGGATGGATACTTTGGGATGTGCGGTTTCTACAGAAGAAATTTGTTCTGACACAAAGAGCCTCATCAGTTTACCTACATTGCTTTGTTTTGGGTTAACCTCTGGCGTTACCACAGGTTTTTTATGCTGGTTAAATTGTTCTAACTCTGGATTTAACTCATTCTTACCTTCCCAAACGGCAACCGATAAACTTGCTGCGTTCCCTGTTTTTTTGAACAAGTTAATTTTTGACATATGCAACCGCTGTATTCTGTTGAAATCTACCACGCTCTTAAGTTCTCCAAACGGAAAAGCTTGTTTGTTTTCCAGTAGACATCTGCGAAAAAGTATCTGAAACTCCGATCGAGTCTGAGGAGAAACTTAAATTCGGTTGATGTCTAATAGATAATTAGGCTGTTGATGGCTGTTGCCAAATTACTTTTTCGACTCGTAAAAGTCTCCAGCAGGCAAAAAATTAAATATTTATTCCGGCAGCGAATTATTGCCGCATAGAATGTTACAGACAGAATTTTCTGTCTGATGTGTTTTGCCTGTGATTCGCCCAAAGCTGATATTGTCTGTTGACAATGCACCCGATTCATCAGCTTTGGGGTTTGGCTGCCAGCAATGCGACGATTGCTTGACGGTTTGTGTTGAGCACCCGACAACTTTCTAGCACAGAATGTCATAAATGCGGCAGTCGATCGCACTTCTGCACCAGGCGCGATCGACTTTTTGCATCGCTGCCCCGCTTTCGACAAGTCTGAGGCAAAGTTCTGTAAGTTTAGTATAACTTTATGACTTACCAAAAGAAACCGGGTTCCTGCGAGTCAACTGTTGGCAATTGCGACCTCTGTAGCGGTCAATTCGATCGCAAGTGCTAACTTACCGTTTCTATCCAAAGCTCTATCTGCCAATTCCACCATCCAGCGATTCGGCCGGGCTTGGGGTCTGGCGGCGAGCAGCAAAGCCCAAGCTTCCCGTTCTTGGCCGCGGCCGGTCAGCACAGCACAAACAGTCAAAGCCGCAGCCGCAGAACGGCTGATGCCGCTTTGGCAGCAGACGAGCAAATTGCCGGGGTGCGCCGACATTTTCTGAGCGAAGTCAATAATTTGGAGTACGTCATCAAGTGTAGGCAAGACGCGATCCGGGTCGTCAACGGGGATTTCGAGGTCGTTAAACGATAGTCGCAGCCGGTTTTGTACTTTGTGAAAACTTTTGGGTTCGGGCACGCCGGGAGTGCCGATCGAGATCAGGTATTTGAGCTGGCGTCCCGCAGCGCGATCGATAATGTATTCGCCGGCTTCTGCTTCCGAAGCAATCAGGATTTTCGGCAGTTTTTCACCCGAGAAACCCGCAGCAACTTCCGAATCAAAATAAACTGTTTTTACCTCAGCGCGGACATCCGGCAAGTATTGTGCAGCCAGGGCGCGAACGTCAGCAACTTCGCGGTTTAAAGCTGCTTCCAGAGCCAAAACAGCAGCCGGAGACCCAATTTGACCCAGAGATTTAACAGCCTTTTGGCGCACTCCAGGGGTTTCGTCCGCCAGCAGCCACACCAAACCTGCTACGGCCTCCTCTGTCCCAATTTGCCCCAAAGCAGCAGCAACTCTCCACCTGACATAGGATTCGCTATCCCCTCGCGCGATCGCCAGTCCCGCCGCCACCATTGTTTGCAAGTTAGCATCTCCGGCTGTATTGATGTTCCCGAGGGCAACCGCCGCCCTGCCGCGCACGAAAATATCTCGATCCGAGAGCGATCGCATTACCGCCACCGCAGCCACCTCGCTGCAAATTTCCCCCAAGGCAGAAACTGCACTGCCGCGCACATCTGAGTCCTCATGGTTGAGGGCTTGCAGCAGCCCGGACACAGCCGTTTCCGTGCCGATTTGCCCCAAGGCCTCGGCGGCCCTCAAGGAAACTGCATAGGAGTCGGGATCGTGAAGCAATTCTACTAACCGGGGTACAGCATCGATCGCCCCGATTTTCCCCAAAGCCGCCGCCGCCCTAGCGCGGACGATCTGATTTTCATCTCTGAGGGCGTTCATCAGCCCGGGAACTACTTCAGAAGAGCCGATTTTCCCGCAGTTGACCGCCGCCCGCCAGCGCACCTCGGAGTCTTGATGTTTCAGGGCTTTGAGTAGTGCGGGGACGGCTGTTTTCGGGTTAATTTTGCCCAAGGCCCAAACCGCCCAGGCGCGCACCCCGGCGGCTTTGTGGTTGAGGGCTTTGAACAGTGCGGCGGCGGCTGGTTTCGAGTCGATTTCTCCTAGGGCCCAAGCCGCCCAAGCTTGCACTTGGGAATCTTCCGATTCGAGCGATCGGGCTAATTCAATTACTGCCGCTTCCGAACCAATGAGGCCGATCGCCCGAATGCAATGAAGGCGCACCGCACTGTCTTTATGGTTCAATGCTTTTACCAGCATCGGAATTGCCATGTCGGAACGAGTTAGTGCCAGCAGTTGAATTTTTCGCAGCGGCGAAGTTTTGATTTTTGCGATTAATTTTAGTGTGGCTGTTTGAAATTCTGGCTTTACCGTTCCTGCTAGCTTCGAGCCGAGTTTTAAATTTACTTTTAGGGCTAATTTTATGGCGCGCAAAGCCAGACTTTGCTGTTCTATTTGCGGCAATATTGCCGCCAATGCGTGCATCCCTTGTTTTTGTTTCAAATATTTTTGGTTAAATTGATCGTCGCTGAGTTCTGGTAGCTCTTGGATGAGGGTTGCTGCTGAGTTCATTGATTTATCCTCATATTTTGGCGATCGCGTGAGATAGCTCTTTTAAATTAGCGGTCTTTAAAAAAATACGGCGGCGCCTACAACACTCAACTTCTAAAAAAAAGATGCACCCCTGATAAAATATCTCTGATTCCACTATTGTTATAACTCCCTAATGATTCCTTATCTGTTTTTTTGGGGCGCGAGGCTTAACAATTAGTAGCGCTTGCTGCTTGGCATCCCTGCGCTCTTAACTAGGCGAGCTTCCCTAGATCATTTTATACCAGATTGGCTTCAAATATTGAGCGGCTCGGTTGAACGCAGCGAACCGGAAACACGCGGATTTGATACAGTCTGTCAACAAGCGTAGGGCCCATTTTTCAAAACCTCCGCCAAAGCGTTACCGTTATCTCGCAAACCTTCGTAAAAAAATAGCACTTCTCCTTGAATACCTCTCTGGCGGTTGTAAGCAATTACTTGCAACAACAGCTCTGGATTCATGCTATACTTACTGCCTCGATTCGCCAACAAAACACCGGGCGACACGCACTGTAATTGCTCGCCGCTGAGTTGTTCTCCAATCAGTCGATCGACCAATTGTTTATAACCGTTAAAATCGCGGCGGTAAAACTGCGGGTGAAGCATATCGACCAACTTTCTGTCAACCCAAGACTTAGAATCTTGCAAATATTCCACCAGTCCCCATTCATAAGGACTCGGCGACATCGACAGCAACAAATCAGGACTAATCGCCTTCAATTCTCGGTACAATCGCGCCACAAACTCAGTAATCAGATCGGCGCGCCAGTGCAGCCAATGTCCCTCTCTCGGATTCTGCGGCGGTTCTATCCCGCACTCTTGGCGGTAGCGTTTAACGGTTTTTTCGTCATAACCGCCTTCACAGGGTAGTGCAATGCGATCGTCTCCTTGAACCCCATTTACCGGATAATTCCTAGCAACTTCCAGCATCAACCCCAGCAAAAAATCTTGCACTTCCGGGTCAAGAGAATTCATCCATTCAAACTTATTTTTCTTAAGTAAATTGCCGTTACAATCATACGCCGCCCACTCAGGTTTTTTTGCCAGCAAATGACCGCCATTGAGATCGTAAGAACTCACAAATCCGTATTCAAACCAAGGAATAACTTTTAAACCAACTCTATTAGCCTCAACAATTAATTCTGCCAAAGGGTCGCGCCCTTGATAGCGCGCGTCAATTTCCGCCCCAAATTGTTCGCGCATAATTTGAGAAGGATAAGCAGTGAAACCTCGGTTCCAAACTACAGGAAAAACTGTATTAAATCCCGTATCTGCCAGAAAGTTCATTGCTTCAGCAATCCGCTGTTTTGAAGTTAGAACTTTGCAGTCGGTGCTGGGTATCCAAACGCCGCGAATTCCTGGATTGTTAGGCTCAAAGGTGGTTGGCGTTAGTAGATTTTTTGCGTTGACTGGAACCGCAAACTGCTGTTTTAATAAAGATTTGAAACGGCTAATCACTGACTGGAATGGCTCTAAAAATGGCATTGAGTCTAATGATTTACCAGATTTTGTACAATTTTTTATGATTAGCAACGGGCTAGAAGCCCGTTCCACAATTAATCAAATTTCTTGTGGGGTGTTAAGCTGTTCTACATTTAAATTGTGTGTGAAAAATCAAACAATGAGTGATACGTTGCTCTGAGCATCGTACCGAATATGTAATTTAAATGCGCTTAGCAACGGGCTAGAAGCCCGTTCCACAATTAATCAAATTTCTTGTGGGGTGGGCGGAAGAGCCCGCCCCTGAAATTTTACTATTTAGCTACTCCAGACAACTGCTGGCTCAAGGCTGCTTTCAAAAGCTCAGCCTTATCAGTTTGCTCCCAAGGCAAGTCTAAATCAGTGCGTCCGAAGTGACCGTAAGCCGCCACATCTTGATAGAAACGGCCGCCTCTTTCGGCAGGCAAATTCTGCAAGTTAAATGCCTGAATGATGCCCGCCGGACGCAGTTCAAAATGCTGCTTCACAACTTCCAAAAGGCGATCGTCATCAACTTTGCCAGTACCAAAAGTTTCGATCATCATGCTCACAGGGCGCGCCACGCCGATCGCATAACTCAACTGCACTTCGCACTTATCGGCCAAACCAGCAGCCACGATATTTTTAGCAACATAGCGACAAGCATAAGCCGCGCTGCGGTCTACCTTCGTGGGATCTTTTCCCGAAAAAGCACCACCGCCGTGACGGGAATAGCCGCCGTAGGTATCCACAATAATTTTGCGGCCAGTCAAACCCGAATCTCCTTGAGGCCCGCCGACAACAAATTTGCCAGTGGGGTTGACAAGGAAGCGAGTTTCTGCATCCGGCTTGATGCTAATATCGGCAAACACGGGTTGGACAACAGCAGTCCAAAGATCTGCTTTAATCTTGGCTTGAACCGCGGCTGTATCAGTGATATCGCCGATCGCCTCAGTGTGCTGCGTAGAAATTAAGATCGTATCAATGCCAACAGGTTTCCCGTCTTCGTAACTTACAGTAACTTGGCTTTTGCCGTCAGGGCGCAGGTAAGGCAATTCACCAGTTTTGCGGACTGCGGCCAGTTGACGGCAAATCCGGTGCGCTAAACTAATCGGCAGAGGCATCAATTCCGGCGTTTCGTTGCAAGCAAAGCCGAACATCAAGCCTTGGTCGCCAGCGCCGATCGCATCCAACTCCTCTTCACTAGATTGTTCCCGACTTTCATGAGCCGTATTCACCCCTTGGGCGATATCGGGAGACTGAGAGTCAAGAGCCACCAACACCGAGCAGCTATTAGCAGAAAATCCGTTGTCAGCGTGGATGTAGCCAATATCGGCTATTTTTTTCCGCGCCAACTCTATGTAATTTACGTGAGCTTTGGTAGTAATTTCGCCCGTCAGCAGCATCAAGCCCGTGTTGACGACAACTTCGGCAGCGACGCGGCTTGTAGGGTCTTCAGTCAATAAGGCATCTAAAATCGTATCTGAAATTTGATCGCAGATTTTATCGGGATGCCCTTCAGTGACGGATTCAGAGGTAAACAGGTAGCGGCGTGACAATGATTATTTCTCCTTTGATAGTGGCGAATCCTGTTTGACATCGGCGACAGACGACTGACTTTTCAGCTAGAGGCCAAGAATCATCGCGTCTGGGCCGCCGTCGAATTTTTGTCGGTCTGGAGAAGTGTTGAAGCAGGGTTTGACATTGGGTAAAGTCACACTACTATAGCAAAGTCAGTCGTGGGAAGTCCCGAAAAACTTACATTTTGTAGGATTGTCAATAAGTCTTTGACACCGATCCTCTACCCCCCTAACCTGACAAAGGTAAGATACAGTCAGGGTATCGCTTCGCAGAAGGACTATGGCAGGAATCGAAAAATCACCAAACTTAATCCAAACGGTTGCACACCTGGAATTTCCCGGCGGCCCGATACCGATCGACTCTCCATTTTATATCGATCGATCGCCCGCCGAAGCCCGAGCTTGTGCAGAAATTGGCAAGCCCGGGAGCCTAATTCGCATTAAAGCTCCCCGAAAAATGGGCAAAAGTTCGCTGATGCTGCGGATAATTAACGCGGCGGTCGATCGGGGATACCGCACAGTTACTGTAGACTTTCAGCAAGCCGACGAAGCAGTTTTTGCTACTTTAGATAAATTTTTGCGCTGGCTGTGTGTAAATGTCGCTCGACAACTCAAACTCGAACCAAATCTCGATGAATTCTGGGATGAAGATATGGGGAGCAAAGTAAGCTGCTCTCTTTACTTTGAAAACTATTTGCTCGAACAAATTGACAGTCCCGTTGTCTTGGTACTCAACGAAGTAAACCGAGTATTTGAACGCGCCAAGATTGCTCAAGAATTCCTGCCGCTGCTCCGTTTTTGGTACGAGCAAGCTCGCGCTAGCGAAACCTGGCAAAAACTCCGCATCGCCGTCATTCACTCGACAGAAATTTATATTGCTTTGAGTCTCAATCAATCTCCATTTAATGTAGGATTGCCGATTAAACTCTCAGAATTCACGGCCGAACAAGTCCAAGATTTGGCGCGCCGACACGGACTGAACTGGAGCGATAGCTATCCGATCGAGCAATTAATGCAAATGGTAGGCGGGCATCCTTATTTAGTGCATTTAGCACTCTACCACCTGACAATTTTGCAGCAAAACCGCCTGTCGATTGGGGAGGAGTTGGGGCGAGCCGAGTTAGAAGAACTATTAACAGCAGCTCCTACTCAAAGCGGAATTTATAGCGACTACCTGCGAAATCAGTCGATCGCGATTCAACAGAATCCCGAACTCGCCGCCGCCTTCCAACAAGTTCTCGATGCCAAAAATAGCATTCACCTCGAACCTTTAATGGCCTATCAGTTAGATAGCATGGGACTGGTCAAATTAGAGGGAAATAACTGTAGTTTGTCTTGCGAATTATATCGCCTGTATTTTCAAGAGCAAAATTTGTGCGAAGATGGTTTCTCGGCTGTTGTTTTTGAGGAGTTGCAGCAAGAAAATGAAAGGCTGCAAGGTTTAGTGAATGTAGACGAACTTACTCAAATTGGCAACAGACGACATTTTGATAGCTGCTTGCGAGCGGAATGGAAACATATGGCTCGTGACGGGTCTCCGATATCTTTGATTTTGTGCGATATCGATTATTTCAAAATTTATAACGATACCTATGGACATCAAGCTGGAGATAGTTGTTTGCGATCAGTCGCTCAAGCAATTCGCCGATCGCTCGATCGTCCCGCTGATGTAGCCGCTCGCTACGGTGGCGAGGAGTTTGCCGTGATTTTACCTCAAACTGATGCGGCGGGCGCTCTGCTGGTTGCCGAACACGTTAGATCGAAAATTAAAGCTTTGAATATTGTTTTTAAGCCGGAGAGTGTTGAATGTTTGCCTAATTCTGTGGTGACAATTAGTTTGGGAATTGCCAGCGTTGTTCCGGGCCCGGATAATGATGCAGCAACGCTGGTACTGGCGGCTGATGAGGCTCTTTACGACTCGAAAAGGCACGGGCGCGATAGGCTGACTATGAGCACCCTCTTAAATTTTCGATTTGCTGCGGTGAATTAGGATTCATATCATGTCCGCTCGAACGCGAGTGGTAGTTGGAGCGGACATCGGATTAATAGCGGGGAATGGTGCGATCGACCACCATTGAGTAAGCATCGATGCCGCCAACGATATTTTTAACGTTGGTAAATCCTCGATCGCTCAACCACTGGCACATTTGAGCCGATCGCACTCCGTGGTGGCACAGCACTAGGGTTTCTGTGTCGCGGTTTAGTCGATCGTCAATTTCACCAGACCATTCAGCAAATTCGCTCAGCGGAAAAACTGCAAATCCCGGTAGCGCCGCGAGTTCAATTTCGTAAGGTTCCCGCACATCCACAAGCTGCAATTTCTCAGCATTGGTTTTTGCTAAGTAGCGACCTAATTCTTCTACTGTAATTTGAGCAAACATTTCTGACATTTTATTGGTTATTGGTTAGTTGTTATTGGTTATTGGTTAGTTGTTATTGGTTATTGGTTATTGGTTATTGGTTATTGGTTATTGGTTATTGGTGATTGGTAACAATCACAAGACTTAGGCAGAACCGACTTATGTAGGGTGCGCACTGCGCACCTTACCGCTTACTCAACAGTCAACAGTCAACAGTCAACAGTTAACAGTTAACAGTCAACAGTCAACAGTTAACAGTCAACAGTCAACAGTGATTAATTGAGCCGCGAAGGCGGTGAAATTAGCTCCGCAGGAGGCGTCGGTGCAGGACGCCCGTCCAACTGGCTCACTCTGTCCCTGGGGTCGAGACAAGTGGCAACTAACCTGTCCGTGGGAAAGTCGAGCCTGCCGCTCAACCCGACGACGCATTCAGCAAACCGTTCTGGTAATAAACTGCGGCGGCACCCATCAAGCACTAACAGAGCAGCAGCAGGTTGAGTTTTAGTTTTGCTATTAATGTTCACTACGCAAGTCGTCAATTCGTCGGGGCGCCTCACCTGCCGACAGCTAGAGAGCGCTTCGAGGCCAGAAATATTGGTTTTGCGGTTGATTTGCAGGGCGCATCTAGATATGTCCCGGGGGTGGAGCGCGTCGGCACAAGCTGCTGCTGCTGCCTCGGCCCCGACTCCGGCTTCGATTAATTCCTTAGCACAGACGCGATAGGGATTTTGAGTGCGAGGGAATCTCAGAGTGATGGCTGATGCTGGCGAGATTGGCAGGGCTGCTGCTAACAAACTCAGCGCTACTAGGGGAGTGCCGAGAGCCAACATCCAGCGCGGTGCTGGCTTTGGGGTAGCAGTGCGGAAAAAATTGCGGTTGTGCATGGCAGCTCGATTTGTGAGTTTTTTGGGCTGGTTGGGTCGATCGCGCGATCGGCTTTTACTTCAAAATTTACCGCACATTCTGGATCGCGCTGCGGTCGATCGATATTTTTTATTGATATTTGTTGGAATTTTGACCGTTACAAACATATAATATAGAGTCTGCATAAAATTGCATACAGAAATTAGAGAGGAAAATAAATGTCTCGATATCGAGGCCCCCGATTAAGAATCGTCCGTCGCCTGAAAGAGTTGCCGGGTCTAACCCGCAAAACTCCCAGACGGGATTATCCGCCTGGGCAGCATGGTCAAAACCGCAAAAAACTCTCTGAGTACGCGGTTCGCTTGCAAGAAAAGCAAAAACTCCGTTTCAATTACGGTGTGACGGAACGCCAATTGCTCCGTTACGTCCGCAAAGCCCGCCGTGTCACCGGCTCCACAGGTCAAGTGTTACTGCAATTCTTGGAAATGCGCTTGGACAATACTGTGTTTCGGATGGGAATGGCTCCAACCATTCCGTCCGCTAGACAATTGGTAAATCACGGTCATATAACTGTGAACGATCGTGAAGTGAACATCGCCAGCTATCAGTGCAAGCCTGGTGAAGTGATTGCAGTGAAAAATAAAGAGCGATCGCGCACAATGGTTGAAGCTAATCTCAAAGACCCAGGCTTGGCTAACTTGCCCAGTCACTTGGAATTTGATAAGCAAAAAATGGTTGGCAAAGTTAACGGCATTGTCGAACGTGAGTGGATTGCTCTTCAGATTAACGAACTGCTAGTGGTGGAATACTACTCGCGTCAAGCTTAATCTATTGGCGATCGGTCATTGGTAATTAGTCAACAGTCAATTGCTAGCAAGTAATTAATAATTGGGGACAAACCCAGTTATTAGTTAATTGCTAGTTAATAATCAAAAGTAATTTTTTCTTGATCAGCACCTATGCTGAAAGATCAAAAAAAGCTTTTCAACGGTCAACAATTAACTTTTAACGGTTAATCGTTGGCCGTTAATCGTTTAAGTTGCAAAAATACAAAACTCGGGACGATCGACCTCAGCGACACACTGCGGGGTTCTCGCACCAAAATCAACGGCAGCAATCCCAGCAGCCGCACAGCAGCCGAAAGGGCAAACAGTGCCCCCAAACTCATGCCCGGAAGTTCGGCAAGAAAGCCGCCGGCGGTAGTTCCCAAAGCCCCAGCTACTCCCGAAACTGCTGCGGCGATCGCAAAATAAGTCGAAGGTTGCTCGATCGGCGCTATCTCCATTTGAATATTGTTAGTACAAAGGGCGATCGCCCCTAAAGTCGTTCCTCCCAGCAAGTGCAGCAGCGGCAGCCACACCCACACCGCAAACGGGTAATTGCCCGTACCCAACCACAGCAAAGGCGTTACAGCCACCACCAGTCCAACAGCAATTAGCAAGGGGCGATTTCCCCAGCGATCGGCCAACTTGCCCCAAAACATCAGCAGCAGCAGATTTGCTCCCGAACTCAAACTGCTGTAAACCGTTACCAAACTCACATCCAAGCTTAAATCTTTCAGCAGGTAGACATTAAAAAAAGGCGCGCTGAGATTAACTGCAAACGTCCACACGCTAAAGTAAAGGATAAATATTAAGAAATTAGAATCTTTCAGCACAGAAGGTACAAAATCTGTTACATAGTTTTCTTTTTTCTCTGGGAGTCGATCGGTCTCTGCATCTTTTCCGTATACCTGCGGATTCACATCGACCATCCAGAATTGACATCCCAAACTAATCAGTCC
Organism: Microcoleus sp. A006_D1; assembly: GCF_036702805.1. Lineage (NCBI taxonomy): Bacteria > Bacillati > Cyanobacteriota > Cyanophyceae > Oscillatoriales > Microcoleaceae > Microcoleus > Microcoleus sp. A006_D1. The sequence goes on from NZ_JAUBVZ010000002.1 coordinate 35,711, forward strand.
CGCCAAAACTCCCAAAAATAAAACAACACCGTAGCCCGAAATTGGATCGGTGCCCCAAGTTGACACGCAAAATCCCATCAACGGCACTCCCAGCAAAGTAATTAAGCTGGTAGCACTGTTGCGAAAGCCAAAATAGCGTCCCCGCAAGCGGTGAGGAACCACGGCCGCCATCCAACTAAACCAGTTAGCACTAGCAAAAGCTCCCAGCACGCTAGCTGCGAAGACAGTCACCAGCGTCCACTCCAGCAGTTGATGAAGGTCAGCGCGAGCAGATCCCCAAAAAATTGCCACCACCAGCATCAGCCACAGCAGCCGCGACAAGCCGAATATCCCTAGGTTGTACCAGTGGCGGCTGGTTGTACGGTCTGCGATGTAGGCTCCTAATGGTTGCAAGAAATTTACCACCATCGGAATAGCGGATAATATACCTATTTCCACACTGCTAGCGCCGAGTTGCAGCAAGAAGTTGCTGAGGAGCACGCCGCCTGTCGCCGACTCGAAGACAGTGGCAAAAACGCCGTCTATAGTTGAGGCTTTCAGGGTCGGTCGAATGTCTTGTTTGGGAATTTTGAGGGCTGTTTTTGAAGGTAGAACGAGTTGAGATCTTGTCTTTTCTAGTATTTCAGGAGCCTGAAGAGATAGAGGCTCAATTAACTCTGCAACTGGTTCAACCATAGTCATAGGATTTTAGATTAAAGATTAAAGAATTGCAAAATCCTTGCTTTGTAAAGGTCTTGGGCTTGCTGGGGATTAAATTATTTTTCACGCGCTGGCGTCAATACAATTTAATTTTCTGGGGATAATTGCTGAGCTAGCCTGTTGATAAGATAAAACCAGCCACGCTTTCAAGATGTTAGCTTGAAAGCTAGACTGGCACTTCCGGGTAATTGTTATAAATATAGATGACAAGCGCTCGCTGGGGCATCAACCGCTTGGGAGATATTAATTTGCGGATTATAAAAAAGTAGGTTTTAGGGCTTAACAAGGAAGCGATCGCAGCATTTCGCAAGGGCCAAAAATTGCTCGAATTCCCCCTCAAACAAGTCGCCCCAAGGGCCAAAACAAATTTCGCGAGATCTCCTCCATTGGGCTCTCAAACCTTTACAGCTAGCTAAATCTATAGAATGAAATACGATCGAGTTGCTGATCGCACTTCTAAAAAAACTGTTCCTTGCTTCAGGGCAACTGACAAGACAAAATATCACTTGACAAAAATCACGTTAACTGATAATAATAGCAAACCCTAGAATTAAGCTTAAATGCTTAAGGGGTATCACTGCTAGTGCGTGATGTCGATCGCCGGCAAATTTACGGATTCTTGAATTTTCGTGACAAAAACTCAACCTTTATCCGGGTATACACTGCCAGTATTTGCCTGTGCCGCAGCACTTGCAGCACTGCGGTGCTTGCGTGATGCTACTAAGTGTGTAGATAGCGTATCAGTGGATTTACTCTTGCCGCCAATCACGGCAGAAATTGCGATCGAACAGGCGTCGGTGCTCAAAACTGATACCGCTTTAGGCGTGACTCGCTCAGAGCCGGGGGACAACCTGGATCTGACTCGCCATACCCCCGTGTGGGCAATGGTGGAATTGGTTCGCGGGTGCGAGGGAGAGCAAATCGCGATTGTTGGGGGCGAGGGAATTGGACATCACAAAGTAGGTGGTGGAGCGGCGATCTATGATTATGCGATGCGGCTGCTGCTCACGAATCTGGGGCGACAACTCGCACCGGGAGAAAAAATCACCGTCACCCTGATTCTGCCGTCAGGGCGCCAACTGGCCACCCGCACTTCTAACGAAGCTTTCGGCGTCGTAGAAGGACTTTCGCTGCTGGGTACAACTGGCATTTCTCAACCGCTGAGCGCCCCCGGACAGTTGGAAGTTTACCGCGAACAACTGCAACAAAAAGCCGAACTGTTTGACTGTTTAGTTTTCTGCATCGGTGAAAACGGGTTGGATTTGGCGCGACAACTGGGCGTCAATCCGCAGCGGCTGGTGAAAACCGCTAACTGGCTGGGCCCGCTTCTGGTAGAGGCTGGATGTCAGGGCGTGCGATCGATCTTGCTGTTTGGCTATCACGGTAAATTGATGAAATTGGCGGCGGGGATTTTTCATACTCACCACCACCTCGCTGACGGGCGCAGGGAAATTCTGACAGCTTACTGTGCTCGAGCTGGAATGCCGCAAGAAGCCTGTTCCGCAATTTTTGCCGCCGCGACAGCCGAAGATGCTCTCGGGCAACTGCGGGCTTTGGATGCTGCAACTAACAGCAATTTGGTCGATCGAATTTACGGCGACATTGCTCGACAAATCGACTTGCGATCGTCGGATTGCATTTTTACTCACACTAACCAGCGTATCCCCGTGGGTTCGGTGATGTTTGGGCGCGATCGCAAAATTATTGTTAAAAGTGACATAGGGGATACATTTTTGACCCAAATTTGTTAATGTAGTGTGAATATCCCGTAATTCTTTTTAAAAGAGCGATCGGGATAATATTTAACAACTAATAATTTTCAGTCCCTAGACCTTGATTATACTGGGTTGCGTCCTGAAGAAATTTGTGATTCAATAGTTCCATTAATCATGGTAAGGCTCGAAGTAAATCTATGCTGGTCGCAGACCATATTAATCGACTAACATCGCGGACAGCAATCTAGTCTAAATAAGATTTATTCCTAGCGACTAATGCTCGCTCGCATTCATCAATATTGGATCTCGGCGGCGACAAATACTCCGCTACGTTCTGCCCAATTAGCAATTAGCAACTACGCAATAACCGTGACTACTCAAATAGAAACTGAATCAGACCTCACAAACTCTTCTCTGGGGAAAGTAGACCGCCAGACGATCGTGATTCTCGACTTCGGTTCGCAATATTCCGAACTGATTGCTCGCAGGATTCGCGAAACTCAAGTATATTCTGAAGTTATTTCTTACCGCACTACGGCAGAACAGTTAAGAGCGATCGCTCCTAAAGGAATTATTCTTTCAGGAGGCCCGAGTTCTGTCTACGATGAAAAAGCTCCCCAATGCGACCCGGAAATTTGGAATTTGGGAATACCGGTGTTGGGCGTCTGCTACGGGATGCAGTTGATGGTAAAGCAGCTCGGCGGGACAGTTGAGCGGGCTAAGTTAGCCGAATACGGCAAGGCATCGCTATTTATTGACGATCCTACAGATTTGCTGACAAATGTCGAAGAAGGCGCCACGATGTGGATGAGCCACGGAGACTCCTGTAGCGATTTGCCTCCTGGCTTTGAAATCCTCGCTCACACGGACAATACTCCGTCTGCTGCTGTTGCTCACCACGAGAAAAATTTGTACGGTGTTCAGTTTCACCCAGAAGTGGTTCACTCGATCGGCGGACAAGCTTTGATTCGCAATTTTGTTTATCATATTTGCGAGTGCGAACCGACTTGGACAACAGCTACTTTTGTCGAGGAAACTATTCGCGATATTAGAGCCAGAGTGGGAGACCAACGAGTTTTGTTGGCTCTATCCGGCGGGGTTGATTCTTCAACTTTAGCTTTCTTGCTGCACCAGGCGATCGGCGACAAACTTACCTGTATGTTTATCGACCAAGGGTTTATGCGTAAGTACGAACCGGAACGGTTGGTGAAATTATTTCAAGAGGAATTCCACATTCCGGTGCAGTACGTTCTAGCTCGCGATCGCTTTTTGGCTCAACTTGAAGGCGTTACAGATCCTGAAGTAAAACGCAAGCGGATCGGCCACGAATTTATCAGTGTATTTGAAGAAGAATCGAAGCGCCTCGGCCCCTTCGATTATCTCGCCCAAGGTACTCTTTATCCTGATGTGATTGAATCGGCTGATACGAATGCAGACCCGAAAAGTGGCGAACGAGTTGCTGTTAAAATTAAAAGCCACCACAATGTGGGCGGCTTGCCTAAAGATTTGTGCTTTAAGCTGATTGAACCGCTGCGAAAATTGTTCAAGGATGAGGTGCGAAAAGTCGGCCGCTCGATCGGGCTTCCCGAAGAAATCGTCAACCGACAACCTTTCCCAGGCCCGGGATTGGCGATTCGGATTACGGGAGAAGTTACCGCAGAGAGACTGAATATTTTGCGGGATGCGGACTTTATAGTTCGTCAAGAAATTAACCGACACGGATTGTACAACGAACTTTGGCAAGCTTTTGCAGTTTTGCTGCCGATTCGCAGTGTGGGCGTGATGGGCGATCAGCGCACCTATGCTTACCCGATCGTTCTACGATTTATTAAGAGCGAAGATGGGATGACGGCTGACTGGGCGCGGGTTCCTTACGATTTGTTGGAATTGATCTCGAACCGGATTGTGAATGAGGTTAAGGGCGTTAACCGGGTGGTTTACGATATTACTTCTAAGCCGCCGGGAACGATCGAGTGGGAGTGATAGCTAATTAGCTATTGAGGGGGCGGACAATACTTTTGTCCGTCTCCTAGACTGATATCAACCCTAAGCCCTGATGCTGGCGCTTGCCGCCGAAGATGGCATTGTACTGAGTGCTCAACTGTAACCGGAGGCTCAACATCGATCGCGTAAATCCGCTACATCCGTTAAAATCCCGTACATTGCTGGTTGCGGAACTGCCTTGAGAGCGATCGCCCGCGACAAAGTTGCCGCACTAGGTTAAGATAAATAAAGGTGACACTCATTTTAGACAGAGCCGGTGATTTGCACTGCGCTCTTAGCTTGCAAATCTTAGGTGCACAAATTAATTAATGCTAGATCAATTTCTCGACGCTTCCCCAAATTTGGGAGTTGACACCTTTTTATTATTGTTGGTTTTGGTAGCTTTAGAGGCGGTGCTTTCGGCTGACAACGCGATCGCCCTGGCATCTATTTCCAAAGGTTTGGAAAATGAAAAGCTACAGCAACAAGCTCTCAACCTCGGTTTAATAATTGCTTTTGTACTGCGGATAGCACTAATTTTAACAGCGACTTGGGTGATCCAGTTCTGGCAGTTTGAACTGCTGGGAGCGCTGTATCTACTGTGGCTAGTTTTCCAGCACTTTTCCTCAGATTCTGACTCCGAAGGAGAACATCACGGCCCCAGATTTTCGTCTCTGTGGAAAGCAATTCCAGTGATTGCTTTGACGGATTTAGCATTTTCTTTGGATAGCGTTACCACGGCGATCGCAATTTCTGACCAAACTTGGCTGGTGCTCACAGGCGCCACAATAGGAATTATCACCCTGCGATTTATGGCCGGCTTGTTCATCCGCTGGCTAGACGAGTTCGTACACCTAGAAGATGCTGGCTACATTACAGTCGGCTTCGTGGGAATGCGATTGCTGGTGAAAGTAATTAATGAAAATTTAGTACCTCCGCAGTGGCTGGTAGTTGCCAGTATTGCTGTGATATTTGTCTGGGGATTTTCTAAGCGCACTCCCGAGTCGGTGGAGATTGTAGAATCTCTTACAGAATCTGCGGAAGTTGCTGTCAATCTGCCGCCGGATGTAGAAGTTGCAGTGCCGGAATCGCAACCACAGAAGTCGGAAATTTAACATACTTCCATCCAGAGGCTCGAATGTATAGCTATTTAGCAGAACACGAGCCGTTTTTTGATGTCGAATCTTGTCACTCGCTTGCCAAGGTATCGACATTTTCATCATCAAATCAAAAACCTTCAAATACCGTATTTGCCGATCAAGAAAGCAGTCTAAAATTCCTGTTGAGTGGCGATAGACAAGTTTAGGATTAGGTATCAACACCAAAGAAACCGGGTTTTCGATTGGGATTAAAGACCGTAGACCTATTGCAAAAGTCCTTTTAATCAAATTTTAGGACGGGCAAGATGCCCATCCCACAATATAAAAAACTTTTTGTGGGATGGGCATCTTGCCCGTCTTAGGTATTTTTGCAAGAGGTCTCGTGATTCAGTTTTATTGTAAAAAACCGGGTTTCTGAACCCAGAGATTGGTGACAATTCCGTTAAATTGATGGTTGTAGCAACATTTTTGAAAAATGGTATTACCGCGAAGCTCAAGCAAATAGCTCAATGACTGTCGGCTTCGTCACTTTTCCCATCGCATTTCGAGGTAATTCTTCAAGTATCAAAATTTTGGTCGGTACTTTATAAACCGCCAGTCGCTCTTTTGCCCAACTCGTGAAAGATTCTAATGTTAAACTAGGCTGCGATCGCAATACAGGGGGAACGCATCTTATTGAACACTGTTCATCGGTGGTGAGTATATTTTAAGATAAATTCACCATTGTTAGAAGCTATAGACACACTTTGTAATGACTTTTAAGAGAAAAGAGGAACTGATTAATGATGATTTTCACTTGCTGCCATTTTTGAGATAATAAAAAGCTTACAACCACTATTTAAAAGTTGTATAATAGTTAGAAATGAGTTGTTTATAAGAATTTAGTTAACTGAAACAGCGAGAATTTTAGTCAAATATTCATCATCCCACCCGGCTCGAAGTCGCTTATTCTTTGCTCCAGTTTTTGAAGTTTTTTCTTGATTCAAAAGATTGAGGGAAATGTGTCTAAGAATGGCAAAATTTTGCGGAGCATTATCTTTTCTGATTCGACAATCATCTTCACGGAAACCTACATCTAATACCCAATGTAATGAATTTTCGATACCCCAATGACTTCGGACTGATTCACCAAATTTTTGAGCATTGTTTGGTAAACTACTAATGTAATAGCGAGTCTCAATGGTTGTTTTCTCCTTCACTATTCGCACGGATTCTATCATCCCTATACTCTGAAGATTCTCCCATTTATTCTCGGGGTCAACTAGCTCTTTTATATTACTTAACATTAAGTGATGTCGTATTTCTAAGCGACCATGATTACTCTCTTTATTGGTCGAATAAGCTGTATGTGTAAAGCCATAATATTTGTTTCTCATTGCTTGTTTAAACAACTCTTCTACTCTTGCATACAGAGATGGCTGGTTATTTTTTAACGTGATCACGTAGTCTCCTCCCTGTTCGACAATTGACTTAACAATTGACCTCTGGCAGCCCATCGCATCAATGGTGACAATGCTTCCGTTTAATTCTAACACTTTGAGTAAAGCCGGAATTGCTGTGATTTCATTAGATTTTTTGTCAACTTTAACTTGCCCTAACACTAATCTTTGACTGGTCGCCCAAGCACTTACCATGTGAATGGCTTTTTTGTCTCCTCCCCGATCGTAAGAATGGCGAAGAGTTTTGCCATCAATTGCGATTACCTCTCCTGGATTAAAGCAGCTAATAGATTGAATCCAGTTCAAAAAACATTTTTGAAATTGCTCCGGTTTGAGGCGAGAAAATACTCGTGCAATTGTGTCGTGTGAAGGTATGCCATTCGGCAATTCTAAAAATTTATTTAACCATTCATATTTAGAGCGACCGTAACTTTCGATATCCACCCATGTGTCAGCACCACAAATCACCGCACAAATTGAGATGGTAATAATATCATTTAATTGATGGCGTCTCGTCCGCTCAATCCTTGGATCTTCTAAGTCGGCAAAATGGTCGGCAATGGTGATTTTAGGTTTGAGCTTCATAAGAACGAACTCTGATTAAATGTTTGGTGGGCACTCAATAATCATTCTCCAATATACCAGGTTCTGCTAACATAAGATTTAGATGCGTTCGCCCTGCGATCGCAATACCAGCGCCGCACAAACCCGCTCACCCCATTCTAGATCCTCAACCCCAACCACCGCACATTCTTGAATCTCTGGATGCGATCGCAATACTTCCTCAATTTCCAACGCAGAAACCTTATAGCCTCCGGTTTTGATGATGTCTACACTAATCCGTCCGAGAATGCGGTAATTGTCATTTTCGACTACCGCCAAATCTCCAGTACAAAACCACCCATCTCGGAAGGTTTTAGCCGTTGCTTCCGGGTTTTGCCAATATTCTAGAAACACTCCCGGGCCTTTGACTTGGATTTCTCCTGGTGTTCCTGGTGCGACTACATCTCCACTTTCATCGACTAATCGCACTTCTACACGAGGTAGAGGTTTTCCCACATATCCAGCCGCCCGTTTACCATGTAAAGGGTTGGATAAGGCCATCCCAATTTCAGTCATTCCATAGCGTTCTAGCAGAAAATGATTGCTAATATTTTGCCACTTTTCTAATACTTGAACGGGTAATGCTGCGGAACCAGACACCATCAGGCGCATTTTTGCACAACTTTCCGATCGGCTTTTTTGACGATCGCCCGAAGCAGTTTCCCAAGCAGCAATCAATTTCACATAAATTGTCGGTACTGCCATAAATAAGGTTAAATCACCTTCACAAATTCGATTCCAAACGGTTTCAGGATCGAATTTGCTCAACATATGACACTGCGCCCCTGCCCATAAAGCACAGGTTAAGACATTGACAATTCCGTGGATATGGTGTAAGGGAAGTACGTGGAGAATACGATCGCCCGATGTCCATTCCCAAGCATCGATTAAGCTAGTTACTTGAGCTTGAATATTGTGATGAGTGGTGACTACACCCTTGGGTTTTCCGGTGGTACCGCTGGTGTAGAGAATTAAGGCGCGTCTGGTGATATCTATTTCTGGAAGAGGACTAATCTGAGTGGGAAGGGTTTCTGATGTGAGGATAAATCGGAGGTTGTGCGATCGCGCGATCGGGCGCAATAGCTGCTCAAAATTGGGATGAGCAACAATCGTTGATGCTCCAGAATTGAGGATAACATACTCTAATTCTGGTCGCGGGTGGGACACGCACAGAGGTACGGCGATACCGCCAGCGCGCCAAATTCCCCATTGAGTAGCGACATACTCAAAGCCAGAAGGGATGAGAAAATCAATTCGCTTTTCCTGTAAATCGGCGGCATTCTGAAGCAGATTTGTTGCTATTTGACTGGATGCGTGCAGCAAATCCCCATAGGTATAGGTTCCTTCGTTGGTGGCGATCGCAATTTGGTCTTTGTGTTCTAGAACACGATTTATCAATGGGAGATTCACGTTCTTTTACCGATTTAGGGCTGATTTAGTGATTGTTTCTATAAAATGAGTCGAAATTTATTGTAATAGAACTTAGGCTCACAAATCAGGTTGATGCGAAAAATGTTTGGTTTGGCGATCGGATATCTACGCATAAAGCTGTTAATTTTATTGCGAATATCTAACTGAAAATTATCTAAAACAGTTGGCTAAAATTCACATAACTTTGTAGAATTATGCCTGTGGGAAAGCCGTTATCAAAATCATACCCAGCGATGGTTCTGTGAGTGGAATCACCAAGGGGTAGTCCTGCTTTCTTGAATGAGAGAATTCGATGCAACCCTTTGGGTATAAGAATCAAGAAGGCGAAAAGGCGACGCTTCTGCACCACTACCCCGGAACGCTTCGCCCCTACACAATCGGGAGGAATCCTGTAGGAAAGACTATTAATACTATTCAATAGACAAGACTGCAAAAATACCTAGGACGGGCGGGACGCCCATCCCACAAATTTTTTTATTGTGGGATGGGCGTCCCGCCCGTCCAAAAAATTGATTAACAGGACTTTTACAAGAGGTCTAATGTTATTTCAAAGACATATTTTAAGAACTGTATGTGGTATCCTCACAGCAACTTTGAGGATTCAGCTTTCCTGTCCGGCATCGCATCTTTAAAATCGGCAAAAAACCTATGTATCGATTCCAGATTATTGGACACACGCAGACGGGCGAATCCATCGGTATCGTCGGTTCTACCCCCGAATTAGGATTGTGGGATATCACCAAATGCGTACATTTACGTACAAATGCCGATCGCTATCCTGTATGGTACACCGATATAGACATTCAGATGTCTGTGGAGTTAGCCGATCGCCAGAAAATAGAATATAAGTACGTGTATATTGATGCCAACGGCATCGCAGAATGGGAAGGACTCGGTATCGATCGCTGGATACCGATCGACCCAGAGCCCAAATCCAGCACGATCGTAGTTGACGATGGCGCCTTTAGTTATTTGCAGCCTTATCCCTTCGGATACCTGGAGGAACCCGCTGTCAAAAAGCCGTCAGCAACAGCCTCTGAAAATTTAAAAATCGCAGTTATTGGGAGTTCCGTCGCGCAAGGCCATAAAGCCTGGATGTTCAATGGTTGGGCTACCCAGTTGGGAAAAACTTTGCAGGAAAAATACGGGCATCAACTGGTGAATGTGTCTCAAGCGGGGACGAATGTCACCAGCACGATCGCCCGATTTCCCTCAGTTATCGCCCCAGAACAACCAGATATCGTGATTATTGCCCTTTCTCTCGGCAACGAAGGGTTAGCCCACTGTCGCCCCCACGAACGACGGGCCGCCCAACGCCGGTTTGAAAGCGGTTTGCAGCAGTTGGTGAAAATGACGCGGGCACTCGGAGCACGTCCGATTTTAGGGGCTGTCTATCCGCACGGGGATTATCAGTCGGAACATTATTGGCTGCTGCGAGATACGCACCAGCGGATGCTGAATTGGGGCGTTCCCATACTGGATTGGTTGGGAGTTTTGGACGACGGACAGGGACGCTGGAAACCTGGCATATCTTTCGATCCGGCTCATCCTAACACGATCGGTCACAACCTGATGTATGAGACGATCGATCTAAGCTTGTTTGCGATCGACAAAGACGAATTAGCACGAGAAAAACAATACTTTTGGCAACCGAAAGACATTCTAGTTTACTGGGACACTGAGGGTTTCCAAGTCTCTGCTTGTCTGGAAGAAAAGCATTTGCGGATTGTCAATCCATCACCAAACAATTACAAAATCGCTCCCTATTGGCAATCCATGCAAACTGCACTGCAATCCAAAGCAGGATTGATACCGGGGATCTACATTGCCAAAAATGCCGAACCAGTGACGCCACGTTTCTTTGCAGTACAAGAGAATGGGGCGATCGAAACTACACTAGAAATTCCCGCCGGCGCCAAATTAGAATACACTGCTGCTTTCAATATTTTTGCGCCGAACAACTCACAACTGTTGTTCTATGACGGACATTTGGGTATTTTGAAACAGGATGATACCCACCTTTGGATTATCAACGAATCAGACAAAGAATACAACATCCAACCCATGTGGAAGGAAGTACGTGGCATCCTGAAAGCCATGCCAGCGGGTGTCTATGACGATCCGCTGCATCCCGACGCACCCTTTCGCACGATGATGGTTGGCAAAGATGGCCTGGAAAGCCGAGTGAAAGCACCGCCTAAGTCGGCTGTTTTGTTTCAATATAAATGTCAATTATCTGATATCAGCCGTGTGGCGATTTTGCCTCTGGGCGATCGCTGTGCCGTGCGGATGATGCTGTATAAAATGGAGTACGATGGCCCCGCTTTTCCCTTCGATCTGACGCGCACTACCAATATTGCAGATGTGGCTGATGCGATCGCCAGCCGTTTTTGTGATATGTGGAATCCTGATTTTCTCAACTACAGTGCTGAAGCTGGCAGGATTTATCACAGCAAGTGGTCTGGTCTTTCTTTTGCCCATGAAGTTGAGGATACAGACGATCCTGTTAACGATATGTCTCCGGTATACGAACGGATGCGCGATCGATATACGGCACGTTCTGAGCGGTTTTGGTACGCGCTGGAACATTGCGACAAGGTGCTGTTTGTCCGCACGGGTATTTGCGATCGCCATGGTGCGATCGATCTAATCTATAAACTGGAGAAACAATGTCAGGGAAAACCTTTTCAATTGCTGCTGCTTTCTCCCCAATCTTCCGATGAGTTTGCAGGTCTTGCTAATGTGCTGCATTACAATTATGAGTTTAATCCCGATCGAATGTATGAGGATTTGGGACACTGGATGTACTGCACGGATGTGATGCGAGGGATTTTGGAGTCGATCGGGGTTTCTAGCAAAAACCTGTTTTGGTGTCCGCCTAAGATACCGAAAAATCAGTCAAAAGGGTGACACAATCTCTGGTCAATTACCCGCAATCTGTAACGGTTTGTAGTGAGAACTTTAGTCCAATGGCACTGAAAAAGTCTGAATTATTGGCTGGCATACAATGAGTTTCCAATGGTTTGGGCCTCCGTGATTTACCAAATTTCAGTGCCATTGATACTAAGTTAGGTGAATAATTTTATATACTGATGACTATTTTTACTCTGCGATCGATCAAAAAAGACTTCGGCATCAAGGAACTCTTGACAGATGCCAGTTTTAGCCTCGATGAAGGCGATAAAGTCGGACTCATCGGCACTAACGGTTCCGGGAAATCCACCCTGCTGAAGATGATTGCGGGTATGGAGTCGATCGACGCGGGCGATCGCTCTTGCTGCTGGGCTTATCAACTCGCCCTCACGGTTCATAGGCCTCACTGCGATTAGCTATCGCCACAACAAATACCTGCACTATTTCATCGTCGATCGAGTAAATGACTCTGTAGTCTCCAATTCGGTAGCGATAGTACCCTGCAAAATCTCCTTTAAGGGCTTTAATATTAGGGTGCAACTGGGGAGTTTGCTCGCTTCTGCGCTAAACATCGGGCAATTTTATTCGCTAGGGCTTTGTCAGCATTGACATAAACCTTTTGAGCATCAGGATGGAGGCGATCTTCATACATCGGAGCGCAGATTTCTCCAGCTTGCGTAATCAGTTTTAGGAGTTGCTTGATTTTGCTTAACTCGCTCTAGCAATCCAGAAATTGCCAAAAGTTCTTGAGTTGCAGCTTCGCTTTCAGCATTGGCTAAGTAAGCGGCAAAATCAGTAAGTACCTGCAATCGTTCTGGTGATAGTTGTTTGAGTAAGTCGTTAAGCTGGCGGTGTAACTCTGTCACAGATATCAAATCTGCTGAGGAGCGATCGTTCATTTGGGAATTATCCGTGCTTTATTTATTTCTAATTTTACCGCAGAGTATTTTTGTTTGTCAATTGGGTTCTGTATTTCTTGTTTTCAATGTAATCATCAATATTATTCAACAGATGAGTCAAATATTTAACTAATTTATCTTTGTCATCAACTAACTTGCTCCAAGTTATTAGACTCTGACTCGAAGCATCACAAAATGAAACATTTCCATGTGCCAAATCGCATCGTATCTTAACCACAAAATTCAGAATATCATCTATTTCTTTACTCAGAACTCCTAAATTCCCAAAGAAACCATACATATCTATGAGTTCTTTGATAGTTTTAGCATCCAAATTTCCCGATATTGGAATATTAGATGGATCTAACGAAACCATCTCATCATCTAAAACTGATTCAATTAATTCCTGAAGATTGTCTGCTACAGTATCCTTTTTGATATATGAATCTCTAAAGCTTTTACTTCTATCGTTCAGCAACCATAATCTTTTTATTTTCGGACTTAAATCTTTATAAGTTAATTGATAAGTCAAAATAACATCATGAATTGCAGTTATACCATTTCTAATAGAAGATTCGACCAGATTGTATAATAGCAGGTAACAATGAGACTTCAATATTTTTTGGAGATCGCTATCAACAATATATTCACCTGATGGGAAAGTGATTGAATTAGTAGAAAATGCACCAAGTTGTTCAATTCTATCTACTAACTCAAAATATTTTTGGATTTCTGCTACTCGCCTGTTAAATTCTTTGATGAAGTCTTTCATAGGCTTTGACTTAAAAGTTTGTCTTTAACATAGTCAATTCTTTCTTTCATATTCTGGGGCTTGTGAGTTTGGTAGCGACCTATTGGAATCCGAAAATAATCGGTTTGATTACTTATTTCTGAAGGGTTCCATAAATTTTGAACAGTTAAATTAGGCTTTTGCTCAAGAGCTAGATGAGAACCTACTGAAATAGCTTCAAAGTAAGGGCGTGCAGTTGAATCAGAATCATGATTTCTCTTAAATCCACTTGGAAAAGTTTTCTGCACAAAATTCAACATCCTCTCAAAATCAGATAACTTCTTCTGCTTTTCCTCATTTGGGAAATGATGGTTTTTCAAAATAACATACTCATCAAGAAATCTAGCAACCCCTGTTCTTTCAAGATTGGCTTGATTGTTCTCGCCGGAGAGGTTAAATTCTGGATAGGTTTCAGAAAAAGCAAAGAATCTTAGAACGAGTTCAGCTTCCTCATTTCTATCTTGAAAATATCTACCAATTGGGCAAAGCTCAATGAGTTTTTTATTTGTAGCGCAATCAAAGATGAAGTCTGTAAAATCACCCCTATAAACACCTTTCCTTGTCTCCATTGGAGTTAAATCAAGGCTACTGGTGTTGATTCGATCGAACATATCATTTCTTACTTTCTCATCAGCTTTGTCTGAGAGAACTATCATTCTGATCGGAGTGTTCTTAAATTTTCTTTGGCGTGATGGTGCGAGATTTTTAAAACAGGAACCATTTAGACCATTTAATATTCTCAGATTCCTCAATTGCAACTGATTTGTCATGAAAGCTGCAAGAGTCCTAACCCTCTGAGATCCATCAACAATCTCTAGTCTTCCAGTTTCTTTAATTTCTGCGACAAAGAGCACGGGAATAGGCAGACCAAGAATAATGGATTCAATTAATCTAGATTGACGATTAATATCCCATACAAATTCTCTTTGATATTCAGGCACATAAATCTCACTGAAATCATCGTCATCTTTTTCGAGGTATTTATTTACTATGAATTCGATGGTGAATTCCCTAGTATCGTAGTCAATTTCTTGCCTTCTTTCGTCAATTTGATCTTCCGCCAGAATTTGCTTTTCTGCCATAGTGATGATGTCTTGCTTAACTGCTTTAGACATAAGAACCTACTTTTTTATAACTTTGCTTAAATAGCTGTAGCATAATTAAAACATAGCCAGGTGTGATTATTGTACAGCCAATATTTATAAGACGCTACAACTAAGGATTAGGGGCTACCGGATTATCGTATCTCATGGATAGGAAGTCGGCTGAATTCTCACACATAACTCAGCAGGTTAGATATATAGTTAGACGCAATATGCAGTCTAATTATCTTAATATTGAGATTTTACCGTATACGGTTTTTGTTTGTCAATCCCCAATGCCGATCGCACTTCAGTCAAAGTTTACCCATTTATCAAGATTTAGATAGTCTAAAAAATCGAGTTCGCCCTTGTCTTGAAAAACTTTCATCGGAACGACAGACCATATCCATGCAACCGGACATGATCGAACTAAGCTAAACTAAGCTAGGTAAATGACTTGATATACTGATGACTATTTTTACTCTGCGATCGATCAAAAAAGACTTCGGCATCAAGGAACTCTTGAGTAATGCCAGTTTCAGCCTCGATGAAGGCGATAAAGTCGGACTCATCGGCACTAACGGTTCCGGGAAATCCACGCTGCTGAAAATGATTGCGGGTATGGAGTCGATCGACGCGGGCGATCGCTGGGTCAATCCAGGGTCTACAATTGTGTATCTCCCGCAACAGCCAGATTTAGACGAAAGTCACACGGTTTTAGAGCAAGTATTTGCCGACAGCGGCGAACAAATGGCTTTAGTGCGGGAATATGAAGAAATTTCCGATCAACTGTCCCACGGCAAAGGCGATACCGATAAGTTGATGTCGCGCCTGTCTACCGTGTCGGCGCGCATCGACGAGGTGGGCGCGTGGGACTTGGAAACCAAGGCAAAATTGATTTTGACTCAGTTGGGGATTGAGGATTTTGATGCGAAAATTGCCGACTTGTCCGGCGGCTACCGCAAGCGCATTGCCTTAGCCACGGCGCTGTTGTCCGAGCCCGATGTGTTGCTGATGGATGAACCGACAAACCACTTGGACGCGCTGTCTGTGGAGTGGTTGCAGAACTATTTGAACGGCTATCGCGGTGCGCTGCTGCTGATTACGCACGATCGCTATTTTCTCGATCGCGTTACCAATCGGATTCTGGAGATCGATCGCGGCGACCTTTACAATTATGCTGGCAATTACGCTTATTACTTGGAGAAAAAAGCCCTAGCAGAAGAATCCGCTAGCAGCACTCAGCGCAAACACGCGGGAGTATTGCGGCGCGAGTTGGAATGGCTCAAGAAAGGGCCGAAGGCGCGCAGTACCAAGCAAAAAGCTCGGATCGATCGCATTAAGGATATGCGCGCCCAGGAATTCAAAACATCCAACGGTAAAGTCGAAATTGCCACAGCGGGGCGCCGGATTGGTAAGAAAGTCATTGAGTTGTTGAATATTCGTAAAGCCTATGGCGATCGCACCTTAATCAAAGATTTTACCTACAATTTCACTCCCGAAGACCGGATTGGAATTATTGGCTGCAACGGTGCGGGAAAATCGACGCTGATGGATATCATCACCGGGCGCATCAAGACGGATTCGGGTACTGTCGAAATTGGCACAACCATTCATATCGGTTATTTTGACCAGCATTCAGAAGATTTGACGCCGAATGAAGACCAGCGGGTTATTGAATACCTGAAAAGTGTGGCGGAATTGGTGCAAACAGCCGACGGGGAAATCATTACCGCTTCTCAAATGTTGGAGAAGTTTCTGTTTCCCCCCAACCAACAGTATGCACCGATTAACAAGCTTTCGGGCGGCGAAAAGCGCCGGTTATTCCTGCTGAAAGTGCTGATGAGTGCGCCCAACGTGCTGATTCTCGATGAACCGACAAATGACCTGGACGTGCAGACTCTGGCGGTTTTGGAGGATTATCTGGAAGACTTTAACGGCTGCGTAATTGTGGTTTCGCACGATCGCTATTTTCTCGATCGCACGATCGACATGGTTTTCGCCTTAGAACCGGGCGGCAATTTGCGCTTGTATCCCGGCAATTACTCCGTGTATTTGGACTACAAGAAAGCCGAAGAAGCCAAGGAACTCAAAGCACAAAAAGACAAAGAAAAGCTTGCACGCACCCCTGAATCTAACAATTCAAAAGCCAAAACTTCTACTGCAAAATCAACCAAAGTTTCGTTCAACGATCAGCGGGAATACCAGCAGTTAGAGGCTCAAATTCCGAGACTGGAAGCTGAGAAACAAGAAGTTGAGAAGATTTTGTCAAACAATGCTCCGAGCGGGTTTGCGGAGGTGAAGAAGTTATCGGATCGTTTGGCTAAATTGACGAAAGAAATCGATCGCGCGACTGAGCGGTGGTTGGAGTTAGCGGAACGAGTCGGTTAAGACCATTTTAATTTTTAGATGGGAGATTTTGGCGGAGCGTAACTTTAATAAGTTATCATCCGCCAAAATTAACTAATTTTTACTATTGTTTCAATGCCTTGAGAAGCATCTGAATAACTCGATAAACGTGGGAACCAGGCGTCGGTGGCCAGTGCTGTTGATGATGGGGATGTAAATTATTGGCACGTTGAACAGCATCCTCAATATAGTCCTTAAACGAATCTAAATTAAGATTGCTCTTATTATAGCACCCCAACTTATTTCGCAACCTTGCTTCTACATCTTTGCAGGTTGTATCATTAGGATCTAAGTCATCAAAATGTAAATATAACCAAGCCTCAAAACAAGGATTACTAATACCTAGTTGATAATTTTTCTGTTTGGCTTCACGGCAGATTGCACTGATATTTTTTACTCCCCATCGATCCACATCAAATATTAGCCATAGAGTATCCTCTGGAGTCATATTATATTTTTGTGCAAATTCATCTAATCGATCCAAAACATATTGAGGGGCAGACTTATTATCTTCGCCCGTTGGCAATATTTCTATCTTGATACGAGAGTCACGAAACATCGACAAATATTGCTTTTCAGTTTCCCTACCCTCTGTAGCAATAACAAAAAGTGTGGCATCTCGATTATTGTACTGACGATCTAGGAGCTTGGTTCGATTGCGTTTTTTCATGTTTGCTATCATGTTTGTCAGATGACTCTGTTTCACAATCCAGCCATCCTAAACTACGGATATCTCCAAAGAATGGAATAGCTCCAAATCTACCATTTAAATAGCCTTTTTCGATTTGAACATCTGGTCTAATTTTAAACTCGGCTAGCGAACAAATATGTGATGCACCTTGCTCATTTTTTTCAACAAACCAGATTTCGTCTCTCCGCATAATATCTAAGTCTAGAAGGTTCGTATCATGAGTTGTAAATATTAGTTGGCTCTGACTATTTTTTTGTCTACAATTCAAGGCTATTTCTATAAATTTTCGTGATAGAAGAGGATGAAGACGGCGGTCTAACTCATCCAGTAAAATAACTATCTCAGGATTTTCTTGTAAAGCAAATAGTGCAGGAATTAAGTTAATTAAACGCTGCGTACCTTCGGATTCTTCTTCCATTGAAAAGTCTACAAGATTACCGTTCTCATGACGATGTTGAGTCCTAAGTTGAATGAGGCTTAGCTTACCTTCTACTCCATACTTGAGGAAATATCGTTGACCTGTGAGATTTTCAAGCATTGCAATAGAATTTTCATTGGCATCAGCAAATTTTTGAATGATTTTCTCCTTGATACTATCTGGCATACCTGGGAAATGGCGATCAAAGTCCAAGTCCACTTCTTCTTTTCCTATAGAATCAATACCAGTGCCTGCAAATTTCAAAAAGCTACTTAGAAACTTAGTAAATTGTTCGTTATTTAAAATAGTAAATTCTAGAGCTTCATAGTGAGATTCGGCTGGGATAATAACTAGGACATCTCTGAACCAATCCACAACAGGCTTGACAGTCTGAACATTGCGATCTACAGCTTCTGTTAAGAAAAGTTGATTGGGACGTGTTCCCTGTGTAATAAAGTCTAGAAACTGTTCTTGTTTTTTGCTCCGGCCTTTGAGGGCAGATCCATACTCTACTTTAGTTTCTTTGTTTTCAGAAGTGAGCCGTTCAAAAAAAGGTACTTCCCGTTTTTTGCCTGCGGGGGTTATGTAAAGCCATTCTTCAATTATTTGGGTAGCATTTAACTTAAATCCATAGGAATAAAGATTCCCGTGATGAGTAAAAATAAATTCAAACTTGCTAGGTTTTTTACTGTTATTACCTAATTTAAATGGAGTAACTAGAATAGCCTGACTACTACGTGTTCCTTCTACAATCAAATCCTTGGCGAAATCAATTGCCTTAATCAGGTTAGATTTGCCTGCTGCATTGGCGCCATAAATAGCAGAGATAGGCAAAAGTGACCGTCCCTTACCTGCTGTATCTACAGCCAGATGGTCTGCATGATGTTGGTCACTGCTAACAGCTACCATACTGAACGTTGTTTCTTCCCTGAAGGACAGGAAGTTCTCTATGGTTACTTGGACTAACATAGCTATTTCACTGACTTAGGGGGTTTGATGATGGTTACTATAACAATTTACTCAATAGTGCCACAAAATCCGAGTTATGGAGATTTTTACTCCTAAATCGTTGTTTTGTGTAACAAATTTAGAGCTGAGGGATGATTGGTACACACTCAAACTCAAAAAAATGGAAGAGTTTGTTTTGACTTGTGAGTCGATCGCCCTTCGTCACTTCCTCACACGCGATCGCACTTGCGTGTAATCTGGGATAGGATGCAAGTGCGATCGACCGGCCGATCGCTGATTCGGACAACTACAGGCATTCTAATCGCGCCGCCAGAACTTTTTGCTGCACCGGTAGCTCAATCACAAATTCTGTCCCCTTGGAGGGTTCGGAAACGCATTTCAAATGTCCGCGATGTTTTTCTGCAACAATCTGGTAGCTAATCGACAATCCTAGCCCCGTACCTTGTCCGACGGGTTTTGTGGTGAAAAACGGGTCGAAGATGCGTTCCTGGGTTGATGGGGATATGCCAGTGCCATTATCTTTAATCCTAATCTTAACCCATTGGGAGTCTATAATTTCAGTGGCGATCGCGATCGTCGGCATAAAACCCTCATTCCCGCGAGCTTGACTCATCAAAGCATCAATGGCATTGTTCAGAATATTCATCAACACCTGATTGAGTTGGCCTGCGTAGCATTCCACCGCCGGCAAGATGCCGTACTGCTTCACAATCTGAATCTCCGGGCGATCGGTTTTGGACTTGAGCCGGCTTTGCAAAATGATCAGAGTGCTGTCAATTCCTTCATGAATATTTACAGCCTTCATATCTGCCTGATCTAGACGCGAAAAGTTGCGCAGCGTCAGCACAATCTCTCGGATGCGCTCAGCACCCATTTTCATGGAAATCAGCAATTTAGGCAAGTCTTCGATCAGGAAATCCAGCTCAATTGCCTCTGTTAACTCTTGAATCTGCGGATTAATATCGCTATATTCCTGTCGGTACAAGTCGATTAACTTTAAAAGTGCTTGAGAGTGTTCTGCGGCATGATCGATATTGCCGTAAATAAAGCTGACAGGATTGTTGATTTCGTGAGCGACTCCAGCCACCAGTTGTCCCAGACTTGACATTTTTTCAGTTTGAATCAGTTGCGCTTGAGCATTTTTTAGGTCTTGCAGCGTTCGCTCCACAGTCATTTTTTGCTGTTGCAGAGAAGTAATTAGTTGAGTCTTGTCAACTTCAGATTGTCGCAGCGCAATTTCAGCTTGCTGGCGTTCGGCAATTTCCACTTGCAGTATTTCATTGGTTTCTGTCAAACTGAGAGTGCGTTCTTCAACTCGCATTTCCAGCGTTTCATTTGCCACTTTCAGCCCGATTTCTGCCTGTTTTCGCTCCAATAAAACGGCAGATAAAAGCAGCGTTGAAACTGCCACTACTCCCATAAAAGTTTGCAACAATATTAATGACTCGTTCAAGGAAGCGCGCAGGAAAGAACTGGTGCCATTCACCGTACCCCACAGCGCCAAACTCGATACAAAGACAATGGCAGCAGTTGCACCGTGCTGTCCAAATCTAAATGCCGCCCACCACAGGCAAGGCAGCATCATGTATTGTACGGGATAGTTATCCCAAAAAGCAAGTTTGCCAGTCCCCATCAACAAGCTCAAAAGTAGCAATCCTTCAATCCATTTCTGGCTCTGCCAGCGCATCGGGGGTACTCGCTGCCAAACCAGCAGCAGGGGCAAAAATACTATAATACTAATTGCATTTCCCGTCCACCAAGTCAACCAAAGAAACCCGTAATCCGTCCATTGGGAAATTCCGCCCAAGCAAATTACTGTCACTCCCATCGTGGCGTTTAATCCGGTGCAAATAGCAACAATTAGCACAAATTTTAGTACGGAGTTTGCCGAACCAAAAGGTGCGAAAATCGGGATGAATTGCCGGATGAGTCTACTTCCTAATCCCGCCTCAATTGCGGCTCCTAAAGAGCCGACAGAGCAGACAACTATCGATATCAACAAGTCGTTAGATCCATCAGAGTAGTTGGGGATTGCCGTTATAAAATCAGCGATTAAAATTGCTGGAAAAATGTTATATCCTCGCCACAGCATGGCACCCCAAGCGATCGCAGAAGGGAACCAAACGGCTGTAATACTACCGGGCGGAATTGGCAGAGCTACTGCCATGCCTAGTTTTCCTGAACCGTAGTAAATTATGCCGATCGCGCTGACAATTGCCAGCCACTTTAATCTTCTGGTAAAATTTAATTTTTGCGTTAGGAAAGCTCGGTATTTTCTCGGATATAGTTTCATGATTGCCAAGAAATAATATAAAATTTTGGCAGATTTCGGCTCGATTCTGCTTCAAAATAGGACTCAAGTGACTTGGGAAAGGGATATTTTTTAAAGGGATCGTTAGGTGCGACATACGTAAGTATATCGGTGATGGTGCGGACAAATTTAATGCCAGCGCTCGCCGACAGTTGCAAAACAGTTCGCAGTAGATTGATCGGTGTCACGCTTGGTATTCTGTTACCTCTAAAAGTCTCAATTACACATTACTCGATCCCCTTGGCATCTGGTGAAAAATGGGTAGGTGAGAGCAGCGTCCAAAGTGTTTCGATTTGTGACGAGTTGTTGGTTTTGTGGCAGTTTGATTCCCTAAGGTTCGATCGAGCTTATGCTTCAGGCGCCATCCTCTTTAATGGATGCAATAGATGCTAGATTCCTGAAGGCGGATAGCTGGGCAACGAATACTTGTGCTTGCTCATGCGAGTGAATTAAGTTAACGAGGGAGATTCGCCAGCGATCGACCAATATATCACTAACAATACCTTTGAGATGGTGGCTCCGCCAGCGGACAATGTTCCGCCAGATTGCTTTTTGAGTGGAAACCAAGACTTGCGCGACTCACCAGGCTGGGGTGAAGTATTCAAAGGTTAACCGTTTTACTCAATTAATGATTTGAAATATAACTCTCAACTTAAAAAGACAAGCTCTGGTTTTTAGACATCAAACAGAGAGCAGAGAATGCCGTCACTGGTTGCTCGTTAATTTGCCCCGCTCTGAAGCCTGCTAACGGCGAGTTGATTAATCGATCGATCGCGCGCCAGACCATCGTCCGCTGTTTCGTGGCGATCGCACAGCACCCGATGCTTGTTGACAGACAATTGTTTGTATGATATTAAAATACTTAGGGCTTGTTTAACAAAAATTCCTGTAAAAATTCCCAAGAGCGATCGAGCCTCGGAAATTTTCATCAGATATTTTTGAGCCATCGCACCAACCCAGACAATATTGAACGCCAAAACTCGATTTATTAAAGTCATTGCGCGATTTGGATTCAATTTTGCCAAGGAGAAACCGGGTTGTTTGGTGCATCTGATATCGGTCACTATTACAAAAAAATAATTTTAGTCTGAGGACTAGCGTCCGATCGACAAAAAAGGTAAATCAGGTAAATTTAGAGTTTGCTGCTTTCTGGGAAAATTCGATCGCCCTCACTGTATAAGTAAATCTTATATGTTCGACAGCATGAATTTCATATTGTCATGTTACGAATTGTATTCTCAAAAAAATCCCAAAATTAATGAGAATTATTATGATTAAGCCGAGGATTTTGCGGGATTTGAGGCTAGATTGCTAAAATGTGATGAAGCTATGGTACTGTTAAAGTTATACAATCTGGAGCAAGTTATTGCTCTCAAGCAAACAAGCCAATAAATTTAAGAGGGCTACAAGTATGAAACCCCGATCGAATCTGGAAACCAAGGGCAAAGGGCGAGACAACCCAGGTTTTTGAGCAGAGAATCAAAGTAAAGTTTTGTGTCAAAAGCTGCGCAGTCCTAGGGCGTGGGGGGTTGACAAAAGCGGTAAAATGCGATGAAAAAGTCAGAGCAAGCAAGACTAACAGCAGAAAAGAGCAGTGAAAAAGCCTAAAACCCGTGAAACAAAAGTCGATCGGGCTTGCAGCAATCCCCAAGAAAAAAATGCAACTGCAAGCTGGCGCTTCAAACCCATAGGCAGTATACCATTTCCCAATCTCAAATCTCACGGCTCCCATGCAAAATAGTGTAAGTTCACCCAGGACTAAAAATATGGTGGTAGGTGAGATACAATTGACCTGTTCTGAGCAAAGAATTGGTAAATATTAGAAGTATCCTGTAGAAGTCTGAAGTTGAGAACCTCAGGGTTGTCGGGGAGCGGGAGTAACATAAAACTATGCCTCAAAAAGTAATCGCCAAACAGATGTCTTTGGAATCATCGTCAGAGCCGATCGCCGTGAAGGCGACAGTCGAAACCGTGCCAGCCGAAGCAGTGGCAGTAGAGTCCTACGCCGATCGGTTGATGGACGAATTGTTTGAAGGAGTCGATCGAGCATTCGACGGCAGCGGCACGCAGCCACCGGAACCCGTGGCGCCAGAATTCGTGGCGCTCAAATCGATCTCGGTACCTCAAATAGTTTTGTCGCAGTTGGCGCCAGAGCCTCCGCGAAGCGGCGAAAAAGACGTAGCAGCGATCGCCCGCCAAGTCGCCCTAGAAACAACCAAAAAACAGCAGTCCAAACAATCATTCGACAAAATCCTGCTGGGAGCAGCCTGCGGCTCGCTGCTGCTAGTCATGGGATTGTGGCTGGCAAGTAGGTCGGGACTGGTGCGCTTGCCAACAGCCCCCGCCCCGCAGACGCCGGCAGCAAGTGGCAAAACCGCACCAGACACCCAGTTTGTCGAATACGTGCAGCGCTCGCTAGTGGCGATCGAACAAAAGAAAGCACCTCAAGCACTGCCACAACTAGCGGGAGTTTCCGGAGCCACTACCCCAGGGACGCTGCCGAGCATTTCAATTTCCGGTCAGCCGCCGGCAACCGCAGGTCTTTCGACAGCAGTCAACCGCATCGCTAATGCCCTAGAACAAGTCGCCGCGCAGCCGGGAGCACCTGCACCACAAGTGGTAGTCATCCCGCCTCCGGCTCAGGTGACAGTGGCTCCCGCTGCTCCGGCTCAGGTGACTGTCACTCAGGCTCCTCAAACGGCCTCGGTTTCCCCATCGCCTACGGCCACAGCCTCCGGTAGAGCGATCGCCGCTGCTGGCAATCGCACTCCCCTCGCCGCTTCCCCGAACCCCTCCGAGTCTCCCCAGCCCAAGATTTTGGCTCGCGAAACCGAACCAGCACCAGCACCAGCAGCTCAGCAATCCGCGCCCGCGCCCAGGCCGCAATCGGCACCGGCTGCTGGTACCGCGTCGATTTCGGCGCACACGCTGGTAGGAATTTTGGAATTGGGCGATCGATCGGCTGCTTTGTTTGAAGTAGACGGTGTAGCCCGCAGAATTTATGTCGGCGAAAGCATCGGCGCTAGCGGTTGGACTCTGGCAGAAATCAAAAATCAAGAAGCAGTTATCCGCAAGGGTGGAGATGTGCGATCGGTTTTTGTCGGACAAAAGTTCTAATTAGTCATCAGTCACCCGTCATTGGTCATCAGTCATTAGTTATGAGTTTGGTAATGGGTAATTGGTAATTGGTAATTGGTAATTGGCAATTATGAGACTGTACCTCACAAGGGTTGTAAACAGTTATAATCAGTAACAACTAATGACTGATGACCGCTCGCCAGTGACTAACAACTAATGACTAACAACTAATGACCAATGACTGAGGAATTATAAAAAATGGGCTTATTTGACGATTTCAGCCGTTTTCTAGAAACCAGATTAGAAGAATTTTTGCGCAGCAATCCCCATCTGGAATTGCAGGCAATAGAAGAACAACTGAAGGAACAAGAAGAAGACACGCTGCGGCTGATTCTCGACATTCAGAAACAAGAGAAAACACTGCAAGCAGAAATCCTCTCCGCCGCCCAAGAAATTCAGCGCTGGAACGATCGCGCAAACAAAGCTAAAGCAGCTCAAAGGCTCGATTTAGCTCAAGCAGCCCAAGAGCGCCAAGCAGCTTTGCTCCGTCAGGGAAATCAGCGCTGGGGACAAATGCAAGGCTGCAAAGAACGGATAGAGAAAGCCAAAGAATTGTACCGCCAAATTCAAGTGCGGCGCAAAGAAGTTCGAGCCAAAGCAGCAGAAGCCGCAACTCGAACTACCACGAAAACAGAGCCGAATTGGGATACAAAGGGTTGGAATCAGACTTCTAATTATAGCAGTTTTAATGCGGCAGATCCTTTAGAAGAAAAGTTTCAACACTGGGAAGCTCAGGAAGAGCTCGATCGCATGAAGCGCAATATGGGTCGATAGTTACCAAAGTAGCTCGATTCTGTAATGCGGACTGCTCGGGAAATCTGACGCGCCGTCCAAATATTTGCCAACAACCAATGGCTCGGGTAGGGCGAGCGATCAAACTTGAGATTAAATGCAATTCTAGAATCTTGTAGGGACGATCGATCGTCCCTACAAGATTCTAACTTAGTTGATGAAGCGCGATCGAACTACAGGATCGCAAAATCTGTAGCAGTAATCAGGCTCGTCGGCACATTGCTGAGAGTTGCCAGAAGTTGACCCGAACCGGTAACTCGGATCAGAGTAGAACTATTCTCGGCCACAATGCTCAGTTGTGAGAAATTCAGACCGTTAATTAAGCCGATCGAATCCAAGCCACCTTGAAAGTCTAAAATAGTCTCGCTGCCGAGGTCAAGACCTAAGATAAATCGATCGCTCCCAGTGCCTCCAATCAGAGTATCATTCCCCTCATCTCCAAACAACCAATCATCCCCAGCACCGCCGAGCAAACTATCCTCATCCTTCCCGCCGTAAAGAGTATCATTTCCAGCATCGCCGTTAACAGTATCCTGACCTTCATTGCCAAACAGCAAATCGTTGCCAGAACCGCCGCAGATTTGGTCTTGTCCGCCAGCAGAACCGACAGGGAGACGGCTGCCAATATCCCCGTACACAGTATCTTCCCCGTCGCCTCCGCAGATAGTATCGCTGCCCTGGTCGCCAAACAGCAAGTCATTGCCCAACTCGCCCACGAGCACATCGTTGCCCTTGCCGGCGCGTACAGTATCATTGCCGTCACCACCTGCGATCGTATCTTGACCTTCCTGACCGCTGAGGAAGTCATTCCCCGCCAAACCGAACAGCAAATCGTTACCATTCAAATCCGGGTCGAACGGGTTAAGAGTTCCCCCGTAAATAGTATCGTTACCCTGGTCACCAATTAAAGTATCGCTATCCTTGTCGCCAAAAATAATATCATTATCTTTGCCACCGTAAACAACATCATTGTTCTCGCCCGCAAAGATCAAATCATTTCCAGCCACCCCGTTGAGGTAATCATTACCCTCATTGCCAAACAGCGTATCCCTGTCTATATTTGGGCCAACCGGGAAATTGCTGTTAAGTCCCCCATAAATATTATCATTTCCCCGCAACCCTGCCAACAAATCATTGCCGTCAAAGCCGTTGATTTCGTCACCGTTATTAGTGCCCAGAATAGTGTCATTGCCGTTAGTACCGTTGCGGGTATTCGTGACAGAACTCGGGCCGCGAATACTGCCAAGACTCGGCAAAACAATTTGCGAACAAATACAGTCAGCATCTTCTCCTGGCGGTGTTGGTGTTGGTGTGGGTGTTGGTGTTGGCGTTGGCGTTGGCGTTGGTGTTGGTGCTTGGGTGAAGGAATTGCCAAAGTTAATACTGCCAACATTCGTACCGCTGACAGCAATAACATCAGCAGGATTCGCAGTAGTTCGAGTCCAACCAGGTTGATTGACTTCCCGAACTCGATAAGTTCCCGGGCCTAAATTAGTAAAACTGTAGCCCCCCAAACTATCAGTTGCAGTGTTAACTTCTCCCCCATTTAAAGAATCGTCGCCGTTAGCATCAAGGAAAATTTGCCAGTTAGGCAATAGCGGTTCTTGAGCATCCAAAACCCCGTTATTGTTGAGGTCATTAAACTTGCTACCCGAGATGCTAATATTTTGGAAATTGCCGAAGTTAACGTTCGATCGACTTTCGCCGCTACCCAGATTAATCGCCGCCGGATTAGCAGTCGTTTGTGTCCAACCAGTCTGCTGCACTTCCCGCACGTTGTAAGTATTGCTGGAGTTGAGGTTGGTGAAACTGTAATTGCCATTCGAGCCAGTGGTAACAGAAGTTTCGCCCGAATCTAAAGAGTTGTTCCCGTTAGCATCTAAGAAAATTTGCCATCCCGAAAGACCGATTTCCCCTGCATCTTGAGTGCCGTTACCGTTGGCATCGTTGAATTTTAGACCGCTGATGCTGCCTTGCTGCGCCGGAGTCGGAGTCGTAATCGGAGTCGGAGTTGGAGTGGGAGTCGGAGTTGGAGTGGGAGTCGGAGTCGGAACCGTCAATGGGCTATTCCCGAAATTCACCACAGCGGGAGTCGTTTGGCCAGCAGCCAGCGTCACCGAAACCGGATTGGCAGTAGTTGGTTGGCTTCCGGCCGGCACAATTTCCCGCACGTTGTAAGTAGCTGCGGGCAAGTTGGGGAAATTAAAGCTGCCGTTGGCACCTGTAGTCACCGAAGTTTCTCCAGCACCAAGAATGCCATCATTGTTAGTGTCGAGGAAAACAGTCACTCCAGCGACGCCAAGTTCTCCGGTTGTTTGAGTGCCATTGCCGTCAGCGTCGTTAAATTTGACACCAGTAATGCTGCCAAGTACGGAGGGTGTCGGAACCGGAATCTGTTGATTGCCGAAATTCACCACAGCGGGAGTCGTTTGCCCAGCAGCCAGCGTCACTGAAACTGGATTGGGAGTGGTGGTTTGGAAGATTGGTGGCACAATTTCCCGGACGCTGTAAGTACCCGCGGGCAAGTTGGGGAAATTGAAGCTGCCGAGAGGACTGGTAGTTATTGCCGAAGTTTCTCCAGCGCCGAGAATGCCGTCATTATTAGTGTCGAGGAAAATAGTAATCCCTGGTACACCGAGTTCTCCGGCTGTTTGAGTGCCGTTGCCGTCTGAGTCGTTAAATTTGATACCAGTAATGCTGCCGAGTACGGCAGGTGTCGGAGTCGGAACTGGCAATGGGCGATTCCCGAAATTCACCGTAGCCGGAGTAGTCTGTCCAGCAGCCAGCGTCACCGCAACCCGATTGGGAGTCGTAGGTTGACTTCCGGCTGGCACAATTTCCTGAACGTTGTAAGTACCAGCAGGCAAGTTGGGGAAATTAAAGTTTCCGTTAGCGCCCGTAATCACCGAAGTTTCTCCAGCGCCCAGAACGCCGTCACCGTTAGTATCGAGGAAAACAGTCACTCCAGCGACGCCAAGTTCTCCCGCTGTTTGAGTGCCGTTGCCGTCAACGTCGTTAAATTTGATACCAGTAATGCTGCCAAGTACAGGGGGTATCGGTTGATTCCCGAAATTCACCGTAGTTGTTTGGCCAGCCGCCAGCGCTACTGAAACTGGATTGGGAGTAGTTGGTCGGTTTCCAGGAGGCACAATTTCCCGAACGTTGTAATTAGCTGCGGGCAAGTTGGGGAAGTTAAAGTTTCCGTTAGCACCCGTAGTCACCGAAGTTTCCCCAGCGCCGAGAACGCCGTCACCGTTTGTGTCTAGGAAAACAGTCACTCCGGGGAGACCGAGTTCTGTGGCTGTTTGAGTGCCGTTGCCGTCAATGTCGTTAAATTTGATACCAGTAATGCTGCCCAGCGGCGCGACAACAGGTATCGGCTGTGCGGAAAATTCGGAGGTGTTGCCAGCAGCGTCAATTGCTGTGGCAGCGATTAATTGACCGGGAGCAACTGCTACAGGGAAAACTTGATTGAAGGTGGCGTTACCGGCAGCATCAGTTGTTACTGTGGCAGAACCGATTAAGGTTTGACCTTGGGTGCCGGGGGGAGTGTTCGCGAAAAATTGCAGGGTAAAGGTGTTGCTGGGAATGCTGTTGAAGGTTCCGGCGACGGTGACGTTGCCAGGGCCGACATTGGCGGTGGTGAGTACGGGGAAGTTTTGGAGGAGGTTGGGCCCTATGTCTGGATCGCCCAGATCGTTGGCGGTGCTGCCGTTGTTGCCGAGGTCGATGCCTAGGCCGGCGTTGGCGAAGATCGAGTTGTTTTGGATGCGGTTGCCGGTGCCGGAGTCAACACCTACGCCGATATTGCCGTTGTTGGCGATGATATTTCCTTCACCTGCTGCCGTACCGCCGATCGCATTATTACTTGCCGCAGCGATAATCTGTACTCCTAGCGAACTATTGCCTAAGGGGCTAGTACCGTTGGCTGCAACGCCGATCGAATTGCCGCGCAGGGTGTTTCCTGTTGCAGAAGCGCCTGTAATCTGGACGCCTAAACCGGCGCTGGGACTGCTGTTGCCGGAAATGATATTGCCAGCGCCGGCCACACTACCGCCAATCGTGTTGTTGGGTGCATTGTTTACAACCACACCAATAATGTTTGGCACCGCAGCAGTCCCAGCGGAGTTGGTGCCGATGTAGTTGCCGAGTACAGAGTTGAGAGTGGCATTGGCGTTGAGAATTTGCACGCCGAAACCGAGATTCCCGGAAATGATGTTGCGATCGCCCGCAGCAGTCCCGCCGATCGTGTTGCTGGCAGCATCCTGTATGAGTACGCCAGTCAAAGTGTTGCCCAAGCCTGCGTTACCGCTGACATCGGTGCCGATGAAGTTGCCTGAGACTCGGTTGCCTGTGGCAGCATTGCTGGTAGCAGGGTTGTTTTGAATGACTACACCGAAAGCATTATTGCCGGAAATGATGTTGCGCGCACCTGCGGTATTTCCGCCGATCGTATTGCCGGGAGCATTCTGGATCGCTACGCCAAAACCGGTGTTGCCCAAGTCTGCTGTACCGTTGATGTCAGTGCCGATGAAGTTGCCCAGTACAGTGTTGCCTGTGGCAGTGGCTGCATCGATGAACACGCCAGCGCCACTACCGTTTCCAGAGATCAAATTGCGATCGCCCAGATTAGTCCCGCCAATCGTGTTGTTGGGCGCACCTTGAACCTGTATGCCAGTGCCACCGTTGGGCACAGCACCAGTGCCTGCGGCGTTGGTGCCGATGTAGTTACCTCGGACAATGTTATTTGCAGCACCAGTGTTGTTGAGCCACACGCCGAAAAGACTGTTGCCAGAAATGATGTTGCGATCGGCTGCTGTACTTCCGCCGATCGTGTTGCCCGGTGCATTGTCAACTACCACGCCACTGACGTTTGCCAAGGCAGCAGTCCCTACAGGATTGGTGCCAATGTAGTTGCCCCGCACTACGTTTCCCGTCGAAGTGTTGCCTGCGATGAAGATCCCGGAGTTGCTGAAGCGATTGATCGCTAGTCCTTGGACGGTGCTGTTGCTGCCGATGATGATTAGGCCGTTGATCCCAGGCCCGGCATTGACACCACTTAGCTCAATCAGTACCGTGGCTGGAGCAGTCACAGTCGCAGGAGTCGCCCCTCCTGGTTGGCTGAAACCGTCGATAGTTACAGCCGCGGTGATGGGTGGCAAAGAAGTCAGGGGCGCGATCGTCTGCGCGCCTGTACCTATGGCAAAGTTAATATTGTGCGGTGGTGCAGCAGTAGCATTAGCATCTAAAATCGCTTGCCGCAGCGAACCCAGCCCAGCATCGTTGGTATTAGTAACAACAAACGTAGCCAAGGCGTGCGCGTAATTTGCCATCACCTCCGGCTCGATCGCCAATCCCGTCTCTATCACTCCTGTTGCATATTCAAGCAACCAGTTGCCGCCTTTTTCGGCACTCCCGGTAATATCAGCAGAAGCAGCAACATTAGCTTTTGTTAACTTGCTCAGCTTTTGTACAAAAGCTTCTCCCTTTTCACCCGCAGCTACGTTACATCCGTAGAGCAGAATTTCAAATCGATTTTGAATTGAATTGACAGATGACGAAAACCACCGTTTCCAACAGTCGCGATATGTTTCTAAATTGTCGGAATTCAGGCTAGTTTTTCCTAGCTGCAAACTCCCCGATTCCCCGTGAGAAATAATGTGAACGCTTTCTATACCTTTGTGGCTTTGCAATGCTTCGGAAATTTGTTCGATGCCGTCACGCGTGCGATCGACTAAAATGACCTCAATCCCCGGTTTCACACCCGCAGCCAGACTCTGCCAATCTTCAACTGCTGAATCTACGAAGACTATTTGTAAGTTTTTCATAATTACCTTTCCCTCATGCACCTAAGTAGGTTTCCAAAATGTTGTTTCCGTGCGATCGGCCGAACTTCCAGCTACAGATACGGCTACCACAAAACCAGCCTTCAACTCAGTAAAAGTTGCACACACTAAAGTTTTACAATTATCTATTTCTGTGATTTTTGTGAATTTGTTAGAGATCGAAAGTTGGTCGATCGCACTTTCTCCTTCTCAACTTAAAAAAGACTGACCCCACGTACAACTAGCTTGTTCCCGATTCCGGAAATATTTCAAAAAATGTCAATCTAATTTATAAAACTTAATGTTATTTTTTTTACTAAGTACAAAAATGTGCAAAAATAATGCAACTCTACGCAAGTTCCAAACCCAGAAAGTGGTAAGTATCCAGCAATTCTCCAATCTCAAACCCCAGGACAGGGATTTTGGCAAATCCAGCGCCTCCCTCGTAACATACAGGAATAGTCGCCTTCATGGCATCATAGAAACTTGTCCCTCACATCATTGAAATCGATGACAGCTCAAAACTCCCCCGTTTCCCCCGTCACCTGGCTTGAAAACCGAGTTATACTAATTGACCAAAATCGATTGCCTCAAGAATACACGACTGTGGAAATTAGTCGCAGCAACGACATGGCTGAGGCGATTAAAACTATGATCGTTCGAGGTGCTCCGGCGATTGGGGTAGCAGCAGCTTACGGGATGTATTTGGGGGCGCGAGAAATCGAAACGGGCGATCGCACCGAATTTCTGGCTAAACTAGAACAAGTTGGTGATTTATTGCGATCGACTCGTCCCACAGCAGTTAATTTATTTTGGGCGATATCCCGAATGCTCAAAACAGCAAATCAAACTAGCGGTTCCGTCGAACAAGTACAGAAAACTTTGTTAGAAATGGCTAAAACCATTCAAGCAGAAGACGTGCAAACTTGCAAAGATATCGGCGACAAAGGTTTAGAAGTTCTGCCAAGTACACCCGAAAAATTGAACTTACTAACTCACTGCAATGCCGGTGCATTAGCAACTGCCGGCTACGGTACAGCATTAGGTGTATTTCGTTCTGCTTGGCGAGAAGGCAGACTCGGCAGAGTTTTTGCAGACGAAACACGGCCCCGTCTCCAAGGTGCCAAACTCACCACTTGGGAATGCGTGCAAGAAGGAATTCCCGTCACATTAATCGCCGACAATATGGCCGCCCACTGTATGAAACTCGGCATGATTCACGCCGTAGTTGTCGGCGCAGACAGAATCGCTGCTAACGGCGACGCCGCCAATAAAATTGGCACTTATAGTTTAGCAATTGTTGCCAAAGCTCACAACGTCCCCTTCTTTGTCGCTGCTCCTCTGTCAACAATTGATTTTGAACTTTCCGATGGCAGCAAAATCCCGATTGAAGAACGCGATTCAGTTGAAATGTATCAAGTTGGAACTACTCGAATTTGTCCAGAGGGAGTAGAATTTTACAATCCCGCTTTTGACGTAACTCCGGCGGCATTAATCTCGGGAATTATCACCGAACACGGCACAGTTGCTCCTGGGGCGTTGAAGCAGTTTCAAGCAAAACAATTAGTTTAATTGTATGTTACTCCACCGTTCAGTTGTTCAGTCATTTCTGCAAATAATACCGCTTTCCACAAGTATGTTAATCGATGAACTTGATGTGAAATATGTATGGTAAAATCGGACATCTGTAAGGACACGGCAATGCGGTGTCCTACCGGAATTCAAGTTTTAAGCAATGGTAAAAACATGACTTATAGCTCTCGTAACCAGCAGATAAAAGTTGTTATTACAACTATAATTATACCAGTTTTGTTTCCTACAGTCGCTCATGCTCAGTTGTCGCCAACCCTCAAATCTCAGGAATTAGCAGCTAAACAATATGTCGCAGAAATGAATAAAGCTCAGCAAGACTACTATCGCAACAACACGGGTTTTACAAGTTCTGTTTCTAATCTAGCTCTCGGCATTAAAGCTGACACAGCTAATTACAAATATTCAATTGATACAGTAAACAAAGCTGTATTTAATTATGCAGTGTCGAATCAAGCTAATCTCAAAAGCTTTGTGGGTGGAGTCTTTTTAGCAGGAAGTAAAATCCAAATAATCTTGTGTCAAGCTAATGCTCCAAGTAAGACTAAACCAGCTAATCCCACTAATACCAAAGGGGTTTTAGCCTGCGGTGCTAATACAGCAAAAGTAGCTCAGTAAAGTATGTCTAATTTACTGTGTAATTTACCAGATAATTGGATCGTAAGTGCAGATGTAGCTAAGGAATTGCTGTCAGAAGGAGCTACTCTGCTGGATGCTCGTCAACGTATTTTAAAGTGGTTTTGCCGACTACCATCAGCTATTCCGGTAACTTGGCAGGAATTTTCGCGATCGCACTTTCCGCACAAAGGCAAAATCATCGAACATAATGCAATCTTAACACAAAAACTGCAAGCACT
Organism: Microcoleus sp. A006_D1; assembly: GCF_036702805.1. Classification (NCBI taxonomy): domain Bacteria; kingdom Bacillati; phylum Cyanobacteriota; class Cyanophyceae; order Oscillatoriales; family Microcoleaceae; genus Microcoleus; species Microcoleus sp. A006_D1. The sequence goes on from NZ_JAUBVZ010000002.1 coordinate 69,365, forward strand.
GGGAATTTGTCAAGACCAACCTGTAATCGTCATTGCAGATTCTGTGAAAGGGTGGGGCGAAGACGGGCGAATTGTTTGGATGCTGCGGACTTTGGGACACGAAAAAGCCGTTTTTGTAGATGGAGGATATCGAGCTTTAGTCAAAGCTGGAATTGCTCAAGTAAAAGGTGTAGATCATCCACCGCTACCCGGAGATTTTATCGTATCTCGCCGCTCGAATTGGGAAATTCAGCAAGATGAGTTAAAAGCTATTTTAGGCAATGATAATTTAGTAGTGATTGATGCTAGAGAGCTGCGAGAATATGCAGGAAAAACGCCTTACGGAGAAACGCGGGGCGGCCACATTCCCGGTGCGGTTCATCTCTATTACAAACAGTTAATGAACAAGCAGGGACAATTGCTGGATCGCGAACAAATGGTGGAAATTTTGCAGCAGAAAGGTGTTTCGCTGTCTGCTGAGATTGTGAGTTATTGCTCCGGGGGAATTCGCTCGGCATGGTTGACTTGTGTCTTGACAAGTTTGGGATTTAATGCTAAGAATTATGCAGGTTCAATGTGGGAATGGTCGGCTTCGCCAGCAGATAGCTACCCGTTGGAAAAAATTAAAATTAGCAATTAGTTGTAGTTGTAGGGTGCGTCAGCTTGGAGTCTCTCAATTACCGATAAAATAACCATAGCTGACGCACCCTACTGAGGACAAAACCCAATCATTCTCATGGGAATTAAACCTTGATAAACGGGCGGGTTTCAGGTTGAGCATCTCAACCGACTTGTTCGATATACTGAGCGAGATCGTCGCGCAGGCGGCTGAGTTCGGCTTCGGTGGTGACGCGCAGGCGATCGTCCCTAACGGTAATCAGCACTTTCGCAGCAAAGGGAGTCGCCCAGATATTCGGGTTGCAGAAAACCTCCAAGAATACATCCCCTGCATACCGATATTCCATGGGTTTTTGGGGAGAAGCTTTACCGCCAGCGGTTTTGGCTGCTACGGCTTTCAAGCTGTCCATCAAAGTTGCGATCGCACTTTGCAAATCCCGCGCGGCTTGCGCCGAAAAGCTAAACGAGACAGAACCTTCAACTAAATTCAGTGTCAGCGGAGAAAGAGACATGGGCAATGAAATTTAACATACAATTGTTAATGATAAAAGATATAGTAACCCAAAAGAAGTACCTGCCAGCTAAATTAAGCTGCGAGAATGCTATTAATTAAAAATAATCTCAAGAAGCTAGGCTAAATTAATGAAGATAAATCTAGTCGCCAGCTAGATTCTGCAATACTTTTAACCTGTTATGACTTGATAAGCTTTAAACTAGAAACCTGAAAACTTGACTGCCGATCGAGGAGATTTTATGGTTGCTGATAACCGTTCCGAAGTCCGCAAGGTTTTAATCATTACCTTATTGCTAAATTTGCTGGTGATGGCAATTAAAGCAGCCGTGGGATGGCTGACTGGTTCCCTCAGTTTGCTGGCAGATGCTTTGCACAGCGTCACGGATAGCGCTAATAATATTTTAGGATTGGTAACTAATCATTATGCCAATCCGCAGCCCGATCGCGATCATCCCTACGGACACCAAAAATTTGATGCTCTCGGAGCTCTGGGAATTGCTGCTTTTCTGGGAATTGCCTGTTTTGAAATTCTCAGCGGTGCTGTCGAAAGGCTGATTAACGGGGGTAAAGTTGTCAAAATATCCCCAAATGAACTGTGGATTTTGCTGATTGTACTGGGGATTAATATTTTTGTCACTTTTTACGAGCGCAGAGTTGGCAAACGTCTCGGTAGCGCGATTTTGGTGGCGGATGCTCAACACACGATGAGCGATGTTTGGGTGACAATTATGGTCATCGGCGGGTTGATCGGTGTTTGGCAAGGTCAGGTATTAAATATACCTCAATTGCAATCCCTGGACGTGTTTTTGTCTTTTCCTGTCGCTCTTTTGGTATTTAGCAGCGGTTGGAAAGTTTTAAGGGAAAATTTGCCTTGGTTGGTGGATGAAATGGCGATCGCCCCGGAAGTTATTCAGGCGATCGCCATGGATGTACCCGGAGTGATCAACTGTCACTCGATCGCCTCCCGCGGCCTGATCGGGCGTCAAGTGTTTATTGATATGCACATGGTTGTGGATGCTGTGGATGTAGAAACTGCTCACCGGATTACAGAAGAAGTTGAAGCCCGTTTGGAAGAACGTTTCAGCCCTGTACGCATCTTAATTCACGTTGAGCCCCCGGCTTACCACTCCGACCAAATTAGCTACGATGCCCAAGAGCTGGAAGAGGGAAGAAGCAAGAAGGAAGAAGCAAGAGGTAAGAAGCAAGGATGAAGCAAGAAAGATTTAGGCTGTATTTCCAGCAAATAGCAGGTTGACGGATGAAGGAGCAAGGTGGAAGGGGGTTTTTGCGATCGCAATTCCTGCCATTTTTTAAATGTTATCAATCTGGTGAAAGCGATCGCACTTAATTTAGTTGCAGTTTTCCACAGGAAAAGGGGGGTTTTCCACAGAAATCGGCAAGTTTTCCACAATAACTTTGATAATTATCGCGCCAAAGACTGTTGGTATAAGTTCCAAGTTTTTGGGATTTCTCGGGCCATTTTCTGCCGCCAGTCCCCAGGTATAGCAGTGGATAGTTGACAGTGGACAGTGGACAGTTGACAGTGGACAGTTGACAGTTGCATAACGGGAATCAAATCATTGAGGCTTGACGGGTATCGGCTCTATTTAATTTCACCATTGGGATTGGTGCCGCAGGCACACAAATATTTAGCTCGCTCCTTAAAGTAAATGCAAACTGGGTAAACTTGGTAAGTCTTTAATTTAACGAATTGTTACAAATGATTCCCAAAAGCGCCAATTTGTCTCAAATTAGTGAAAGCTCGTGTCCGCGAAAAGGAGTTTTCCTGATATGTCTTTAACAGATACCCAAGTCTACGTAGCGCTCGTAATTGCTCTGATTCCCGGAATCTTGGCTTTCCGGCTGTCAACTGAACTGTACAAATAGTTTCGAGACACCAGCCGCGAACCGTAAAGCGCCTGTCCCAGCAGTTAAATCTCTCTTATTACAGACAATTGCTGCCACAGTGGAGTAGATTGTTTGTGGTCAGGAAGACGAGACTGCAAGGGCAGGCATTTTTATGGGAAAATTCCGTCCGAACAGCGTCACTCACTCTCAAAAATTTTGGCTGTCAGCACCTGACAAACAGGGGCGGGTGTGCGTTAAGCTCAGAATTTTCTGCGGTCAGCTCTCAAACGTCAGTCTCAGGTATTTGAAAAAAAAATTATGCAAGCGATTCAACCCACCGTTACTCCACTGCGTCCTGTAAAAAACTCCCCTCGGGTTACTCGTCGCAGCAGCAGCAGCCAGCGTTCATACCCTCACCAAACGTTGGCCGCCGAAACAGGAGTCAAGTTAGTAGTCAATATCGTACTTTCAGTATGTGCGACTTCTGCTTTGATTCAGCTTTGGCCTCACTACCGGGCCGTGCAAGAAAAGTTGCAGGAAATCCAAGCTGAAGTGAATCTTACTCAAGAACGAGTAGATAAGTCGCGATCGGACTTTAACCGCTACTTTGACCCCAGTCTGGCAAAAACTGTGATGCAAGAGCAAAGTAATCGAGTCGATCCCCAGCAGCGTGCGGTGATTTTGCAGGAACCTGAAGCACCCGAGGCCGAGGAATCAACCCCGCAACCTTAATCGTCAGACAGCAACCTTAATCTGAAGATTGTTGTAGGATGTGTACCGCGCACACAGAAGAAAGAAGAGCGCACAAATAAGAGCGGGCGGTTGAAACCGCGCCTATACAAACAAAACCCGGATGGTGCGCGGGTTGAAGAAAGGACGGTTGAAATTACCTTATTCTCTTCCGTCCGCGGAGGCCGACATTGTTTGTGTAGACGCGGTTTCAACCGCCATCTTTGCCATCACGGTTTTTTCTTTCAAAAGTTGCAGTGCAGCTTGATATTGCAAGTCGGCTTCGGTGCCAATTCGATCGCGCGCAATGGGTTCTAGCGGCACTAGGCGATCGGGCGCAATCCCCAATTTGTTAATATCCGTGTGGTTCGGCGTCTCGTACTTAGCCACAGTCACAGCCAACCCGGAACCGTCAGACAAATCAAACAGCGACTGAATCAGCCCTTTGCCGAAAGTCTTTTCGCCCACCAGTTGAGCTCTGCCGTTATCTTGCAGCGCACCAGCCAAAATTTCGCTAGCACTGGCCGTTCCCTTGTTCACCAAAACAATTAGCGGATCGCCAGTCAAGGCTTGTCCAGAGGCTTCAAAACTGCCGAGAATGCCTTGTCTGTTGACTGTGTAGACGATCGTCCCGGAATCGAGCCACAAGCGCGCAATTTCAATCCCCGCTTGCAACAGCCCGCCCGGGTTATTCCGCAGGTCGAGAATATAGGCGGCGGCGCCTTGTTTTTCCAAACGGTCGATCGCGTGGGCGACTTCCTCGGTGGCGTTAGCGCTGAATTGACTCAAGCGAATGTAGCCCAGCGGTAAATTCTCCGGCCCCGACTGCAATTCGGCGTAAACCGGATTCAGAGCAATGCGATCGCGCACCAGCTCAATTTCCTCAGCAGCGTCCCTTCCTTCGCGTCCCAAGGTCAAGGTAACAGGAGTGCCGATGCGGCCGCGCATTCGAGTTGCTGCCTCGTCTAGGCTCAATTCTGACGTGGGAGTGCCGTCAATTTTCAAAATGCGATCGAGCGGTTGAATGCCGGCTTTATCCGCTGGCGAACCAGCTAAAGGAGCCACCACTGTCAGGGTATTTGTCTGGGAGTCGATCGCAATTTGCAGCCCGACTCCCGTCAATTCTCCCGAAGTGTTGACCTGCAAACTGCGGTACTGTTCGGGTTTCAGCAGTCGAGTGAAGGGGTCGTCGAGATTCGCCAGCATCCCCTGAATCGCCGTGTAAGTCTGCTGTCTGTCGTTTAGCGGTTGCTTGACGGCTTTTTCGCGAATCGACCACCAGTTTTTAGAATTGAAGCTGTCGTCCACATAAGAGCGGTTGACAATTCGCCAAGCTTCGCTCAAAAGCTGCTGTTCAGGAGTTAGCGCCGCCGCAGGCTGCACCCACGGGCCTAGAACCAGGGCGACTTGGAGGAAAAATAAAATTGCAGTCTGGAAAACTCGTCTGTGCATGATTTTTCTGTAAAAGATAGGCAAGTATGGCATCTGCTGTATTTTTAGTTTGTAGGCTTTTAAGCTTTTGTGCATTCAACTCGCAAGCGAGGCCGTCGTCAAACCTCGGCCGCCAACAAAAAATTAGTTAAATGTAACATTTAAGCGCCAAATGAGTGAAGTTTTATCATGTTTATTAAACTTTAGGCGGCAGCGACGGCTGGCTGGCTCGGACTGGGGGCTGTAGCTGAGCTCTTGCCTGTATGCCAGCTTGGGGCGGATGTAGACCGGGCAGAAAATGGTATTTGAGGCTCAGCAAAACCATGGCGAGGGTGAAATTTCCACCGCAATTATGTTACATTTTTTATCATAGTCTGGAATTCGATCGTGCAACGCCAGCGAGTAGGGACAAGCGACCGCTTAGTTTCAAAGTGCTCGGGGGCGATCGCACAATAAAGTTCCTTTCATCAGCTCCAAATTTAAAAATAGCCTCAGCCATTTGCTAGTAAAAGCAAGCTGCTCGGGGCGGGGCGATAAACAAACATTGTGGCTGCTGCCCGCTTACCTCAACCACAGCAATATTCTTTTAGGAATTCTGGCTCCATGTTTTCTAAACAAATCACCGACTCAAAAACCTACCAGTGGTTTGATGAACGCCTGGAAATTCAGGCGCTTGCCGACGACATCACCACTAAGTACGTACCCCCCCACGTCAATATCTTCTACTGCTTGGGCGGAATTACTTTAGTTTGCTTTCTGATCCAGTTTGCCACCGGCTTCGCCATGACTTTCTATTACCGTCCGACGGTAGCAGAAGCTTTTTCTTCAGTGCAATACCTGATGAATGAGGTCAACTTCGGCTGGCTGATCCGCTCCATCCACCGCTGGTCTGCCAGCATGATGGTACTGATGATGATTTTGCACACCTTCCGGGTTTATTTGACCGGCGGCTTTAAAAAGCCCCGCGAATTAACCTGGGTGACAGGAGTCATCTTGGCAGTCATCACTGTTTCTTTCGGCGTGACCGGCTACTCTCTGCCTTGGGATCAAATCGGTTACTGGGCAGTTAAAATCGTTTCCGGCGTCCCCGAAGCCATCCCGTTTGTCGGTTCTACACTTGTGGAACTGCTGCGCGGCGGTGTCAGCGTCGGTCAAGGCACTTTGACTCGCTACTACAGCTTGCACACTTTCGTGTTGCCTTGGCTGATTGTAGTGTTCATGCTGGCTCACTTCTTAATGATTCGCAAGCAAGGCATCTCTGGCCCGTTGTAAGTTTTGAGTTGCTGGGGCGGTATTTTTTTGCCTCCCCGCTGAATTTTGAGTTGAAAATTCAGAATTAATCACTCATCATATTTATTTACGGCCCATACTTCTTGCGATCGCGCCGCTGATTCGGACTCACGAATACAGCGGGATGTCAGGCTCAAGTAAAACTCAAAGGAGAGCACTGTTACTATGTCTATTCTCAAAAAACCAGATTTGAGCGATCCAGAGCTACGCGCTAAACTCGCTAAGGGCATGGGTCACAACTATTACGGCGAACCCGCTTGGCCCAATGACTTGCTCTACGTTTTCCCTATAGTCATCATGGGAACGATTTCCCTGTGCGTAGGTTTGGCTGTACTAGACCCGGCTATGATTGGCGAACCTGCCAATCCTTTTGCTACTCCGCTAGAAATTCTGCCGGAATGGTATTTGTGGCCTGTATTCCAACTTTTGCGCGTTTTGCCTAACAAATTGTTGGGTATTGCTTGCATGGCTGGTGTTCCGGTTGGCTTGATTTTGATTCCGTTCATCGAGAATGTTAACAAGTTCCAAAATCCGTTCCGCCGCCCTGTTGCTACCACAGTCTTCCTGTTGGGAACTGCGGTAACTCTGTGGTTGGGTATTGGTGCTATTTTCCCGATCGACAAATCTTTCACCTTGGGTCTGTTCTAAGATTTAAGCTTGTTTGATTTTGACGCCCGCTGGTTTCCTGTAAAGTGCTTTTGTACTGGTAGGAAACTTCAGCGGGCGTCATTTTATTTGAGATTTTAGAGCATCAGGAAGAAGGAAGAAGCAATAAAAACTGATGTTTCAGCAATTAATACCAATTCTGAAAAATATTGCGACATACAGCCAAAGCCCAGCGCACTACTTCGCCGTCGCCTGCCGCCTGCTGCAAAGCCTGAACCTGTTTGGACATGGGGATTTCTCGGCTTTAATCGATCGCGTCCCGCCCTCGCCCGTGCTACGGCTGTTTTGGCCTTGTTGAACAGTGTCTAATTCACGATCGACGAGGAATACCGCCAGCGCTTTGAGGGGAAGGTGTTGGAGATTGTTGAGACTCACCCGACAATTGCCACGATTAGCAACGGGCAAGCGGTGACGGACTTGCAATTGGTGATATTAGAGGGTACGCTAGGGCAAGAGTTGCGTGGGGGGAAACGTGCAGTTGTCGGAGTCGAATATTCGCAAGGCGTTTAATCTGAAGGTGAATAGCTTGCTGGCGTTTCTGGGATAGTTGTTTGAGATTGAGGCATTGCCAGATTATCAGGAAGTGGTAAGGCGGAATTTTGAGCAGTTTATACAAGAGCGAACGATTGGTTAGCTAATGCTAAAAAAATCGGTGGAGCTGATGCTGACAAGGTATTGAAACGCATACAACAAGAGATTAATTATTATGTTTAGATGGGTATTCCTTGTGAATATATTAGGTGGAAGAGACAAACTAATCTATGCTCACTGACCCCGAACGACGCTCGAAGGTTGACCAACTTTGGGATAGATTGTAGTCGTAGGGACTCTCAAACCCAAAGCAGGATGAGGTTTTTTATCAGTCGCCCCGCTTACAATGGAGAGGTTGCTGAAGTTAGAGCATATTATGGGGAGAGAAGTGCGGGAGTTGATGAGTTTTATAGATAGATGAACAATGAAAGTTAGAGAAGTTATTAAAATGTTAGAAGAAGATGGTTGGTATTTAGCTAGAACAAAGGGCAGTCATCGTCAATTTAAACACCCAGAAAAGGCGGGAACTGTCACTGTGTCAGGTAATTTAGGCGTTGATATGCCAATTGGTACGCTTAAAAGTGTTTTGCGACAATCTCAACTAGAGGAGGAAGATTAATGCGTTATGCTGTTGTAATTGAAAAAGGTGAAACTAGCTACGGTGCGTATGTTCCCGATTTACCTGGATGTGTAGCTGTGGCTGAAAGTTTAGAAGAGGTGAGGCATTTAATTAAAGAGGCGATCGCCTTTCATATTGAAGGACTACAAGAGGATGCTTTTCCGATTCCCGAACCTGTCTCTATTTGCGAATATGTTGAAGCTTAAGCTAAACACCAATTACTTTTTATTTTCAGTCATTTTCTCATTCTCCTCTCCGATAAGCTGCAATTTCTTCGGCAATTTCTTCATCAGTTAAAGGACGCTCGGCGTGTAAAGCCTGGGTTTCTTCACATAAGTTGCTAAAAGTTTCAGCTAAAGCTTGTCTGTGCGGATCGGCCTGATAACTATTCTTAAGTTCCCGGCTCATTTTAATTTTTTCTGCTAATAACTTTTCTTGTTCAGCTTTCAGAATTATTTGTATCATAGAGTTACCTCTCCTCTATCCCTGCGATCGCCTAAATGAGTCACCTTAAAATTTTTAATGGGCAATACAGGATTGAACCTGCGACATCTACCGTGTGAAGGAATTTTCAAAATGGCTAGAATCCTTGCCCACCAAATTTTTTAGAAAACCTACTTTCTCAAAGTGTACCACTTTTTTTAGCACAATGGCTGAAATGCTTATTCTGTCGTGATTTACTCAATGCCAAGCCTCCCCAGTATCTGGTGATATCGGATACTTATTTAAGTCGTCAAATCATGAGAGAATCTTGATATCCCTAACAGGACTAGGACTCAGTTATGACAAACCGCCTTGCCTTATTGCCAGCGATCGCACTTTTAACCTTTTATGCGTGCATGGGCGCTCCGATTTCGAGCGATTTAGCTAGTTCTACCCCGCTCCAACAAAGTCCCGAAGCTGCGGCTCCGAACTGTTTAGAATCCCTCCCTAATGTCCCAACCAGAAAAGACGAATCATCCAAGGACGTAGAAGCTGAAGCAGACAAACTGGAGGAACAAGGCAAAGGGCAGGAAGCTATCAACAAATACAGTGAAGCCCGTTTACTTCATTTCAGGGAGTTAGGTTACTCGACTGGGAGAGCTTTGAGGGGAGATATTAGCGCATCTATGGAGGTGAATATGTCAGTGAAGTCACCAGAATTTTTATTTAAAGTAGGCCGCGCCTACGCCAAGACCGGGCAACATCAAATAGCAATCAGTTGTTTTACCGAGAGCCTGGACGATAAAATTGAGCAACCTAATGATGCGAGTGCTTACCTGAATCGCGGTGCCGCTTACCTTAACATAGGGGAAAAAGAAAAAGCGCGGCAAGATTACCTGAAGTCCGCAGACTTGTTTCAGAAATATAAACTTCCCCAATACAAAAAAGAAGCTCTTGATAGACTTGGCAGCACGACTCCTTAAAGCAGTTGTAGGGTGCGTCAGGGCAGAATGTGACCACAACAAACTAAGAATTTCCCCCGCTCCGCACCCTACGGTTAGCTATCTACGAATAATCTGTAGGGTTCGCAATGTACACCTTAAAAATTGTAGAAAACGGAGACAAAATTGATAGAAAACTGAAAAAAGAAAAGAGGCACGAACCTGCTCTCAATCCCTGTAACTCTTAATAGATATACCTTTGAGAATATGGGCGATGAGGGATTTGAACCCCCGACATCTTCCGTGTGAAGGAAGCGCGCTACCACTGTGCTAATCGCCCGCAGATACCTATCATAACATACTAACTCCAGATTCGCAACTAAATTTTTCCCAAAAATTCAGCCGCTAGTTTCGGAGTGAAAACTCGACATAACGTACGATCGCACAAACAAATGCCCGATCGCACTCCCAGCCATCAATCAACCACCCACCAACCCGCCGAAGGGCCAACAAACCGCACCACAATCCACCAACCTACCAACAGACTAATCCCCGCCCAACTTCCGCGACTTGTCCACTTCACAAAATCTGCACTTTGGGTTTTCGTGATTGGCAGCCACGGATAGATACGCTCTTCTTTACCGAATTCATCGCCGATCGACTCTTTACGACGCTTAGCTTCACCCATAATCTTTGCTTGCTAAATGAGATTTCAACTACATAACCAACCAAATTATACGTCAACAGGTGATCTCAAGCCTGCGTCAACCAAGTTGTATCCAAATAATCAATCCTCGCAAACGGACTCAGCGCCGCTAAAATCTGCTGTCCGTAGCTGCGGTGAATCACCCTGCTGTCGAAAATCGCCACCACCCCCTGACGTTCTCGCACCGGCGCGATCGCCCGCTGCAACTCATTCAACGCCGCCGGCAACAAATACAACCGAAACCAATCCCGACGCTGCTCCTTATAAAAAGCCACACGCGCCGTCACCAAAGGATTTTCCAAAGAAGGTAGCGGCAAAGTTGCGATCGCCAGCAAATGAGGCGCGCTCAACTCCCCCTGATGTTCCCGCCAAAACTCCCACCCAGTCACCAAAATCGCATTCTCCCCCACATCTGTTTTTTCCACCTGCACCCTCGTACCGAACTCAGAAGCCAAAATCGCCGCCATCCGAGCCCTCAGCGGTACATCACCCACAATCAGCACAGTTAAACCCGCCACCGACGCGCTCATTAACAGCAAAGTCCGAATTTCTTCCATTAAAACTCCCTGAAATTCCGGCGTATTCGGCAGCGGCAGCCAGTTCGGAATGTACAGTTGAATTAACTCATTTTGTCGATCGGGCGAAAACTTCACACTCGTCAACTCAGGCAATCCCATCATTTGCCGGAAGATCGGAGCCTTCTGTTCCACATCCACCGCCCCACCAATCAACACCACAGGCACGGCAGACCAAATTTTGCTCAAAACCTCCGCCACCTGCACCGGCGCGCTAAACAGCGAAAATGACCCGCTCGATCGATGAATTTGCGCCCATCGCAGTCTGCCGTTTGTGTTCCACCGCTGCCAAAAATTGACCCAAGCAGCCGGAATCAGCGGGTTTTGCTCGATGCTTTCAAACAGCCCTTTCAAAATATTTTGCTCTGCCGTTTCCAGCAAATAGCACTCGTCAGGCTTAGCCGGATGCTGAAACACAGCCCGCGTTAGCAGCACCCGCGCTTCTCGGATTGCATCGGCTTCCAAAGGCTGAGATTGCATTAAATCATTCCAGTCAGCCGGTGCCAAACTTGCCGTCAATTGCTGGCGCGTCCAAACTTCCAAGTCATCCACACCGTCGATAATTGTCGGAATATGACTGTGCTGTTGCGCATCCACCGCCAAGCGAGCAGCCAGCCAAGACTCCGGATCTGCTAGCATCAATCCTCGTCCAACCTCATGGTGCGAGTAAGTCTCGATCGGCCTCTCTGTTTGCAGCCACTCTTGCAATCGCGGAATTTCCACCTGCTGCAAATGTTCCAGCAGCGGTGTTGGCGCCACTAAAATCACGGGCTCGGGCCACATCAAAATCGGCATCAAATAGCTGACTCGATACCGCTGTCGGTAAGCTCCTGCGGGAAGCCCAGTTTGAATCAGAGCGCTCCGCCTCAAGCGCAAAGCCCGGGCCACCAGCCGCGCCATCGTTAAATGGTGGGGCCAGTGCGGCTCGGAGTTCGATCGCAGGAAGCGCAGCAGCGAGTTGTGGACTTCTACTTCAATCAATCGATTTCACACTTGATCTTGCTCAATCAAGATAATCAAAACTTGCCAGAAAATCAACTACTTTTTCACCCACAGGCAAACTGAATTTACTCTCCTGATTATTTCCACCTCGCCGACCAAAATTCTGGTGAGACTGCACAATCAAACTCTCCTGCCCCGAACTAATTAAAATAGTTTGGGTAGGTGACTGAAAAAACTTTGTTGGCTGACTGGCATTTAGTGTTATTTGCAGCTTTTTTTTCACCTCATTTAAATTATCCATCGCTGCCTTCAATGCTTTAGACAACTGCACTATCCGTTTTTTTTCCAAATCTTTAATTTCGATATTATTGCTGACCGCCACAATATTTTTCTGAGTTTCTAAGGCATCATTAAAAGGAATAATCGCTAAAAAAGCTGCGGGCAATAAATGCTCGTCGCTATCAAATCTAAAAGTGAGAGTTGTCTGGCGGTAGCCGACTTCAATATTGGGAGGACAGCTCATTGCCCCGTAATGCCGAGCTATTTCGCTGTAAGCTGTGGCTAAAGTGCTGTTTGCTGAGTAATCTAAAACTGCGTCAACCACAATTTGCACTAATCCGGGCGTGTGATTTAAAAATTTTTTCGATTCTGACGGCGAATTAAATTGTTGAATCAAAGTGCGATCGCCTGCGGGGCTCATGTCCACCCACTGGCAAGTAATATCATCAACGACGATCCCAAACCGAGGAACCAAATACAGTTTTGCCCCTGTTAAAGTTGCCCCCGTCAAATCAGCGCCAACCCAATCTGTATTAATCAAATTGGCTTCCGTCAAATCAGCGTGCACCAAACTAGCATTTGCTAAATTAGTATTTCTTAAATCTGCTCCGTTGAGGTTAGCTCCGCTGAATTTAGCATCGCTCAGATCGGCACCGTTGAGGTTAGCTCCGCTCAAATCAGCCCATTTGAGGTTAGCTCCACTCAAACTGGCACCGCTGAGATTCACCTGCTGCAAAGAAGCTTGTCTCATATCGGCATTGCTCAAATTGACGCCGTTAAGTTCTGCTTTCGTCAAATCTGCGCCGTGCAAGTTAGCTTGTTGAAAGTTAGCTGATGAAGCCGAAGCACCTCTGAGATTTGCACCGGAAAGATTAGCACCGCACAGGTTAGCTTGCGTCAGTTTTACCTCCCTTAAATCTGCTTCTGTCAGGTTAGCTCCGCTGAAGTTAGTTTTGCTGAGTTCGCAGCGGACTAATTCGCCTCTAATCAGGGATGCTCCGATTAATTGAGCTCCACTTAAATCGGCTTTCACTAAGTTGGCTACGTTGAGACTAGCCCCGTTTAAGATTGCCCGCGAGAGATTGACGCTGCTGAGTCTAGCCACATTCAGGTTAGCTTCGCTGAGGTCAGTTTCGCTCAAGTTAGCGCCGCTGATGTTGGTGACAAATAAGCTAGCCCGCCTTAAAATTGATTGGCTGAGGTTGATGCGGCTGAGATTAGCTTCATTCAGGTTAATTCCCGTGAAATCTCTGTCGCCTTCTGTGTATCTTTTGACGAGTTCAAATCGTTTGAGAAGTTCTTCAGCTTCCATTATTTTTACCTAACTGAAAGGGCGATCGGCTAACTTTTATCTGGCATAAATACAAACGATATCAAATTAATTTATAGTATTTACTCGCCGAGCTGATAAAAGCTTTTGACAAACTCAATCACCGTATTTAGCGGCGGGGTTGTGAATCTTTGGGCTTTAATTGCCGGCCCGATCGAGGTTTTGTTTACTCCCGGCAAATTTGTCAAATTTCTGCCAAAGTCGGGGTGATAGTGAACCATCAAACTTTCGGCGCTGGAGTTGGCTAGTACAGTTTGGGTAGGCGATTGGAAAAAAGTCGAGACTGGTTCGCGATCGAGGCGCACCGGCTGAATTTTCATTTCCCCTATTTTCCTAATTGTTTTAGTCAGGGTCACGTTCAATTGCGCTACCAAATTTGAAACTCTGACGCCCAGATTATTGCCACTTTGCGGTTGAATCATCTTGATCAGAGTAATGAGATTTTTTTGAGTAAATGCCGCGTCGCTAAAGGGAATAATCGCAACGAAAGCTGTGGGAAATAGTTGATCGTCCTGGTCTATTCTAAATGAGATGATTGTGCGCCGCGAATTAACTTCTATGCTGGGAGGATTGCTCAAACCCGAGTATTGACGGGCAATTTGGCGGTAGGTAGCAGCGAGGATAAAGTTGGCGTCGGGGTCTAGGGGTCGATCGACAATAATTTGAACTGTCGGCGGTGTAGCATTAAAAAACCGTTGAGATTCTTCTGGGGTAAAGCGCTGAATTTGGCTGCGATCGCCGTTAGGGCTCAGATCCACCCAGTCGCAGGTTATATCATCAGCTTTGAGGTCGAACCTAGACACCGCGTAAATTTTTGCCCCCGTCAGCGCCGCCCCCGTCAAATCTGCGCCCACCCAATCAGCGTGAATCAAATTCGCTTGAGTCAAATCCGCGTGTACCAGAGTAGCGTTCAACAAGTTGACATTGCTCAAATTTGCCCCGTACAAGTTAGCCCCGCTCAATCTCGCTTCATCGAGGTCAGCGCCCGTCAGGTTCGCCCCGCTGAGGTCGGCCCACCGGAGATTGGCACCTCGCAAGTCAGCACCGCTGAGGTTGGCTTGAGAAAGATTAGCTTGTCTGAGTTCGGCATTGCAGAGGTTAACTCCTCGCAAGTCGGCTCTGCTGAGGTCGGCTCTGTGCAAGTTAGCCCGTTCCAAGTTCGCCGCTGTCAGGGAAGCGCCTCGCAGGTGAGCCCCGCTGAGGTCGGCTTGCTCGATATTAGCTTCTCTGAGGGTGGCTTCTCTCAAATCTGCTTCGCTGAGGTTTGCACCGCTCAAGTTTGCACCGCTGAGGTCGGCTCTGATCAGTTCGGCTCTGATCAGTGTAGCGTCTACGAGTTGGGCTTCGCTGAGGTCGGCCCGAATCAAATTAGCTACGTTGAGGATAGCGCCGTTGAGGTTGGCTTTGTTGAGATTTGCACCGCTGAGTCTGGCAACATTGAGTTTGGCTTTTCTCATGTTGGCGTTGGACAGATTGGTGCCGCTCATATTGGTGAGGCTCAAGATTGCCTCGCTGAAATTAGCCCCACTGAGATCGATCCGGCTGAGATTTGCCTCGCACAGGAGGATGGCAGTAAAATCTCTTTCTCCTGCTGCATATTTGGTGATGAGTTCTTCGGCGTCCATGCTTTTGACTTTCCCTGATGTGTTAGCTAGAACAAAGCTTTGTTATGCCAACCCTTAAAATAGAATAAGCATTTTTTGTAACTTGATGCAATATGCTTAGACATCTATGTTATGGAAGCCTTTTATAAAATCCAAAATGGTAGTGATATTAGCTTGGCCCAATTTTGTGCTTTCAGCTAACTTGCCTGCGCCTGAGTTGCTCGGGTCGTATTTTTTAATCAGGCGTTTTCCGAAGGCTGGGTGGTGATATACGCTGAGTCTCTGGTCGCGGGAATTAATTAAGATCATCTGTGTAGGAATTTGAAAAAAGTTGATGCTTTCGCCGATTTTTGGAAATGAACTGGAAATTTTAATTTGGTCTACTTTGCTGATAGCTTGATTGAGAGCTTTGCTGCATAACTGCACGTGTTTAGATTCTTTGACGTTAAGTTTTCCTGCATCCTGGGATTGAATCATTTTCATCAAAGCTATCACGTTTTTTTGAGTTGTGGCGGCATCGTTAAAAGGAATGATGGCAACATAAGCGGTGGCAAACAATTTATCGTCGCTGTCCATTTTAAAGGCGAGTACGGTGCGCCTGGAGCTGACTTCGATTGTGGGTGGCTGACTTAAACTCGGGTATTGTTGGGCAATTTGGTAATAAGTTGCAGCTAGGGCAAAATGAGCGCCTTGGTCTAAGGGCGAGTCAATCACAATCCGAACTGTGGGCAAGGTTTCGTGAAAAAATTCGTGGGTTCCTCCCGAGTTCAACCAGTAAATTTGGCTGTGGTCGCCGTTGGGGCTCAGATCGACCCACTTGCAGGTCATGCCTTCGGTTTTGATGCCGAGTCGCGAAACTGCGTGGAGTTTGGCTCCGGTTAAGGTGGCTCCGGTTAAGTCGGCTCCAATCCAGTCGGCGCGGATCAGATAGGCATTTGACAGGTCGGCGTGAACTAAACTGGCATTGAGCAAGTTAGCGTGGCAGAGGTCGGCTCGGCTGAGGTCGGCGCCGCTCAATTTAGCTTCGCTGAGGTCAGCCCAGCGCAGATTGCAACCGCTGAGGATGGCCCAGCGCAAATTGACGCCGCTGAGGTCGGCGCCGCTGAGTATGGCTTGAGTGAGGTTTGCTTGTCGCAGTTCTGTACCTCGCAAGTCGGCGCCGCTGAGGTCGGCTCGGCTGAGGTCGGCGCCTTGCAGGTTGGCTTGTTCGAGGTTGGCTTCTGTCAAGCACGCGCCGCTGAGGTGAGCGCCTCGGAGGTTGGCTTGAGCGAGGTTGGCTCCTCTGAGGGTGGCTTCGGTGAGAGTGGCGCCGCTGAGGTTGGCTCCTTGTAGGTTGGCGCCGCTGAGTTCGGCTCGAATTAGCTCGGCTCTGATCAGTTTGGCTCCTGTGAGTGTGGCTTTTTTGAGGTCAACTCGTACTAGGTAGGCGACGTTGAGGTCGGCGTCGGTGAGGTTGGCGCCGCCGAGATGGGCGCCGCTGAGTCTGGCGATGTTGAGTTTGGCACCGGTGAGGTTGGTTTTGCTGAGGTTGGCTCCGCTGAGGTTTGCTACACTCAGATTCGCACCCTTGAGGTTGGCTCCGCTCAAGTTGACGCCGCTGAGGTTGGCCTCAGTCAGGTTGATTCCGGCAAAGTTTCTTTCTCCGGCGGCATATTTTTTAAGGAGTTCCTCTACTGTCATGGGGGCGTTACCGTCGTATCAAATATCCCCATTTTATTGCTATGAATATCGGTATTGTAGGACTTGGTTTAATTGGCGGCTCGATCGCTCTGGATTTACGATCGCACGGGTTTGATGTTTTTGGGGTTTCGAGTCGCCAGCAGACTTGCGATCGCGCGCAAGAACGCGGTGTGGTCAATGATGCCAGCATACACCTGTCTCTGATGGCCGCAGCCGATTTGGTTTTTATCTGCACGCCGTTAAGAGCGATCGAGCCGATCGTCCAAAAATTAATCCCCCATCTTTCCCGTGATACTATCGTAACGGATGTGGGTTCGGTAAAAACACCCATAGTGCAGGCTGTGTCCGATCTGTGGCCGAATTTTGTGGGGGGACACCCGATGGCGGGGACTGCACAAAGCGGCATCGAGGCGGCGGTAAGGGATTTGTTTGTGGGCCGGCCTTACGTGCTGACTCCGACAGCCCAGACGCCGGAGGCGGCGGTGGAGAAGGTGGAGGAAATTGCGCGGTTGTTGGGTGCGTTGGTTTATCGGTGCGGGCCCCAAGAACACGATCGAGCTGTGGCTTGGATTTCTCATTTGCCGATCGTGGCTAGCGCGACGCTGGTTGCTGCGTGCGCTGCTGAGGGCGATCGGGATATTGTTAATTTAGCGCAACATTTGGCTAGTTCCGGTTTTCGGGACACCAGCCGCGTTGGGGGCGGGAACCCCGAGCTGGGAGTGATGGTGGCAAGGTACAATCGGGTGGAATTATTGCGATCGCTCTCTATTTACCGAGACACTCTCGACGAGTTGATCAGCGATATCGATGCCCAAAATTGGCAAGCTCTCGAAGACAAGCTGAAGCTGACTCAACAAGCGAGAGAAAATTACAACTTGTGAGTCAAAAAATGCTTCAAACTGTCTCCGTCTCGATTATGATTGTGGACGCCTATATTTTGAGTTTCAATGTACACTTATTCTCGGCTCAAGCGAGTTTTGCTGGGTGAAACTCTCCCCACCAGTGCATCTGTTCACGAACGGCTAAGCAACGCTACAGGACTAGCTGTTCTGGCTTCCGATGCACTTTCGTCTGTTGCCTACGCCACTCAAGAAACCCTGCTGGTACTATTACTAGCTGGGAGTAGCAGTTTGAGTTTATCGCTGCCTATTTCGGGAGTTATTATTTTACTGTTGGCGATCGTGGCGCTGTCTTACCGACAGACAATTAAAGCGTACCCCAACGGCGGCGGCGCTTACATTGTGGCGCGAGAAAACTTGGGTACTTATTCGGGTTTGATCGCAGCAGCTTCGCTGATGATTGACTACATCCTCACCGTCACAGTCAGTATTTCCGCTGGCGTTGCCGCCTTGACTTCAGCAGTTCCCTCGCTGCTCCCCTATACCGTTGAACTGTGCTTAGTTTTTATTGTCCTGATCATGTTTGCCAATCTCAGGGGATTGCGGGAATCTGGCAAGATATTTATGGTTCCCACCTATGCGTTTATCGTTGGCATTTTTATCTTGATTGGCTGCGGTTTATTCCAACAGGCAACAGGTCAAGTTTTGCCGACATTAGAAAATATTCCAGCTAAAGAACCTTTGGGATTGTTTCTGATCGCGCGCGCTTTTGCGGCGGGCTGTACTGCCCTGACTGGAGTTGAAGCCATCTCCGATGGGGTGTTGGCTTTTAAGCCTCCTGAATGGAAGAATGCTCGCCTGACTTTAACTTATTTGGGGGTAATTCTGGGAGTGATGTTTTTGGGAATTAGTTACTTGGCCCATATTTATCAGGTGATTCCTAGAGAAAATGAAACACTCCTTTCTGTGTTGGGAAAACAGATTGTTGGCGACGGTATATTTTATTACTATTTGCAGATCGCAACTCTGTTGATTTTGCTGTTGGCTGCGAATACGAGTTATGCGGATTTTCCGCGACTTTGTTATTTTTTGGCGCGGGACGGGTTTTTGCCGAGGCAGTTGTCGTTGTTGGGCGATCGGCTGGTTTATTCTAATGGCATTAATCTGCTCAGTTTCTGCGCTGCGTTGTTAATCATCATTTTCCGAGGCGATACCACGGCAGTAATTCCGCTATATGCGGTTGGGGTTTTTACTTCTTTTACTTTATCTCAATCGGGAATGGTAATTCACTGGTTTAAGGAGCGAGGTAAAGGTTGGCAAGCTAGTGCTGTGATGAACGGTATCGGTGCAGTGGCAACAACGGGAGTTTTGGGTGTAATTGTCGCTACAAAATTCCTTTTGGGAGCTTGGGTTGTTGTGGTAACTATTCCGTCGTAGTCAGTCTGTTTTTAGCAATTCACCGCCACTATCGCTATGTGGCGGCTCGCTTGAGCATTCAGGGAATAGCACCTAGATCTTATCTTCCCAGACCTAAAGTTAAGGCGGTGACACATCCGGCTGTGGTGTTAGTCGGACAGTTGCACCGGGGAACTTTGGAGGCCCTCGATTATGCTCGTTTAATTTCTGATGAGGTTGTGGCGGTTCACGTAGATATTGGTTTGACCTATCGAGCAAAATTGCAAGCTGCTTGGCAAGATTTGCAGTCTGACATTCCTTTGGAAATTCTGGAATCGCCTTACCGTTCGGTTGGCGAGGCGTTGACTCACTTTTTGACTTTGTTTGAAGAGCAGCGGCCGGGAGTGTTCTTAACGCTGATTATTCCGGCTTTTGTGACGCGAAATTGGTGGGAGGGACTGCTGCACAATCAAACTGCTTTCTTTTTGAAGGCGGCTTTGCGGGCTAAAAGAAGTCGGGTTGTCACAACGGTTAGATATTATCTGTAAGCTATGAAAACTGGAATTATTTAGGAGACGTTGGGAAAAGAAACCGGGTTTCTTGGCAAAATTTTTGTGTGGTTGCGAAGTATTTAGGCAGAAACCCGGTTTCTGATACTCGCTGGGCAAAGAAACCGGGTTTCTGACCAAAATTTTTGCTGGGCTGCGAAGTATTTAGGCAGAAACCCGGTTTCTGATACTCGCTGGAAGTTGACAGATAAAAAATTATGTGCCACGATCGCCATAAGTAGATAAGTTGCCTTCAACTTGTCTCTAAAAAGATTGCGGCTGCTGAACCAAAGTCTTTTAACAACTACAACATCTCTTCAATTTGTGGGGGTTGCACTGCAACCCGCAACAGACTCTTTATGCAGCAGCCAAAAAATTTGAACAGGCTTTTGCGAGCTTTGTCTCGCCAAGGTCTTGATGTGAGTTACGACAATCAAGTCTACTCGATTTGTCTCAATAGTTCTCTGAAAGAATACTGGCAAGATGCCAGTTCCACAAGAGAAAACAGTGAAAATGTTGGTGCTAGAGAAAACTGGCAAGATGCCAGTTCCACAACAACAGAAAACAGTGAAAATGTCGGTGCTGCAAAAGCAGAAGTTTTGCTTCCTGAAGGTTTTCCGGTGGAAGCAAAGGCGCTGAAACAGTTAGCAAATTTGGCGAATGTTCGGCATCCTCAAGGTGGTTGTGTTTGTCGCGCCTGCGCTACTCCAGACTTCCATCCGGGGGATGCGGGAGTGGCAATTGGCTCGATCGTCCAAACTGACAAAATGGTGATTCCGGCGGCTGTCGGTTCCGATATTAACTGCGGGATGCGCTTGCACGTTGCTGATTTGTCGATCGCACAATTTCTGGCAAAGCGCGATCGATTTGTAGAATTGATGAAAGGCGATTATTTCTTCGGTACTCGCGATGTCAGCATGACTGCAAAAACCGCCCGCGCCATGTTCCAACACGGCATCCCCGGATGGCTGGATGCTATGCAGGAGTTGGCAATTGGTAGCGCAGCAAATTCGGATTTTCAACAGTTGGCGCAAGAGTGCAATCGCACTTTTCTCGGGGGTTCCATGAATGGCGATGTCAAATGGGCTCCCGAAGAATTAGTCCCAAACGACGGCATAGTCAGGGATGGCGGGTTGGCTACCATCGGCGGCGGCAATCATTTTGTCGAAATTCAAGTGGTTGAGGAAGTTGTCGATCGAGCTACGGCTTATACTTGGGGTGTGCGATCGGGACAAATCGCTTTCATGATTCACTCGGGTTCGCGGAATGTGGGGAAATACATCGGCGGTATGTGGCGCGATCGAGCTTGCGAAGCTTGGCCTAAAACCCTGAAATACCCTGAATCCGGGCTTTTTCCGCTGTCTGTAGAGGCAAATCCCGAACTTGTGAGCAGCTACCTACAAGCGGAAGCAACGGCCGCTAATTACGGTTTTGTCAATCGTTTGTTGCTAGCAGAACTTCTGCGACTGCGTTTGCGGCAAGTTTTCGGCGATGTCGAAGCTCCCTTAGTCTACGATTTGCCTCACAATATTACCTTAGCTGAAGGTGCCGGCTGGGTGACTCGCAAAGGTGCTTGTCCCGCAAATTCGGGTCAGCCTGTAATTGTACCGGGTTCGATGGGTGCGCCGTCTTATTTGCTAGTTGGTAAGGGGAACGATCAATTTTTGCGATCGGCTTCTCACGGTGCAGGCAGGGCGCGATCGCGCTTCGATATGAGTCGCCAAGGTGCTGACAAAACTGACTCCGCTTTGGGATTAACTGGCGTAGATTGCATTACCTTGCGCGAAGAACGTAGAATCGAAGAGGCACCGGCCGCTTACAAGCCAATTCAACCAGTAATTGATGTACAAGTTGAGGCGCAAATGGTGGGGATAGTGGCTAAAATGAAGCCAGTGTTAACGTTTAAAGCCTAGGCTGATTTGTCGGTTCTCAAAAACTGTTTTCATGAACAGGCTAGAAGCCTGTTCCACAAGACAATTTCCAGGTTGTGGAATGGGCTTGCAGCCCTTTGCCAAAGACAGTTT
Source organism: Microcoleus sp. A006_D1 (assembly GCF_036702805.1). NCBI lineage: Bacteria > Bacillati > Cyanobacteriota > Cyanophyceae > Oscillatoriales > Microcoleaceae > Microcoleus > Microcoleus sp. A006_D1. Next base: position 90,876 of record NZ_JAUBVZ010000002.1, read on the forward strand.
CACAGATTGTGGAATGGGATTGCAGACCGTTCCTAAAGACAGTTTCACAGATTGTGGAATGGGATTGCAGACTGTTCCCAAAGACAATTTTACAGATTGTGGAACGTTGCTCCTAGCCCGTTTCTAAAAACAATTTCATAAGCTGTGGAACGTTGCTCCTAGCCCGTTCATGAAACCCTAAAAATAAGTAAAAAATCTAAAACTTGTCCAATTATCCCCATCCTAAATTGTCACAAAATCCCCCTAAACCTATCCATCCCCTGAAGCGGCTGCTAAAGTACGGACGCCGCTACCGCCTGCAAACTTGGCTAGCAAGTATCTGTTCATTTTTGAATAAATTATTCGATTTAGCGCCGCCAGCATTAATCGGGATTGCTGTTGATGTGGTGGTGAAAAATCAAGATTCTATCCTGGCTCAATGGGGCATAAAAGATGTCTTTTGGCAACTGGCAATTATCACTCTTGTGAGCGCGATTGTTTGGGCCCTGGAATCTATTTTTGAATATGCCTATGATTATTTATGGCGCAATTTGGCTCAGGATATCGAACACGATTTGCGTCTGGAAGCTTACAGCCATTTGCAAGAATTAGAATTAGCTTATTTTGAAGAACGCAGTACGGGCGGTTTGATTTCTATTCTCAACGATGATATCAATCAACTCGAACGTTTTTTGGACGGCGGTGCTAATGAGGTGATTCAGGTAATTACCACGGTGATTGTGATTGGTGCCGCTTTTTTTGCTGCATCTCCCGCTGTTGCTGCCTTGTCAATGTTGCCGATTCCTTTTATTATTTGGGGCTCGATCGCCTTTCAGAACCGCCTCGCTCCTCTCTATGCGGATGTGCGGGAAAAGGTGAGTTTTCTGAACGGGCAATTGTCGAACAATTTGAGCGGTATTACTACTATTAAAAGTTTTACTTCTGAGGATTATGAGACTCAGCGCATCGAAACACAAAGCGAAGCTTACCGCCAAAGCAACCGACGGGCGATCGTCCTTTCGGCGGCTTTTATTCCGCTGATTCGGATTGTGATTTTTTTGGGGTTTATTGCAACGCTATTTCTGGGCGGTTTGGAGGTGGTGGCGGGCCGGTTGTCTGTGGGAACTTACAGTGTTTTGGTGTTTTTGACTCAGCGGTTGCTGTGGCCTCTGACTCGGCTGGGTGATACGATGGATCGATACCAGCGGGCAATGGCTTCTACCAATCGGGTGATGAATTTGTTGGATACGCCGATCGCCATTCGCACAGGCGATATCCGGCTACCAGTTAGTTCGATTAAGGGTGAACTGAAATTTAAAAATGTGACCTTTTATTATAATCAAAGAAAACCGATTTTGCAGTATTTCTCGCTGACTCTGGCGGCGGGAAAAACTACGGCGATTGTGGGCGCGACTGGTTCGGGAAAAAGTACGCTGGTGAAACTAATCTTGAGGCTGTACGAGGTACAGTACGGCAATATTTATCTCGACGGTATAGAATTAACTAATCTGAATTTAAAAGATTTGCGGAGAGCGATCGGATTGGTGAGTCAAGATGTGTTTTTGTTTCACGGTACGGTGGCTGAAAATATTGCTTACGGCAGTTTTGAGGCAAGCAATCGAGAGATCGTAAATGCTGCTAAAATTGCGGAGGCTCACGAGTTTATCGCGCAATTGCCGGAGGGTTACGAGACTATTGTAGGGGAACGCGGTCAAAAATTGTCGGGGGGACAGCGGCAGCGTATTGCGATTGCGAGGGCTGTTTTGAAGAATCCGCCGATTTTGATCCTCGATGAAGCTACTTCAGCAGTGGATAACGAAACTGAGGCGGCAATTCAGCGATCGCTCGAACGAATTACCAAGAATCGTACTACAATTGCGATCGCCCACCGTCTTTCTACTGTCCGCAATGCCGATTGCATTTTTGTCATGGAAGAGGGGCGAGTGGTAGAATCGGGGCAGCACGAACAACTTATCGAGTACGATGGAGTTTATGCGTCGCTGTGGCGCGTGCAATCTGGTATAAGATAATTATGGTTTGATCGTTCGGACTTTAGTCCTTAAAGCCAGCAGGAGAGGACTAAAGTCCTCACTACGAACTCCAACATATTAGTTTCTACAAGCAAAGAGAGAAAATGTTTCTATTTGGTAGCCCTGACTCAGAACAAAAAAACGAAAATAACTGGCGACGCAAGTTAGATAAATTTGTGAAAGCCAACAAACAAGAATTGGCGGCTTTAGCTTGGGGGCTGTTTCTGGAAAGGGGAGAAGAAAACGACGATATTTTGGGAATTGATATTGCAGGAACGCCACGCTTCGTGTACTGTAAAAAAGAGGCAGTCGAGGAGTTAAACCGTCAAGTTAAAAGTCATATTCAGGAAATTCTCGGAGTGCTGAACGCTCACAAACCAGAGAAAGAGGTGGCGATTGTGGCGATCGGCGAAGGTGAAATCAAGCTAATATTGTTTGAAATTGACCCCGCACCTCCTGATTGTTTTGAACTCGCAGCGGTGGATGTCGATACATTGATCGATCGCCTGGAAAAGCAAATGGCTGAATATATCAAAGGATAAATTATATCCAATCCGGTAAAAAAATGCTAATTAAGTTCGTAGTGAGGACTTTAGTCCTCATTTTCGGAGGACTAAAGTCCTTACTACGAACCAATTTTGTTGTTTTTGATATTAAAATAACCAGCAATCAAAATAACCGGCAGGTGGCGAATCGTCTGTAAAAACTTGAGCTTTGTCTAAATTAGGTATAATTTCAGCTAATTCTGTACCTATTTTAACATCCTGTGCTCTATCTGTGAAGGAAAACGAAAATTCATGCCCATCTTGCAAATATTTTGCCCTGGAAACAATCTCATCTTTCTCTAAAATAGGGCCGTTAGTCCCAATTAAAACACTATTAATATCCTTCCAAGGGCAGACGCATACCTGAGAAAACACACTTTGAAAAGTCTTAACTTTTTGGGCATAAAACTCATCTCTTTGCAGCAGATTTACTAGCACAACTCCTGCGGTTGACAAGTGTTTTTTGCAAAGTTCATAAAATTCTTTGGTGGCCAGCCGGTGCGGAAAGTAGCCGTTGCCAAAAAACACGTCTGTCATAATTATATCGTACCGAATATCTGGACTTTGCTGTTCTAGGTATTCTCTCCCATCCTGGATTGCGACGGTTAGTCTGCCGTCAAACTGCACCCCAAAACACTGTATGGCTGCTGAAATTGCGATCGCATCTACATCAGCACATTCTACAACAGTTTCCGGCAAATAATGGTGCAAAACCAACGGAATTCTGCCGCCGCCAAACCCAGCTATGTAGACTTTTTTAGGTTGATTTTGCCAAACTAAACCCAACATCATCGCTTGGGTATATTCTGAAACTAAATGTAGAGGATTGTTGAGATCGAGGACAGATTGCAATAAATCTGTATGCAAATTAAGCTTTTCTATCAAACACAGCTTAATTTGACCTTTGTCTTTTCTAACTGCAACATACTGAGATCCAGAATCTTTGCAAAAAACAACTCCATCCGGCTGTTGTTGCACCCAAGCAAGCCTCTGTTGAATATTCGCTAAATTGATAGCTTGCCAATTTTTTTGTTGGTATATCATTAATTTTAAATTTTATATTCCTGGACACAGGCGTAGTTAGAAACCGGGTTTTTTACGAAAATCTTGCCTCGTAGTCGAGAGATCATGAAAAAACCCGGTTTCTTTGATTTAACACGGGCGATCATTAATTTTATTTTCTAGCATTGTGAAAAACCATGAGACAAATTAAGCAGACAATGCCCGCTTGTATGCCACCAATTCCAAACCCGAAATCGAAAATTCCAATCTTTCCCAATCTTGCTTCTCACCTTCCAAATTTTCAAACGCTGCGGAGGTGAGCAAAATCTCTCCCCGTTCCGCCAAATCCTCTCCCAGCTTGGAGGCTAGATTAAATTCCGATCCGTACATATCCTCTCCTTCCAGCATCAAAACATCGCCGCAGCCAATACCTATGCAGAGGTAAATATCCATCTCCGGCGGCAAAGTTGTGTTGACAGCCGCTGTTTGCTTGAGAGAGTCGATTGCAGCTTCTACAGCCGATTTTACATCGGGAAACACTGCAAAAATATTGTCGGCTTCCTCCTTAACAACAGTACCGCCACATTCCGAAATTATCGGTTTGACAATTCCGTGCATCCGGTGAATCATTGCCAGAAAATGAATGATTCCGTAACGGACAGTTGTTCGAGAAAATCCCGACATATCCATTACCAGGATCGTGTGTTCTTGACGGAAAGTTGCATTAATTTTGGCATCAATTTCTGCCATTTTTTCGGGATGTTCGTTTCTTTCTTGCAGCAACTTTTCCAAATTGGTGCGGTTATTTGTTTTCATTTGACTTTAATTAATTAAATTCCCAATCTCGACACAGTTCTTGAGGGCGGCCAGCGGGATGCACTGCACAATTGATGCCGTCTTTGCCGTAATAATAATCACAGACTTTGCAAGGTTGAGTTTGCTCTAATTTTTTCATCAAAATAGCCCGGATTGTCTGCACTCGGTTGCGATATTTGTTTGCATTGGAGTGACTCGGTTCAATTGCCAAAGCTTGCTCGAAAGCTGCTAAGCTGGAATCGTATAATTTAATAATTTGGGCGCTGTATTTTGTCCAAGCATCGGCGCTACTTTGATACAGTTCGATCGTACTTAAGTTTAAAATACCGTATTCTGTCCAAGCGTCAGCCGAAGCTCGATCGAACTTAATATTAACATTCAGCAACACTTTTTTGATAGTCTCCAAAAGTTCTCTCGGCTGCCAAGGTTTGCTAACATAGGCTTCGGCGCGATCGATCGCCCTAGAAAACAAAGCTAACTGCTGTCCCTTCCCGGTTAATAAGACTACCGGTATATTCCGAGTTTCGGGATTAGCTTTAATTAAACGGCAAACACCCCAACCGTCCATGCGGGGCATTACGATATCTAATAATACTAAATCCGGGTAATTTCTCCCAACTTTATCCAGCGCTTCCACACCGTCTGATGCTTGAATTACATTTAATCCGCTGCATCTCAACTGATGTGAAATGCACTCCCGCTGGCTGCGGGAATCTTCCACTACTAAAACTGTACTCATCGCTCCCACCCGTTTTCTGAGGTAAACTTGTTCGCTGCTGCGAGTTGTCCTTGCTGAAATCAGTTTACCCAAATTGGATGAATTTGTTATCACTGGCGATCGGGATTTACTAAAATTGCAACAAATCTTAAACTCTTAGTCCGACAGGTTGAAACAAATGTTGATTATTATCTCACTTTTTCAACTGTTTCAACTGCTGCAAAACTTTACTCCCGCGACTCGCCATCTCCGGCCTCGTTAAAATTCCCTGAGACGGACTAAACAGCAGCGCCAGTCCAAAAAATCCCGTAACTACTAACACAATAGCTGCACCAGATGGCACATTCATGTAATAGCTAATGTACATTCCTGTAACGCTGCTAATCACGGCAATAATTGCTCCAATTCCCATCATTTGATGCAGTTCTTTCACTAGCAAATATGCTGTAATTGCCGGCCCGATTAGCAGCGAAACTACCAACACCACGCCCACGGCTTGCATACTGGCAATAATTGTCAGGGTAATTGCCGAAATCAACCCGAAATGAATTAAATTAACTGGCAATCCGATCGCCTGCGCGCCCAAGGGATTAAAAGTATAAAACAGCAACTCTTTGTAAAAAATGGCAACCATTACTAAAACAAAAATAGTAATTCCCAAAGTTCTCATTACATCGTCGCCTGTCACGCCTAAGATATCTCCAAACAGAAAACTGTGCAAATCTAGTTTGCTTTTTAGCAAAGTAATTAGCATGATTCCCAAGGCTAAAAAGCCGGAAAAAACTAATGCCATTGCGGCATCAACTTTGACGCGAGACTGAGATTGAATCCAGGCAATGATCAGAGTGCTAAATGTGCCGGAAATGAACGCGCCGACGAAAATATCGATGCCCAAATAAAAGGCGATCGCCAATCCGGGCAAAACCGCGTGAGCAATCACATCTCCCAACAAGCCCATCCGCTGTACAATCAAATAACTCCCGACAACGGCGCAAAGAATGCCCAACAAAACAGCTATAATCACAGCGTTTCGCATAAACTCAAAAGATAGTGGTTCGAGGATAAAATTTAACATTAATCGTTCTGCCGCTGTATTAAAATAACATTGTCACCGTAAGCGCGCTGAATGTTGTCAGCGGTGATTACTTCCGCCCTCGAACCGTCGGCAATAATCTGTTTATTTATCAATAAAAATCTGTCATATTTTCGCGAAGCTTCTCCCAATTCGTGCCCGATAACTAGCAATATCTTTCCAGCGGATTTCAGTTCGTCAAATACTTCAAAAATTACGGCTTCTGTTTTTTTGTCAACTCCAGCAAAAGGTTCGTCAAAGAAAAATAATTCCGCTTCTTGGGCTAAAGCTTGGGCCAAAAATACGCGCTGTTGTTGTCCTCCCGACAATTCCCCAATTTGACGGTTTCTCAATTCCCAGATTCCGACTCTTTCTAGGGAAAATTTAACTATTTCTTTCGATTGGCGGGAAGGAAAGCGGAACAAGCCTGTATGGCGGGTTCTCGCCATCTTGACTACATTTTTAACTGTGATTGGATAGTCCCAGTCAATTTGCGATCGCTGCGGCACGTAAGCTACTTGTCCTAACTGCTGTTTTAGCGATCGCCCCCGGTATTTCACAACTCCCGTTTCATCGGGAATTAAGCCCAGAATCGCCTTAACCATCGTACTTTTTCCCGCACCGTTAGGGCCGATCAGCCCCACAATTTGCCCCTCTTCCAAGCGGAAACTGACATCCTCAACCGCAGAAACTCCTCGGTAGTTGACAGATAGATTTAAAACCTCTAACATATAAAGCCACTGGTGAGAACGATTATCATTATATCCAATCTCGGAGAATTCTGACAATGTTAGAAAAAATCAACTTCAAGACCGTTGCCATATTTAGTATGACAGTAGTGACGGCAATATCGAGCAACATATTGCCAACGGCTTCGCAGAATAGCAAAAATCCGGCGCTTAAAACACCCGTAAATATTGCCCAAAGTCGCCCGCAAGTAGTAGCAACTTCCACAGTTGTATGCGGCTTAGCTAAAGAAATAGCTGGCAATACTATAGACCTCAAATGTATCGTCGATGCGGGTTCAGACCCCCACGTTTACCAGCCGAAACCGGACGATCGCAAAGCCATCGACCAAGCAAAATTAATTCTTTATAGCGGTCACAATTTTGAACCCAGTTTGATTCGATTAATCAAAGCGACTTCCAACAAAGCACCGAAAATTGCTGTAGCCGAACTCGCAGTTCCCAAACCAGAAATATTTGAAGAAGACGGGAAAAAAGAGCCAGATCCGCACGTTTGGCACAATGCTAAAAACGGTGCAGCAATGGCAAAGGTAATTGGCGCTCAACTCGGAAAAGTATTGCCCAGTCAAGCGGCGGCGTACAATGCAAATACCCAAAAAGTTACTGGTCAAGTAGCAAGAATGGACACTTGGATTAAATCGCAAATTGCCACAATTCCGGCGCGGCAACGCAAACTTGTAACCACTCACGATGCTTTTGGTTACTATTCCAATGCTTACGGACTTCCTGTAGTAGGTGCACTGGGAGGAATTAGTACCGAAGAAGCGCCGACAGCAGCACGAGTTGCAGCATTAGTAAAAGATATTAGAGCTTCTGGTGTGCCGACAATTTTTGCAGAAACGACGATTAATCCGAAACTAATTGAAGCTGTTGCTAAGGAAGCAAGAGTAAAAGTTTCACCGCGAGAATTGTTTGCGGACGGTTTGGGAGAACCGGGAAGCGAAGGCGATACTTATCAAAAAATGATGGTTGCCAATACGCGGACAATTGTTGAAGGTTTGGGTGGCAAATATTCGGCTTTTAAGCCTTAATAATGGCAAACTGTACTGATGTCGGGCTGAAAACCTTGTTGAATTGCAACATATAACCGGTTACTGTATACGTTGAAGTTCTCTCCTGACGACAAATGAATCGATTGCTCCTCACTTTACTTGTAAGTCCGACGCTGTTTGGATCTCTGATGTCTTTAAGGGTGCTGGCAAGTCCCGCTCAAATTGGCGAAACACCGGGCAAATCGGCTGATTCGCCTCGCTGCGTGCGATCGCCCCACACTCAGCGTCTGAGTTGCGTGCGCCTTCCCGGAAAAGCTGCTGCTGCTAATTCTAAGCCGAGAATCGGTTGGCAGCGCCCCGGTGACCAACAGGTGGCGATGCTGGATTTTACGGAAGAAGAAAGCGATGCAGCGGCTGCGCTGTTTGGCTGCGACTGTCAGTTGTGTATTAATTCGTTGCGTCAGTTGCGGGGTTTGCCGCCCTTGGACTTGACTTGAGGGCGGCGCGATCGCATTGAGACTCAGGCTCAAAAATCGGGTTTCCGATCCCCGTGCGCTACAGTTCAAAATAGTTAGTTTGTAGCGCTGTCCAAACACAAATATCAGTGGTTCATCCCAACTTCGTAAGACTCAAGCGAAACATATTTTTAAAAGGTGGAATTGAGAAAATCAAACTGTTGAATAAACCCATCCGCTGAGAATTATTATTAATATAGCGGTTCTCAAGCGTGGTGAGGTATGCCCATAGCCCTATGCCCATAGCCCTATGCCCATAGCCCTACCCCGGAAGCGTACCTGATCTTTCTGAGAAAGGCTATAGTTTGCCTACATACTTGTCGAATAATCCGCATCTTTTGCCTAAATCCAGATTTCTTAAATATAGCGGTTCTCATAAAGATGAGGTATATCAAATTCTACTACGATAATCAGGGAGAATGCACACACGAATACCATCTTTACCGGAGAGAAACCTCAGAAAGCTTGTAATACATATCGCTTAGCTATTACCAATTACCTATTACCAATTACCTATTACCAATTGCCAGACATACCTCATCTTTTTGAGAAAAGCTATATTTCTTAATTTCTAGCGCTCTCTTCGCCTTGAAGAAAGAGTGTTGTCTTGGAACCTGGAACCCACAAAATTAATCTGCAAACGTTCGCCTAGCATACCAAGCATGAATAAGAAGAGTTTGGAAGAACAATACCGGAGCGTCAAAGCCACTCGATGCAATGATTAGTTCAACCTCTTGAGGCGGTAATATGGCGACATCACGGCCATAAGAATCGCGAAACTTTTCAACTTCCTCCTCGGGCATTTCAGTAGACCGCAGCATCCGCAGCCAAACCTCCAGCAGGCTTTGGTAGGCGTCCGCGGACATATCGGCAGCCAAAACCGAACTCACCAAATATCCATTCGGGCGCAGTCGGGACGCAATTTGACGGAAAAAGTCGCGCCGTTCTTCCGGCTGGAGGAAGAAGTGAGAAACCAGCAGGCAAGTTGCCGCATCGAACGGGGCCGCGGAGGGCAGGGAATCAAGATAATCCTGGTGAAAAGTGCAGCGCGACGCGATGCCACACTCTTGGGCACGTTGACGACAGATAGCCAGCATCGGGGCCGCTGGTTCAACCGCCGTGAACTGCCAGTGGGGAAACGTTTGAGCCAGGTCAATCAATTCGGAGCCAGTTCCGACACCAACGCACAGAACGTGAGCGTCAACAGGGAGTTCAGAAAGCAGGGTTCGGATCAGTAAATGAAGGGCATCGCGCAACGGAGCCAATTTAGCAAATCTTTTGTCGTAGGAAGAAGCGCGTTCTTCGTCGAAAACAATGGCGGATTCTTGATTTTGCATGAGATAGTGAATAAGTTTGCTGCTAGGAATCTTGAAATCTCCCTTAAAAAGGGGGTTGAGATATCTAAACTACGCAAGTCCGATAAGTATTTCCCTGCCATGTTAACATGATAATGATTATTATTATTACAAGCTATGGTTACATCTCCAGTCCAGTCGCAACCAGCTAAAAGTCATATCCAGACAGACTCCCAAGGCTTGCAGCGCACTCGTCACACTTGCGCCCACATCTTGGCAATGGCAGTCCAAACTCTCTTTCGGGAGACAAAAGTGACGATCGGGCCAACCACAGACAACGGGTTTTACTACGATTTTGACAGAAAACAAGCATTTACTCCCGAAGATTTGAGCAAAATTGAGGCAGAAATGCGGCGAATTATTCAAGCTAATTTGCCAGTAATTCGCGAAGTTGTAGAACGCGAACAAATTCGCGCTGAAATTGCACAATCAGGGGAACCATACAAACTAGAAATCCTCGACAGCATCCCAGAATGCGAAACAATTACTCGCTACTTTATTGGCAGTCCCGATGCTGGCAAATTGTCTGATGCCATCGTCAATTTAGAACCTTCCTTAATTGAACCGATTGCACTTCCTCCAAACAAATATTGGTGGGATTTGTGTGCAGGCCCGCACCTTAATTTTACAAGCGAAATCAATCCTGATGCCTTTGCTTTAGAAAGCGTTGCCGGTGCTTATTGGCGCGGCGATGAAACTAAGCAGCAGTTGCAGCGCATCTACGGTACTGCTTGGGAAACTGCGGAACAACTGCAAGCTTATTTGCAGCAAAAAGCAGAAGCAAAACTGCGAGATCACCGCAAATTAGGTCAAGAATTAAAGCTATTTAGCATTCAAGAAGATGCTGGCGGCGGTTTAGTTTTTTGGCATCCTCACGGAGCAGCAATTCGCTATGTTATTGAGGATTACTGGCGGAAAGCTCACCTAGATGCAGATTATCAACTCCTTTACACTCCCCACGTCGCTAATCTCGATTTGTGGAAAACATCGGGACACTTTGACTTCTATAAAGAGAGTATGTTTGACTCGATGGAAGTTGAAGAACAGGCTTATCAAATTAAGCCGATGAATTGCCCTTTTCATGTGTTAACTTATAAGCATGAACTGCATTCTTACCGAGAATTGCCGCTCAGATGGGCAGAATTGGGTACAGTTTACCGCTATGAGCGATCGGGTGCTTTGCATGGTTTGATGCGAGTTCGCGGATTTACTCAAGATGATGCTCACATCTTCTGTTTGCCAGACCAAATTACTGCTGAAATTCTGGGAGTTCTGAATCTGACAGAGCGAATTTTATCGGATTTTGGCTTTAAGAATTATGAGGTAAATTTGTCCACTCGTCCCGCTAAGTCTGTAGGAACTGATGAGGTGTGGGATTTGGCGACAGCGGCTTTAATCGAAGCTTTGGATGCGAAAGGCTGGGATTATGTTACAGATGAGGGTGGCGGCGCTTTCTACGGGCCGAAGATTGATATTAAGATTCAAGATGCGATCGGTAGATTGTGGCAATGTTCGACAATTCAGGTAGACTTTAATTTGCCGGAACGATTCGATATGCAATATGTCGCGGCTGATGGCAGCAGACAGCGACCGATTATGATTCACCGCGCTATTTTTGGTTCGCTGGAGCGGTTTTTTGGGATTTTAATTGAGAATTATGCAGGGGATTTTCCCCTATGGTTAGCACCGATACAAGTGCGGCTTTTGCCTGTTACCGAAGACCAAAGAGAATACGCTGAATCTGTGATGAATACTCTCAGGAAAGCGGGATTTAGGGTTGAGATTGACCGCAGTCGCGATCGTTTGGGCAAGCAAATTCGCAATGCTGAGATAGAGAAGATTCCGGTAGTTGCTGTGCTGGGCAAAAAGGAAGTAGCAGAGCAAACTTTGAGTGTACGGATTAGGAAACAGGGAGATATCGGTGCGCTAACTATGGCAGATTTGCAAAATCGGCTACAGCTAGCTATTGAGGGAAAGGTGACGATTTAGGGTAAACTGATGTGGGATAATTTTTTTACTCTTGAAAATGAATCTCTCAAGCAACTAGGTAAAAACCATGAAAACTCAAGTCTTTTCTCTGCTAGTTACCCTCCTTTTAGTGTCTGGCTGTGCTCACACGGCTAATACGGCGACAACTTCACCCGAACCAGAGGCTAACAAATCACAAAATGTTGTTGCTGTCAAGACCCAAGTTGTTGCCGTTAATCCTGAAGATAGTAAAAAAGAAGTTGCCGCGACGACACAACAATGGATAGATACGGTGACATCGGGGAAACCCAATGTTGTTGATGAAGTTGTGGCATTATACGCTCCCAATGCTCTTCTCTGGGCGACAGTATCTGAACAAAAGCGAGATACTTCGCAGGAGCTTCGGGATTATTTTGAAGTGTTTGCTAAACAGCCTGAGTTGAAGGCGGAAGGCTATAAACCCGTGATTCGAGTCTACGATAATGTAGCAATTAATAGCGGTTACTACACTTTTACTTTCAAAGGTGAAGGGGATAAGAAAAAAGTCGTTCCAGCCCGATATACTTTTGTTTATCTTAAGGGCAATGACGGCAAATGGATGATTGTTGAACATCACTCTTCTTCGATTCCTAAAGCTCCTGAAAAGTTGAAACCAGCGGTTGATTAGTCAGGATTTTGTGTGAGCCCTTTAATTGAGATAAAATTGTTCTTGATTCAAGGGCAAAGTAACGGTGCGATCGCAATTCACTCAAGATGCAGGTCAATGTTTTTTAAGATGCCATTGGCGTATTTAATACCATCTAGCTTGATTAACATTTCTCAAACAAAATTATCCTAATTCTACCATGAACGCAGCCGCCAGTATAAAGTCTTTTGATGTGCATTGGCAAGACAATTTGTCAGATTATGTCACGGCAATTTGCTGGTCAAAAGATGGGAATCTGTTAGCCGCTTGTTCGGCTGCTGGAGAAGTTTTACTCTGGCAAGATATGGAGGCGCAGTCGTTCCTTTTGCGATCGCACGGAAAGACTTCTGCTGACTGTATTGGCTTTTCCTGCGATGAGCAATTTTTGGCGGCTGGCGGACAGGATGGAGTTTTGAGGGTTTGGAGTATCAAATCGCTTAAGTTAGTTGCCGAGTTGGAAAATCCGCGCCGGTGGATTGACCAACTGGCGTGGCATCCTACTTGTAATCAAGTTGCTTTTAGTTTGGGTAAAAAGGTTCAAATTTGGGATGCTGAATCCAGAGAGGCGATCGCCCAATTGGACTTTGAAAATTCTTCGATTTTCGGGATCGCTTGGCATCCCGAAGGCAAGCATTTAGCAGCTAGCGGTTCTAAAGGGGTGAAGGTTTGGAATGCCAGACGTTGGGAGGAAGTACCGAGGAGATTAGAAATACCTTCGGCGAGTGCTGCGATCGCCTGGTCTCCTGATGGTACACGAATTGCTGTTGCTAATCTTGATGATAACATTGCTATTGCTAAATTGAGCGACCTCAAACCTGTTTTTATGGGCGGTTTCCCTGGTAAAATCCGGCGATTGGCTTGGTCTGATATTCATACTGAATTGGGAGTGCCACTATTAGCAGTTGCTAGCGCTGAGGTAGTGGGAATTTTAGAAAAACAAGTTGATGAATCGGCCCGATGGGATGGCTGGGTGTTAGAGTTTCATTTGGGAATTGTGCAAGATATTGCTTTTCAATCGGGTACATTTAATTTAGCTTCTGCTGCTGATGATGGTCAAGTTTTGTTGTGGTATGAAGCGCAACAAGTCTCTCAATTTCTGACAGGTGCTAGCAGTGGTTTTTGTTGTTTGGCTTGGCATCCCCAAGGCGATCGACTTGCTGCGGGAGGACAAGCAGGCGAGGTATTTATTTGGAAAAGGGATGATAGCTATTTATAAGCTAGCTGAGGAATATATGTCAGCTATTTTAGATTCAAATTCAACTGTAGGCCAGGATGCCTATCCCACAAGAGGTTGAAGCTACAGGAACTAAATCCGCCACAACTTAGGACTTGCGCGTGAACAACATATCCGGTACAATGAGAATCATTATCACGACAGGCGATCGCCCATACGTTGTAAATCGCACGGGCGTCGATCGCACGGTGGTTTAGTCTGTAAGTGCGATCGGGCTAGGGCGTGTTTTCAAACTCCTCCTTGAGATTCAGATCCCCCTAAATCCCCCTTAAAAAGGGGGACTTTCCGCCTCTTGCTCCCCCCTTTTTAAGGGGGGCGGGGGGGGATCTAAATCTAGTTCAAACAGGGCCTCTACGATTAATAGATGAGGAACAATGACTAATCTCACTGTACAAACCCCAGATTTAATTTCCGACATCCCCAAAAGAGGAATGCCCGTAACTATAATTACAGGCTTTCTCGGCAGCGGGAAAACCACTTTACTCAATCAAATTCTCAAAAATCGTCAAGACTTAAAAGTTGCAGTTTTAGTTAACGAATTTGGCGATATCAATATCGATTCGCAGCTTCTAATTTCTACCGAAGACGATATGGTAGAATTAAGCAACGGCTGTATTTGCTGCACAATCAATGATGGTTTAGTTGATGCCGTTTACCGAGTATTGGAACGAGAAGATCGCATCGACTGCATGGTGATTGAAACCACCGGAGTTGCAGACCCGCTGCCGATTATCCTGACATTTCTCGGCACGGAATTGCGAGATTTTACCAGACTAGATTCTGTACTTACAGTAGTCGATAGCGAAACATTCACACCAGACCATTTTGATAGTGAAGCAGCTTTTAAACAAGTAGCCTTTGCAGATATTGTGCTGCTGAACAAAACTGATTTAGCTCCTCAAGAAAAGGTAAATGAATTAGAAGCTTACATTAGGACAGTCAAGGAAGGAGCGAGAATTCTCCACTCTCAACACGGTGCAGTTCCTTTACCGTTAATTTTGGGTGTAGAGTTAACCTCAGCAAAGAATTTTAATCTTGAAACTGAGGAAAAACACGAACACGAACATCACGAACATCACGAACATCACGAACATCACGAACATCACGGACACGAACATCATCACCACGGACATGAGTCTCACCACTTAGATAATGATGGATTTGTGTCGATATCATTTCAGAGCGATAGACCTTTTGATGTCCACAAATTTCAAGAATTCCTCACCGAAAAAATGCCCTTCGATGTTTTTCGGGCTAAAGGTATTCTTTGGTTTCAGGACAGCCCGATGAGACACATTTTTCAACTCAGCGGCCCCAGATACGAACTAGATGCAGATGAATGGGTTGTGGCACCTAACAATCAACTCGTAGTCATCGGCCGCAACTTAGATACCGATGGAATTCGAGAACAACTTAACAGTTGCTTGGCTTAAGATTTAATCAGTCTATAACTTTGCTATGTGTAGTTGCGCTCTTTGTATTGCCGCAGGTTTTGCTAACAACAAAAACTGTGTAAATACGAAGGGCTAGTTTTATTTTTCAATCTGTAAAAAGCTATAAATCAAATTATAAAATATTTCATTTATGAACATGGCAATTCTTATAAACATTGGTATAATTGAGTAGTTACTAAAAGTCCATTCCACTTTTAAACAATTTCACAAACTGCACTGCAAGCATGACTTTATCTAGTCGTCCAAAACTGACCGATCGCAATGGTGTAGAGCCGTCTATCTCTACCCAATCTCAACCCCCTGTTTCAGATGAAGAAATGAGACAAGCAGTGCGTACATTGCTGCTAGGATTGGGAGAAGATCCAGACCGTGAAGGGTTGCGAGATACGCCCAAACGAGTTGTCAAAGCCTTGCAGTTTCTCACTGGAGGTTATCGTCAATCTCTTGACGAACTGCTCAACGGAGCAGTGTTCACAGAAAATGCCAACGAAATGGTATTAGTTCGAGACATTGATATTTTCAGTTCCTGCGAACACCACATCCTGCCAATAATTGGCAAAGCACACGTTGCTTACATTCCCAACGGCAAAGTAATTGGACTGTCAAAAATTGCTAGAATTTGTGAAATGTACGGTCGCAGATTGCAAGTGCAAGAACGATTAACTGCACAAATTGCTGATGCACTTCAAGGATTGCTAAAACCTCAAGGTGTAGCAGTTGTGATCGAAGCTACTCATATGTGCATGGTAATGCGGGGAGTGCAAAAACCAGGTTCTTGGACGGCGACTTCGGCGATGCGGGGAGTGTTTGCTGAAGATGCCAGAACTCGTCAAGAATTCATGAGTTTAATCGCGCATAAATCAAGTTTTCACTAGACTTATCTGCGAATAGAATTCGCTGATACACAAAGTTTCGCCCCCTTGGGCATAATAAAGGAAAGAGAGTCAATTTGATGCCCATCTTTTTTGCTCTCTTTTCTTTTCCTTTCCCTCTCAGCGCCCTCTGCGGTTCATTGACAAATCTCCTTTAAGATCAAAGAAACCGGGTTTTTTACTTAATCTGCTGGCTATAACGAAGAATTATCGTAAAAAAACCCGGTTTATAACCTCGCCTTGAGGAAATACAATTAGTGTTAAATAGATATGGATCAAAAATATTTGTGGATTGAAGCTTTAAAATTTAACGATCGCGGTTTGATTCCGGCGATCGCCCAAGACGATCGAGATGGTACAATTTTAATGATGGCTTGGATGAACAAAGAGTCAATTAAGCAGACTCTAGCCACAGGTGAAGCTCACTATTGGAGTCGTTCTCGATCGCAATTTTGGCACAAAGGCGCAACATCCGGGCACATCCAAAAAGTCAAAGAAATATTTTACGATTGCGATGCCGATACTATTCTGCTGAAAATAGAACAAATTGGCGAAATAGCTTGTCACACAGGTGCGAGGAGTTGCTTTTTCAATTCAGTTGCGCTACCGCTGCGTGCAAATTGACAAAAAAGTAGGTCGCGAGTCCCCGAATTCGTCTATAATATTAGCGAAGTAAACCGCTACTCGAAATCATGTCCGCAAATACAGTGCTACCCGCAGCCCTAGCTAAAATCGTCCAGCGCTTTCAGCGACACTCCGACCCGAAACAGCGCTACGAACAACTGCTGTGGTATGCTAAGCGACTCCCAGCATTTCCCGAAAGCGATAAACTGCCAGAAAACAAAGTTTCTGGTTGCGTATCCCAAGTTTATATTACTGCAAATTTAGCCGACGGAAAAGTTTCGTTTGAAGGTGATTCAGACGCTCAATTAGTCAAAGGATTAGTTGGCTTACTCGTCGAAGGTTTGAGCGGATTAACACCAGCCGAAATAGTCAACGTGACTCCAGATTTCATTCAAGATACGGGATTGAATGTGAGCTTGACACCTTCCCGCGCTAACGGTTTTTACAACATCTTTCAAATGATGAGAAACAAGGCTCTGGCTTGCGAATTGAGCGCGCAAGCAGAAGCAAATTAAAACAATAAATAGCCATGACTCAAACTACTGATTTAACACAGAAGCTTTAGCAAATGCGGTTAAATCTTTTCTATAAGTTATTTCAATCCAACTCTTCAGTCCGCGCAGGCGGACTTCGTTTGTGTTCCCGTAAACTCCCCGAATTCCATTCGGCGGTTTACATCATCGTGGTATTTTGGCTCATTTTCTCTGTCTTTTCTTTGCCCGTTTATGCTGTCGGACAGTCGCCGATGGTAAGCTCAGAAGGGAGTATCATTGAAAGTGCGATCGACTTTCACATCCATTCGTCTCCCGATGTGATTCCCCGCAGGTTGGATGATTTTGAGGTAGCTGAGTCAGCCGCGCGATCGCACATGAAAGCAGTTGTCCTAAAAAATCACTATGGCAGCACAGCAGCGCGCGCAGTTCTAGTTAACAAAATTGTACCGCAAATCGAAGTTTTCGGGGGAATTGTTCTCAATCGCGCGATCGGCGGCCTGAATCCCGACGCTGTAGAAGCAATGCACCGCATCGGCGGCAAATACGGTAAAGTAGTGTGGCTGCCAACAGTTGATTCCGAGCATCATTTAAAGGTTTTTCACAAGTCGGGAATCGGGATTAAAGTAGCGGAAAATGGCAAGATTCTACCGGAAACTGAAGCGGTACTCAAGATTATAGCTAGAGATAACTTAGTGTTGGAAACCGGGCACATTTCCTCAGCAGAAGTTATGGCAGTTGTCCAGCAAGCCCACCTTCTCAACATTAAAAACATCCTGATTACCCACGCAATGGCCGACGTACCCGGTTTGTCCCTAGAAAACATGAAAACAGCCGCCGCAATGGGAGCTTTTCTAGAACTAGCATTTGTCAACGACTTGATGGGAGAAAATGCCGCTGACAAGGGACACAGAAACTGGCATCATGTTTCAATTAGTCAGATGGTATCAGCGATTAAACTAATCGGAGCCGAGCATTTTGTTCTCAGCACAGATTTGGGAAGAAAACCCGATCCTTTGCCAGCGGAAGGTTACAAATTATTTGTGACAAAATTGATAAACCAAGGCATTTCTCAGCGCGAAATTGATTTAATGAGCAAAGAAAACCCCGCTCGTTTGTTAGGAATTTAAGCCTACATAATTTACGCACTGCTCCTCAAGAAACCGGGTTTTTTAGCAAATCTCGTGGCCATAACGAAGTATTGTTGCAAAAACCCGGTTTCTGACTATCCGTGCGTATTACATCCGTGACATCCGTTAAATCCGTTACAAAATCCGCTGCCGAACTTTCTTCTATTCTTGATTGCCTTTGCCGCGCATATATCCGTTATCTGCAATCCGCCAAGCACCCCCAGTATTGCCAGTTAAATCGGAATCATCCACCGTAGCAATCGCATCTCTGTAAACTGCGATCGCCTCACCTTGATTACCATTAATCCGACAGCCACGCACGATCAATTTTCCTCCCAATCCGACACCGATTCCCAGACTACCATTATCATAAATATTGCAATCTTCCACCGTTGCTTTCCCACGATCCGAGATAAAGATTCCGTTCCATATTGCATCATGAATTTGACAGCGACGGAGTACAGAATCAGCGTCGGGGCCGCAAATTCCCACGACAGAATAGTCCGCAGAAGTCATATCGCTATCTTCTACGATTAACTCGCCTTTGCGAATATCTATGGCGTAATATTTACCCGTTGTTCTCATTGTCAAACCTCGCACTAAAGCGCTATTTGTTGTCATTTGAATGCAGTTTGAGTCGGTGCTTTCAACAGTGACGCTACCCGATTCTATGCTGCCGATGATTTCCACAGATTTGTCGAGAATTAGACTTTCTTGATATAGGCCGGGACGCACGTAAATTCTCATGCCTGAAACAGCATTTTTCAGTGCTTCGCTAATAGTAGTATAATCGCCTTGACCTTGCTGAGAAACCACAAATTCTTGACTTTTCAAAACGGCTGGTTCTGAGGTTGATGCTGCATTTTCCTCTACCAATTCAGCTTTGGGAGATGCTCCGTCGGTTGCGGAAATTTCCGATGTTCGCTGCAACCGTTCTTGATATACTGTTTCTAACTGATGTTCTAACTCGGATACTTGAGATTGCAGTTGGGTTTGATTCTGGTTTGCTGTCTCGATTTGACTTTGCATTTCCGAAAGTTGAGCGTAAAGGTATGAGCGTTCTCTGTTAGCAGTTTCTAGCTGAGATTCCACTTCGGAGCGACTTTGACGCGCACTTTCTAACTGTTGTTGTAACTCGGATACTTGAGATTGTAGTTGAGTTTGATTTTGATTTGCTGTCTCGATTTGATTTTGGAATTCTGACTGTTGAGAATTGAGCTGAGATTCTAATTGCGATCGACTTTGATTTACGCTTTCTAACTGATTTTCTAAGTCGGATGCTTGAGATTGCAGTTGAGTTTTATTCTCATTTGCTATCTCGATTTGAGTTTGGAATTCCGAAAGTTGAGAATAAAGCTGTGAGCGTTCTGTCTGATGAGTTTCTAGCTGAGATTCTAATTGTGAGCGAGTTTGATTTAGACTTTCTAACTGCTGTTCTAATTCGGATACGTGAGATTGAAGTTGAGTTTGATTTTGATGGGCTATCTCGATTTGAGTTTGGAATTCTGACTGTTGAGAGTTGAGCTGCGATTCTAATTGCGATCGAGTTTGAGACGCATTTTCTAACTGATTTTCTAAGTCGGATATTTGAGATTGCAGT
>NZ_JAUBVZ010000002.1:110803-124900 GCF_036702805.1 Microcoleus sp. A006_D1
TGAGTTTGATTTTGATTTGCTGTCTCGATTTGATTTTGCAATTCAGACAGTTGAGAGTTGAGCTGCGATTCTAATTGCGATCGAGTTTGATTTAGGCTTTCTAACTGCTGTTCTAATTCGGATACGTGAGATTGCAGTTGAGTTTGATTTTGATTTGCTGTCTCGATTTGATTTTGCAATTCAGACAGTTGAGAGTTGAGCTGCGATTCTAATTGTGAGCGAGTTTGATTTAGGCTTTCTAACTGCTGTTCTAATTCGGATACGTGAGATTGCAGTTGAGTTTGATTTTGATGGGCTGTATCGATTTGAGTTTGGAATTCTGACTGTTGAGAATTGAGCTGAGATTCTAATTGTGAACGAGTTTGATTTAGGCTTTCTAACTGCTGTTCTAATTCGGATACGTGAGATTGCAGTTGAGTTTGATTTTGATGGGCTGTATCGATTTGAGTTTGGAATTCTGACTGTTGAGAATTGAGCTGAGATTCTAATTGTGAACGAGTTTGATTTAGGCTTTCTAACTGCTGTTCTAATTCGGATGTTTGAGATTGAAGATGAGTTTGATTTTGATGAGCATTCTCGATTTGAGTTTGCCATTCCGAAATTTGATCGCAAAACTGCGATCGCTCTGTGCTAGCCATTTCTAATTGACTCTGCAATTCTGACAACTGAGACTGAAGTTGTTCTCGCTCACTAACAACCGTTTCTGATTGACTTTGCAGCTCAGACAATTGAGATATTAACTGTACTTTATCCTGATTAGCTACTTCTAACTGTCTTTCCAGCTCTAATAATTCAGGTTGAGATTGCTCTACTTGTTGGCGGGCGGTTTCCCATTGAGAATTGAGTATTTCGGTTTCTTGCTGTGCACTTTCTAGTTGAGCTTGCAAGCCAGAAAGTTGAGATTCAAGCTGCTCGCGCTCTTGAATTGATCGATCGCACTTAATTTGAATTTCCGACAACTGGTACTGTAGCTGCGATCTCTTTTGACTAACAGTTTCCAACTGACTGTCAAATTCCGACAGCAAAGCGTGAAATTGAGAACGTTCTGCATCAACCGTCTCTAATTCTGCTTGCATTTCCAGTATTTGAGCGTTAATTTGCGATCGCTCTTGATCCGCCACCTCTAACTGATATTGAAGTTCCGCCACTTGCGCTAACTGCGACTCAGCTTGTTCAGCATTTTCTAGCTGAGACTGCAAATCAGCAATCACAGAATCAACTTGCGATCGCTCCTCGGCAATTCCTGCCAAAAATTCTTCCAATTGCGATACTTGATTATGTAAAACATCTTGCTCCCTAGTCACAATTTCTAAGCGACTTTGCAGCTCAGACACTTCATAATTTAACTGATTTTCATTCTGCATTTTTTGCCGCAATTCCGAAGTTCTGGCATCCAACTGCGACGCCAACTTCGATATCGCCTCCTGCGAACCCTGCATCCGCACCAAATTGCGTGAATTTCGCTTGTTCAAAATTAGCCAGCAGATTAATGCACCGCCTGCAAATCCTATTAATAAAAGTAATGCTTCCATTTGTTTATTTAATTGATATAAATTGAGTTGCCCTGATGCTTGCCCCAAAAAATGGCATTCAGTAATTGCTATCTTACTCAAAGCTATCACAACTTGCGCGCCTGTGTTCACTTGCCGCGACAATTCATATTTATTTACAAAAAACCCACACACAGGTAAGGTACGCATTGCGCCGCACCTTACCTGCGAGATATTTTACCAAAGTCAGATTAATGAAGCAAATCCACAATATGAGGAATAATTCCGATATGTTGAGTCAACAAATAATCCAATCTATCCGCCAGCAAACTAAAAATTAAATCGTTATAACTCATCCCGTATTCCGCCAAACCCAAAGCAACCAAACTCGTCACATTTTCGCCTGGATGTTTCAGATCCGGTTTCGGATTTGCTTCCAAAACATAAAGCGAGCCATCAGCATCGCTGCGAACATCAATCCGCACCAAACTGTTCAAACTAAACTCCCAATAGATTTTGCGAGCCAACTCAATCAACTGCTGTTTGAGTTCAGGTTCCTCCGCGCCCATCAACCGCCCGCGATCGGCCGTAATCGCCTTTTTGTCCATAGAAGTAAAGATGCGTTCATCAGACTCCAGAACTCGTTCTACCGTCGAAAACGCAAAAGGTTTCGTGTTTTTTGTAAAACCACCTTTAGCATAAGTAACATAGCCACAAACCGCCACACAAAATTCTCGTCCCGGCAAATACTTTTCAATTAAAGCAGTATTGTGAGTTGCTCGGTGAACTTCCGCCACCGCCTGAGATAAACCCTCAAGTTTGTCTACAAAATGAACGTGCAGCGAAGCGCGGCCGGATACTGGTTTCACTATAAAAGGCCCTTGATACTCACCAAAAGCAATGGTAAAACGCTCATGCAAATTCGGCTGCAAAATCCCCTGAGAAGGATGCCAAGTCATAAACGGAGCAGTTTTAATTCCGACTGATTGCAGTTCCCGTTTAAAAGCGTGTTTGTTATCTAAAGTTGAACTGTTTAAAGGATTGTGACCGACATAAGGCATTCCCAACATTTCCAACAGAGCGGGAGTGTGACAAACAGGATTGTAGCCCTGGACTCCGCCCGTATTCAGCCACACTAAATGGATATTTGTTTGTTTGAGTTGTTCCGGCAAGTTCATGTCGTCAGGGATGACATAGACTTGCTTGAAGCCAATTTCTGTCAATGCTTGGGCAATCTCGCGGGCGACTATTTCGTAACTCTTCCAAGAGCGGGGATTGTGAGTTTTGTAAATTACAGAGTCTGGGCGATCGCAGTTCCCACCAAATACCACAGCAATTCGCAATTTATCAAACAACACTTCTAAATATTGAGGCAGTAAACTAAAGTCGTAATCCCAGGAATTCAGGTCAATTGATTTTGCAAGCATTTAAGTTTATTGTCCTGTTTATTTTATTTATTATCGGCAGAAGTGCTAGATTTTGCCAAATATATTCCAGCCAAAACCACCGAGAAAGCCAACCAATTAAATAAGCTCAAACTTTCCGAAAACAGCATCCAGGCAAGAATCGCGGTAATCACTGGTTCTAGCAGTAGGAAAAGAGCGACAAAACCCGATGATAAACGACCGAGACTGTGGATGAGAAGTCCTTGGCCGAAAGCTTGGCAAATCACGGCTAAAGCAATTACAGCCAGCCATCCCTGCCAAGAATTAGGGAAAATGCGATCGCCCGCCAGGACAACTAGGGGCAAAATCAAGATGCTGCCAATAAAACAGCGCCACATCAATATAGTTGTCGCCGGAAACTTCGTCCGCAAATGTTCTGCAATCAGCAGATTTGCCGCATAAAATACCGCCGATAGCAAAGCAGCTATGTCCCCAGCAAAATTGTCTCCCGCTGTGTGCAAGTCGTCCATGCCGATCGCAATTGCACCTCCCAAAGCCACCGCCATTCCCAGCAAAAACCTGCTGTCAAAGCGCCTTCCCAACAGCAGCCATCCCCCCAAAGTAGTAAATAAAGGAGTTAAGTTTCGCAGTACAGTAGAATTAGCGACATTAGTTTGAGTCAACGACCAAGCCCAGAAACCCAATGAAGCAGAAGATACCACGCCGACGGCTGTTAATAGCATGAAATCGCGGAGAGTGTAGTTTGCCGATCGCACTTCACCATCATTCCCAGACAATCGGCGGCGCACTTCCCCCGCACCATTCCACAGTCCAAACACCGCAGTTGCTATCCACAAACGGTTAAAAACAGTCGCATTCGGACTAATTTCCCGTTCGCTCAACCTAATAAAAATCGCGGCCAGCGACACCGCCAGCAGCGCCGCCGACAGCCAAACGATCGCCCAAATTTTACCTTGACTGTCAGCTAAATCACCGTTTGTTAAATTATCCTGGTTTCCCGAAACAATAGTTTGTTCTTCAGTTGTCAAGGCGGAGTTTAACTGATTATCCTCCAAAATATTGCGCTTGATTTCAATATTTTGCTCTGGCAATCCCAGGTTTTTTGACATTGTTAAAAGTTCCTACGAAGCGGCGAATCAACAGAAGACGGTGGTTTAAATTGGAGAAGATAACTTAATTTTAACCACTCTGTCTTCAACCCTTGGCTTGCGCGTGAGTGTTTGTATAGACGCGGTTGAAACCGCCCGGTATTCCTAAGTTGAAGGTTTAACAGAAAGTCTTGTCAAAGCCTCCTTCAGCGCTGGGGGTAATTGGCGGATAATCTTGCCCTTTTCCCGATCGACACCAACCAAAGTTACCTGCGCTGTCACGTATAATTCTTGAGCATCGGGCGATCGAATTTCGTAATCCCACAGCAGCCGCACACCCTCGCTAGCAGCCATCCGCGTTCTGACTGCCACAGATTGACCCATTTGTACAGAGCGGTGGTAGCGCAGCGAAAGCTCAACCACGGGCAATTCCACACCCTGCGCCACCCACTCTGCATACTCGATACCGAGAGAGCGCAAACTTTCCACTCGCGCTTCCTCCATCCAAGTTAGGTAAGTCCCGTGCCAAACCGCGCCGCTGTAGTCAGTATGGTGAGGGTAGACTCGCACCAAATATTCAAACCAGCCCTCAGAGTCCATCCCGAGTCGGTTTTGAATAGCACCAGCCGATGCGAGTTCTGGTTGAGTTCGATCGTTCTCTAACACGTTACAAATTGTTCCAAAACGCTACATTTCTACAAATCATAAAGCAAACTTCAGGCTTATGCTTAACATTAACTCACTAGAGCAGCAACGCCCTAGTTTAACCTCGCACAACAAAACTCAACCGTTTTAACCGCCAAAAACCATGATCGAAAAAATTTTAGTAGCCGTCGCCGGTCGTGGCTTGTGCGAAGAGATGTTTAATATGTTGATGGACATCCCTTCCTTGCAACAAACCTCTGTCACCGTCTTGCACGTCGTGCCGCCTCAAGTAACATCCGATGGCATGGCCGCCAAGTTGGAAGAAGGAGGCAAGATTTTAGCACAAGCAGTCCAGTCTTTAAAAATCGACCCCAGCAAAGTCAATCCCCGGCTCAAACAGGGAGACCCGAAAACCACAGTTTGCCAAGTCGCAGAAGAAGAACAATCCGACTTAATAATTATGGGTTCCCGGGGACTCGGACGGCTGCAATCGATTTTGGAAAACTCAGTCAGCCAGTACGTTTTCCAGCTAACATCTAGACCGATGCTGTTAGTAAAAGACGACATCTACGTCAAAAGAATCAAGCGCGTCATGGTAGCGCTCGACAACTCAGAATCTGCCAAACAGTCCTTGCAGCTTGCGCTATCTTTCGTCAAAGAAGTCAGCGGCTCAGAAATAATTTTAGTACACGTCACCAAAGATTTGACTGGAAAATCTAGCGAAGATTTAACAGCAACTGCTGAAAAAGACCCCGTATTGGCCCCCGCAGTAGCAATCGCAAAACAAATGGGAGTTAGCTACCGCTGCGTCAGTTCGACAGGCAAGCCAGGGGAAGCAATTTGTCAGATAGCAGACGATATGAATGCCGATTTATTAGTCATCGGTTCCCCCGATAGGCGGCCCAATGTTGCCAAAAACTTCCTGGATCTCGATCGACTCGTGGGAAGTTCCCTCTCAGACTACGTGCGAGTCTACGCCAACTGTCCCGTCTTGCTAGCCCGCACAGTCGGTTAGATTCTCATCGCTAAGCTGTACAGTTCAGCCAAAACTCAAGATTTAAAAATAAAAAAGCGCCAACAACTTTTTGCTGGGGCGCTTTTTTTTACAACTAGCTTTCGCCAGACAAAAATAGCAGGAATTGCTACTGTTTTCCGCCTTGACGGCTAGCCGTTTGAATGTACAGAATAATTAGAAAAACGCTGGGAACCAATACAAACAGAATGGTTGCCACAAACCCTAAATCGTTAACTTCCATGAAGACCCCAGCCTTTATTAAAAAATAGGAAAACACACACAACTAGGATAACACTCAAAGGCAAAAGGAAAACTCGAAGCATCCCAGAGCCAGAGAATGTCTACTTCTTCCTCCCTCTTCCTTCCTCCCATCCGTTACATCCGTTACATCCGTTACGGAATCCGTTGCCGAACTTCCCTCCTATCCGTTAAATCCGCTACATAATCCGTTGCCGAACTTCCCTCTTCCTTCGGAAACCCCAGTTAGGGCTTAGTCTTGACGCTCACCGGGCCGTTAACCATCGTTTGACAAGCCAAGCGGTAGTTTTCGGGCTTTTTCTTGAGCTTGCGGTTCTCAAAGTCAGTGCGGGGCGACAGATTTTCACTGCCCTCAACAATTTCCACGATGCAGGTGCCGCATTGACCGATGCCCCCGCAATTCATCATTTTTCCCGAAAACGTGTACAAGTCGATGCGGTTTTCTAGAGCTTTGAGCCTCAAATTGGCTCCATCGGCTGCGATGACTTCCTGATTTTCCTTCACAAACTTGATATTAGCCATTGCCGATTCCTTAACGCAGTTGAGATGGATCTCTATTACAAAATATTAACTAATGTGTCGGATGTTTAACCGATGTCTAATTGCCTTTGTGATTAAAGGTGCGCGGCGTAGCTGTCCCTAGGGAATCGCCCCAACCCAACTCAACCTCAAGGAGCATCCGAGAGATTGTTAGTCGGCAGGTTGGTCACGGCCCGCTGGAGAGACGAAAGCCCCTGGTTGTAGGTGATAATTGCCGATAATCGGTTTCTCTCAGCCCTAGTCAAATCAGTTTCCGCCTGAATCACATCCGTCTGAGTGCCCACACCAGCTTGAAAGCGCAATCTGGCTAAACGCAGAGCTTCCCTCGACTGCAAAACCCCCGCCTCAGAAGTTTCGATATTGGCAAAACTCGACTCCAAGCCAAAATAAGCTTGTTCTACTTCCCGGCGCACCTGGTTGCGGAGTTGGTCAAATCGACTTTCGGCGATCGAGATATCCGCATCCCGCTGTTTCACCCTCGCCCTCACCGCGCCCCCGTCGAAGATATTCCAAGTCAAATTTGCTTGCAACGCATAGCCGCTCGCCCAGCCGCGAGCTGCAAACGGGTCCTGGTTGTCAGAAGTTTGCCCCAAGAAGTTGTAGGAACCAGTGACATTCACTTGAGGCAGCCCCCCAGCCCGAATCGATCGCCTCTGCTGCTGGCTGATATTCCTCTGTACCAACTGCTGTTCCAACTCGGGGCGATTCTTAAAAGCCTGCACGATACTCTCTTCCAAAGACAGCCTCCACGCACCGGCTTGCTCCACCGGGTCAGCCGCCGTCAAGTTCGCCGACTGACTGATATTCAAAATCTCAGCCAGCCGCCGCTGCGCCACTCGCTGATCGCGACGGGCGACTGACAGTTGCTGCACTTCGTTAGCCACATTTGACTGAGCCTGCAACACAGCAAACCTGGTTCCTACCCCGGCCCGTTCCAAAGCTTCCGCATCCCGCAAACTTTGCTGGGCATTTCTCACCGAAGCTTGGCGGATCGCAACTTGTCCGTCGGAGTTTTGCAAGTTGTAGTAAGCCTCAGCAGTGTCGAAGCGGAGTTCCTCGGCTTGGCGCTCAAAATCCAGTTCTCGAAAGCGCAACTGTTCCCTAGCCGCGCGGATGTTAGCGTTGCGGCGACCGAAAATGTCGAGGTCGTAGCTCAACTGCAAAGTGTTGTTGAGACCGATGGTGCCGAAATTTTGAGGCGTGGGAGTGTTGGGCGGTAGTTGGTTTTGAGCTGCTAAAGCATCTTGGCGGCGGATCTGAGACTGCACGCCTATCTGTCCGCCGGCGCTGACGCTGCGGCTGGCGCCCATTTGAAAAGTCAGGTCAGGAAATAAAGCAGCTTGCTGTTCGCGCAGTACCGATCGAGTTTGATCGACTTGTTTCTCGGCGATTTGCAAAACTTGGCTGTTGCGGCGCGCCAGATCGATCGCCTGCTGCAACGTAATTGACTCAGTTTGCTCGATCCTGACATCCTCAGGCTTAGTCGGAAACTGTAGCGGATTCGGGTTGGGTTCCAGGGAACCCGGAGGCTTGGTGTCTAAAATGCCCTTCGGCGTCAGAGGCGGGAAACTTTCGTTCGGAGTGCCGCGGATAATTGGTACCGGGGAACTCGGCACCGGAACATTGTTGAGGCGGCTCGGGGCTGGTTGCTGCTGAGCGCCTGTCGCTGCCGGCGTTCGAGACTGCGCCAAATTCTCCGGCCCAGTTGAGGGGACAGCCGGAGCAGCCTGTTGGGGCTGTGATGCCAGTAAGGGCTCGCTTGGGAAAGTTGATGCGATATTAGACTCGGAGGTTGGCGGGTTAAGGGCGATCGCCAGTTCGGGCTCTGATGCTGATGCTGGCGATGTGTTCGAGGTCGATCGAATATTCTGCGCTAATTCGAGCTGATTGCTAAGGGCAGAACTTTCCTGCGACTGAGCCGGAGGCTGTGCACAAGCACTCTGTCCGGCGTTGCTGAAAGTAATTGCAGCGCCCACTCCGACCACCACGATTTGACGAAAAACACGCATAATTTTTTAATTACTTTGCAATTCTAGAGACAATTTTAGAGCAAGATTGAAGTCTCAAGTTTCTAATTTGAAGCCTCAACCCGCCAGTTACAAGTCACAATTACCCTACTCATGTTACTTTTGAATGCTTGATTAAAAATTTACAATTTCACTTGTGCAGTTGCCAGACCGATCGCCCCCGAGATTAGTTCCTCTACTCCGCTCACCGGCAAAATCCGGGTTTTCAGCGAGTTTTCGAGCTCTTCTAGGGTCATATCGTCGAGAAAACGCGGTTCCCCCTGTTTTAGCATCACCGACGGCAGGAGGATGCCATCTCCCAAGTCTCGCCCCTGCAAAGCTTCCAGCAAATCTTGCCCGGTGAGCAAACCCGTGACAGTGATAGTTTGTCCCCAGTAGCGGCTGGAGAGTGCAGCCATGTTGACGGACAAGCCGGGAATCTGGTTTAGTTGTTGTGCGATCGGCTCAAAAGCCTTTTCAACAGCATTTCCCACCACCCAAACCAACCGGCGCGGCGGAATCACCGGCAGCGGTTGCAGCTTCGCAAAAGCCGTTTCAAACTGCTGAATAAACTGACGAATCGAACCCACACCGTTACCAATTTGGGGATAATCTTCATAATCGGCAGCCGACGGCAAATCCAAACCAGCGATTAAAAACCACTCATCAGCCAGCCAAATACAGCGCGATTTTGAACTCTTTTTCTTAGTTTTTCCGCCACCTTTTCCCTGACTCAAAACCCCTTGAATTTTCTGCACTTGCTCGATGACTTCCCGCGCTTTTTGGGCAGTTACCGGGATTAATTCATCTTCCGCAGGGCGAAAGCGAGTTAAACCCACAGGCACCACAGCCACCGATGCCACAGCCGGGATATTTCCGGTATGAAACTTTGCCAAATCCAACAAAGTGCGTTCCAAATGTTCGCCATCATTAATACCAGGACAAACAACAACTTGAGCGTGAATTTGCAAGCGGCGTTCTTTAAACCATTTGATTTGTTCTAAAATCTTGCCAGCCCGGAGATTTTTCAGCAACCGAATTCGCACTTCCGGTTCCGTAGCGTGCACAGAAACATAGAGAGGAGAAAGCCGCATTTGTTCGATTCTCTCCCACTCTTTTTGAGTTAGATTGGTGAGAGTGAGATAGCTGCCATAAAGAAAGCTGAGGCGGTAGTCATCATCTTTGAGATAAAGAGTTTCGCGCTTTCCCGGAGGCTGTTGGTCGATAAAGCAAAAAGGGCAGCGGTTGTTGCACTGAATTAGTCCGTCGAAAAGGGCGGTTTCAAATTCCACACCCAAGTCTTCATCATACTCTTTTTCTATTTCTAACTTGTGAGTTTTGCCTTTAGCATCTAAAACTTCTAGTTCGATAAATTCATCGGCGCACAGGAATTGATAATCGATTAAATCGCGGGGTTTTTCGCCATTCACAGCAACGATGGAGTCTCCGGCATCAAATCCCATTTCGGCGGCGATGCTGTCGGGGATAACTTTGGTGATTAGGGCTGGTCTAGTTGATGAGTCGCTCATAATTTCGGGCTTGCTTTTTCAAGTTTGATAAATTGCTGTTAAAAAAAGATTTTAGATTTTTAGCAAGTTTCAAACTATATCATGATTTATATCAGTTGTCAAGCGCATTGAGTAGAGAGAAGTAGGTGTTTGTGAAGTGCGATCGACCCACAACCCACAAGCTTTCAAAGATTTTATTGTATTTATTAAGTCACATTAAATCTGTATCATTAATTGCGCCCATTGTACGGCAGTTAGCGCAAAGGTAAAAATCGCACTTGTCCTTCCCATTCTCCTTCCAGACTGCACTCAGCAATTAGCGAAATTTCCTCAATAGCCAGACCTACTGCAACACGGCGGCTGACTTCAAATAAAACTACCCTTTTTGGTTGCGTCTTGCTAAGAGGCGATCGCGTATTCCAACTGGGTTAAAACGCCTTTCTGCTTCCTGCTGAACTTCTGCGGCAAGACGTTGACGTTCCATCAGATAAGCGTCAACTTCGGATCGGTATCGCAAATAGTAGCCGATCGCAAAATAAACATCCGAAAGTTCAAGAGACGGGTACTGTTCCCGGATTTCTTCTGCTGTGGCTCCTTCTAGAAAAGCTGTAAGGACTGTATCTAGGGTGACTCTGGTTGTGCTAATGCGGATGACACCGTTTGCATCAGCCACTAGCGGAATTGGTTCAGCCGTGGGCACGAGTAGCATTTTGAGATTGAGGGTGGTGTGAATTTTCTATCTTCAGCATAGCCGATCGACAGTTCCGGCTCTAATATATTTTTTCAGTTTCCGCTGAAATTCAGGTGTGAGACGAATTTCAACGAGGGGCGAATCAGTCAATATCAATTCCCTCCCACAGTTGAGAAAGGGGTAAGGTTTGTTCTGTTATGGCTTGTTGCCAAGATTGGCGAAAGCTGAGGCGTGAAAAATCTGTATCTTCCTCTGTTATCGCAGCTTCAGTTTCCAGAGAATGGGTGCGTTGGATAATAGCGGATAGTGTTTTAAGTAGTTCAAGTTGTTCTGATAATGAGAGTGACTGAGCAATATCGATAGCTTGCTTAAGTTGTGAAGTCATAGTGAATCCTCCATTGTAAATTTTACATTTTGCATTTTTAATTGTTACTCACTTCTGATTTAAGTTTAGCCGAACGACTTTGCGAACAAGTATTTAGCCCGAGCGACAAAAGAGCCTGCTACCTTATACGATTAAGTAGGCAGGTCTAATGAAATGTGAAAACCTCTTCATTTTGGCTCTCTACATTTATACAGTTGAGTCGTTAGGCTAGTCTACCATTTTCAAAGTTAATCTCATTTTCAATCGATTCAAAAAAATGCGAAATCTGTTCAGTAGATCGGATGTGATAAACACTTTTGGTATTTCGCGCCCGATCGATATACTCGCGATATCTTGGGTTCAAATATTTGTGACACAACCAAAGCACGCGGTAACTATTAATCGAACTCTTTAATATTGGACTATTTTCTGGCCAGCCTTCGGGCGGTTTAATGTTACCCGAGATCATTCGTTTAGTCACCCACCAGAAATGCACGTATAGCGGTAGATCGACAAAAACCAGAGTATCCGCCTCATCCAGTCGCAGCCAGAGAGTTTCCATGCAACCAAACCCGTCAATAATCCATCTGTCAGCCTGCAAAATTTCCTGATGGGCGCGTTTATAGTCTTCCTGTGGCACCTCAACGCCGCCCGATCGATATTGAATCTTGTCTAAGATGTGAAGTGGCAATCCAGTGATGTCCGATAATCTCTTGCTGAGAGTGGATTTACCGCCTCCAGTGTTGCCAAATACTGCTACTTTTTGCATAGCTTACTCTTCTGCACGCGAGTTCTAGTTATAGTTTATACCGCCGACTGTGCGAACAAGTATTTAGGGCGATCGGCTTCAGAATCAGGATAAGTTATGGGTTGCACCTTTGGCTGAGCTGTGACAGGATGTACCAAAAATCTGTATTTATTTATGAAATTTAAAATTTTGACGGGACTCGTGACAGGGTTAGTTGTTTCCATAACCACAAGTATACTTTTTTGTCAACCCAGCCGTGCGGGAAACGATCGCTTTTTTAGCAATGTTGCTCAGATTGACAACTCAGATTTGGCGGCAGGGGAAAAAGCTGAGGATTTATTTAATCAAGGTGGGGAAAAGTATCAGAAAGGAGACCTTAATGGTGATCTAGAAGCTTTGAACCAAGCAATTAAGCTTAATCCTAATTATGTCGAGGCTTACTATAACCGGGGAATTATCCGCTATCGTTTACAAGATAACAAAGGTGCGATCGCCGATTTCACCGAAGTTTTACGAATTAATCCTAACTCGTTCCAAGCCTACGTCAATCGGGGGAATGCTCGCGATGACTCAGGAGACAGCCAGGGTGCACTCGCCGATTATAACGAGGCTGTGCGAATCAATCCTAGCGATTCAAAAGCCTACTACAACCGGGGGGTTACTCGCTCTCGTGTAGGATACAACGAAAGTGCGATCGCTGATTTCAACGAAGCTGTGCGAATTAATCCTAACTATGCCTTAGCCTACGCCACCCGAGGGAATATCCGCGCTAAATTAGGAGACAAGGAGGCGGCAATTCAAGACTTTCAAAAAGCAGCCGACCTATTTCAGAAACAAGGAGATCAAGATAGCTATCAAAAAGCCATTGACAATCTGAAAAAACTTCAATAAATTGTCATAAATTCTCTTTTTTATTCCCAGGTAAAATCAATGAAATTTTTTGACCAACTTTCAATCGGTTTAATTAGTGCTGTTGCAATGATTCCGCTCGCCCAATCAGCCGCAGTTTTCGCCATATCCGCTCAAATTCCCAGTGCGTCTGTGGTGGCTGGGACGAAAGCTGAGGATTTATTTAATCAAGGTGAGCAAAAATATCAAAAAGGAGATTATCAAGGCGCTATCGCCGCTTACACTCAAGCAATTGCGCTTAATCCTAACTATGCCCAAGCCTACCACAACCGGGGAAATGCCCGCTCTGACTTAGGAGACAAGCAGGGTGCGGTAGCCGATTATAACCAAGCTTTACGAATTAATCCTAACTATGCCAAAGCCTACTACAACCGAGGAAATGCCCGCGATGACTTAGGAGACAAGCAGGGTGCGGTAGCCGATTATAACCAAGCTTTACGAATTAATCCTAACTATGCCCAAGCCTACAACAACCGGGGACTTGCCCGCTTTAAGTTAGGAGACAAGCAGGGTGCTGTAGCCGATTACAACCAAGCTTTGCGAATTGCTCCTAACCATGTTAATGCCTACTACAACCGGGGAGTGGCCCGCCGTAGCTTAGGAAACAAGCAGGGTGCGATTCAAGACTTTCAGAAAGCAGCAGACTTATATCAGAAGCAAGGTGATAAAGATAACTATCAAAAAGCCATTAACAATCTGAAAAAACTTCAATAAACTGCAACAAAATTCCTTTTTTATTGACAGGTAAAATCCATGAACTTCTCTCACAAAATTTCCATCGCGTTGATTGGTGCTGTTGCAATAAGTGCGATCGCACCACCAACCGCTGTTTTGGCTATCTCGGCTCAAGTTCAGAGTTCGTTTGTGCTGACACAGACGAAAGCTGAGGATTTCTTTATTCTGGGTGAGGCAAAGTATAAAAAAGGAGATTATCAAGGTGCTGTAGCGGCTTACACTCAAGCACTTGCCCTCAATCCTAATTATGCCGAAGCCTACAACAGTCGGGGTCTTTCTCGCTATTATTTAGGAGACAATCAGGGTGCGATCGCCGATTACACCGAAGCTTTACGAATTAATCCTAACTTAGCCTTTGCCTACAACAACCGGGGAATTTACCGCAATGACTTAGGAGACAGCCAGGGTGCTGTAGCCGATTACAACACAGCTTTACGAATTAATCCTAATTATGCCAATGCCTACAACAACCGAGGAGTGGCCCGCAAAAACTTAGGAGACAACCAAGGTGCTGTAGTCGATTACACCGAAGCTTTGCGAATTAATCCCAACCATGCCTTTGCCTACTACAACCGTGGAAATGTCCGCTTTAATTTAGGAGACAAGCAGGGTGCTGTAACAGATTTTAATGAAGCTTTGCGAGTTAATCCTAACTTTATCTTTGCATACAT
Source organism: Microcoleus sp. A006_D1 (assembly GCF_036702805.1). NCBI lineage: Bacteria > Bacillati > Cyanobacteriota > Cyanophyceae > Oscillatoriales > Microcoleaceae > Microcoleus > Microcoleus sp. A006_D1. Next base: position 124,878 of record NZ_JAUBVZ010000002.1, read on the forward strand.
AACTCGTGGAAATGCCCGCTCTG
>NZ_JAUBVZ010000002.1:125000-146945 GCF_036702805.1 Microcoleus sp. A006_D1
AATTAGGAGACAAGCAGGGTGCACTCGCCGATTACAACCAAGCTTTGCGAATTAATCCTAACTATGCCGATGCCTACCTCGGTCGTGGAAATGCCCGCTCTGAATTAGGAGACAAGCAGGGTGCACTCGCCGATTACAACCAAGCTTTGCGAATTAATCCTAACTATGCCGATGCCTACTACAACCGGGGAAATGCCCGACGTGGTTTAGGAGACAACCAGGGTGCACTCGCCGATTACAGCGAAGCTTTGCGAATGAATCCTAACGATGCCGGGTTGTATTACAACCGGGGAATTGTCCGCTCTGACTTAGGAGACAAGCAGGGTGCTGTAGCTGATTACAACGAAGCTTTGCGAATTAATCCTAACCATGCCCAAGCCTACAACAATCGGGGAAATACCCGCCGCAGTTTAGGAAGCAACCAGGATGCGATCGCCGATTTCAACGAAGCTTTGCGAATTAATCGTAACTTGTTTCAAGCCTACTACAACCGGGGACTTGCCCGCCGCAGTTTAGGAGAAAAACAGGGTGCACTCGCCGATTTCAACGAAACTTTGCGAATTAATCCTAACTATGGCGATGCCTACAAAAGCCGGGGAAATCTCCGCTCTGCATTGGGAGACAAACAGGGTGCACTCGCCGATTTCACCGAAGCTTTGCGAATTAATCCTAACTATGGCGCAGCCTACGTCAACCGGGGAATTGCCTACTATGATTTGGGAGATTACCAGCGTGCTATAACCGATTACAGCGAAGCTTTACGAATTTATCCTAACGATGCTCTCGCCTACTACAATCGGGGAGTAGCGCGGGTTAGGTTAGGAGAATTTCAGAGTGCGATCGGCGATTACAGCGAAGCTTTACGAATTAATCCTAACTTAGCCGCGGCCTACCAGAACCGGGGAGTTGCCCGCCGTGATTCTGGAGACAAGCCCGGGGCGATTCAAGACTTTCAGAAAGCGGCAGATTTATATCAGCAGCAAGGAGATAAAGATAGCTATGAAAAAGCCATTAACATTCTGAGGAGACTTCAATAAACTGCAAAAACTCCCCAAAGGTCGATCGCACTACTAATCGCTAAAAAATAGAATACCCAGATCCCCGACTTATTTAAAAATTCGAGGATCTAATTAAACATTATCCGAATCCGACAGTTGAATTTTTTTGGTATTTTTCGTTACTATAGCGCGTCTGAATGAGTTGTGTAAATAAAAGAAAAGTGGTCAGCTCAAATTCTAGAAAAAAAGGGGGGAGACAAATCTTTCGCCTTCCTCCTTAACGGCACGCGCACATTTTATCTAAATCGTCCCGATCTAAATTTATTTTTAACTGCATCAATAGATTCTCTAAATTCTATTGCTGTTGAGGCTTCAGACTTTCTTCCATTGATTACAATTTTGTAATGGGGCGTTCTATTTCTTAATTATACCGAGATCAGAGCGACTTATGTCGCTCCTACTGCTATCGGATTTATCTTTTAAATATTGTTCACGGCCCCACCTGCGAGGGCGGTCAAAATCGCTACGCCAAAAGCTAGCCGATACCACACAAACACCCACGTATTTTGAGTTTGCAGGAATTTCATCAGCCAGGCGATCGACAAATAAGAAAATACAAACGCCGAAATCGTTCCCACGATCAAAGTCAAAACTCCAGCATCGCCGATTCCTTCTCCTAAAACACTCTTCAATTCTACTAATCCCGCCAGAGTAATAGCCGGAATTCCCAATAAAAAAGAAAACCGCGCGGCGGCGGGTCTTTCCAATCCCATAAACAATCCTGCTGTTAGGGTAGAACCCGATCGCGAACACCCCGGAATCAACGCCATTGCTTGACCTAATCCCATCAAAATACCGTCTTGAACCGTTAATTTTTCATAAGTCCGATTGCGCTTGCCAGTTTTTTCTGCTATTGCTAACAGCAGCGACATCACGATCGAAGCAATGGCGATGCTGGCCAAACTCCTCAACGGCGACTTGTCAAAATCTGGAACCAATATCTTGATGAGCAGCCCAAAAAAGACTATAGGTATTGTTCCCAAAGCAATCCCCAATGCCATTTTAAACTCTTGCGATTCGTAGTCGCGCCGCTGTACAGCCTTGACTGCACCAAAAGTTATAGTTGTCAAGTCTTTCCAGAAATACCAAAGCACAGCGACAATGCTTCCCAACTGAATAATAGCAGTATAAGCAACCCCCGGATCGCCCCATCCCAGGGCGATCGGCACTACCTTCAAATGAGCGCTGCTGCTGATGGGTAAAAACTCTGTTAATCCCTGTACAATTCCTAAGACAATGGTCTGCACTAGATTGAGTGGAGCGGGCCCGGAAACATCAGCAGCGGGCGTTTGGGCCAGGAGTGTGTCAAGCAAAGCTATCATTAGTTATCAGTTCCCAGTTGTCAGTTTCTAGATATCAGTTGAATTTAACATCTTGCACCATTCTCAGAAGCTAGGAGCAATGCCCCACAACAAATAAATTTTATTGTGGGGTTGGCACTTCTAGCCCGCCCCTGAAAATCCGATCGCAAATGGCGATCTTCCGTCAGTTGAATCGCCGTGTCGAGCGCCACTATCAGCAAATTGCGATTGCCGATCCGAAACCACTTTAACCTACTCAACAACATTTGCATACATTTGCTGATAAACTTAAAAAAGTTTTTGCATCTGATGAAGCCAGCCTACAGCAACTGCCAACCACCTATGATATTTCCCAAGTACAAAAATTCAATAGTTACTGCTGCTTCTGGCATCCGCTGGCTGCGGCAAATCTTGTCAGCCAGTCTTGTAACAGTGGCGATCGCATTTAGCTTGATACTGTTCACTGGCACCCCGCCAGCCTTGGCAACTCTCACGGACGATCGCTTCGACGGCACTATCTATGCCCTCTACGCCGGCAACGGTTCCCTAGTTCCTCCTAAAGTCAAGATTACAGATTCTTTCAAACGCCATAAACCCGTATTGTTAGTATTTTACACTGACGACAGCAGGGACTCCAAGCAATACGCGATCGTCGTCTCTCAACTCCAGCAATATTACGGGCGCGAAGCCGATTTCCTTCCCACACTAATTGACTCTTTACCTCCAGAACCGTCACCGAAAGTCACCGAACCGAGCCACTATTACGAAGGCTTCGTACCTCAAACTGTGATCCTCGACCAATCAGGAAAAGTAGTTTTTAACGAGAAAGGACAAATACCGTTTGAACAGGTAGACGATGCTTTTAGGAAAGTATTTGACTTGCTGCCCAGAGAAAACTCAGTCGCGCTTAAACGCCGTGTTGTGAACGAACTCAATGTCGAATTGTCGAATCAATAGCTAATAGCTAATTGCTCGTGGCTATAGCAATTTTAAAGAATTCGTTAACGATAGCTTATCGGTCTGATATTGGGGTAAGGTGCGCTGCGGCGCACCATACATTGATCGTGATACTAATTGGATTGACAAAGTGACAGGCGGAAGATAGAAGGTAGAATTAAAAATTAAGCTACGGGTAAGGACACGGCAATGCCGTGTCCCTACGGGTATCAAGGCAAAATAGATGTGAACTGTTTAAACTTTAAACCATGAGTAGAACCTTAATTCCTGTGATTCTGGCCGGCGGTAAAGGCGAACGCTTCTGGCCTCTCAGCCGCAAACAACGCCCCAAGCAGTTTTTGAGTCTCGACGGTAGCGGCAAGAGTTTGCTGCAAGCTACTGCGGAAAGACTTTTGGAATTAGGTAACGGTTGGGAGGATTTGTGGGTGGTAACGTCGGAAATGTTGGCCGATGGAGTGCGCGAACAGTTGCCGCTGCTACCGCCCCAGAATTTGCTGGCGGAACCGGAGGGCCGGGATACTGCGCCGGCGGTGGCTTGGACTGCTATAGAAACTGCGAAGCGCTACGGTGAGGATGCGGTTGTCGGTTTTTTCCCGGCGGATCACTGGATTGGGGAACCGCAGGAGTTTGTCAAGACTTTGGAGGCGGCGGCTGAGTTGGCGAAGCATCAGGATGCGATCGCCACTTTGGGAGTCAAACCGAGTTATGCTTCCACTGGCTACGGCTACATCGAACAAGGTGAGGAAATTGGCAATTTTGGCGGTTTTCCGGCTTATCGGGTGGCTAGATTTACGGAAAAGCCCGATCGCACCACGGCTGAGGAATTTGTAACCAGCGGCAAGTTTAGCTGGAATGGCGGAATCTTTGTATTTCGAGTCGGAACAGTCTTGACAGAATTGCGAAATCATGTGCCAGAAATGATGGCAGCTTTGGAAACAAAAGGTGCTGCTGCTTACTCCGAATTGCCGAAAATTAGCATCGATTACGCCCTGATGGAGAAGACGCAAAAGGCTTGTGTACTGCCCGTAGGCTTTAGTTGGGACGATTTAGGTGACTGGAATGCGATCGGCCGTTTGCTGCAAGGAGACAAGCCAAATGTCGAGTTAGCAAAACACATTGGAATTGATACCAAGGAAAGCATTTTCTATGCAGCGGATGACAATGAAGTGATTGTCACCATTGGTTTAGAAGATGTTGTCGTTGTCAGAGATGGGAATGTGACTTTGATTGTAAAAAAAGACAGGACGCAGGAGATTAAACAGGTAATCAAAGTGTTGGGAGAAGATCAGAAATTGAAAGATTTGTTATAAAGGGCGTCTCACTAAAAAAACAGGTTCGTAGTAAGGACTTCAGTCCTTTCTTATCCAACAAGAGCCCTAGGACTAAAGTCTTTACTACCAACCTCTAGACGGAACCAAATTAAAAGCCCACTTATTCAGGAGAATCTACTTTCTTCTTGAAATGCTGAGCAAATTCACTTAATGAGTTATTTCTGGCGATCGTTTGATCTGTAATCTCTAGTTTCTCAGCAACTTTATCAGAGTCATTCTCAGAATATTGCTGCTTTTTTAAATCTCTATCTTTAAGTTGAGGATTTATCTTTTTGACAATATCTTTAGAAAGATTGACTAAATACTCTTTAGCATTTTTCCCTCCAGATTCAGCTTCAATTATCAAATCTGTTTGACCTTTTTGATATTTTTTAGCAAACTTTTCCCATTTCGGATCGGTTCTAGTTCCGAGATTTTTTGTAAAGTAGCAACAAATACCAAGACAGTCTACCAACAACCAAGCTTCAAGTTCTTGCTCTATGAGTATTAAAAAACATTTCCCTTGAGATTGTTCTACAACTCTCTTGATTCTATTAATTAGAGAATTACGTTCTTGCAATCTTTGAGCTTGAGATTGTACACCATCTGCATCAAGTAAAAATATTACTAATTCGCTGTTTTTAAGATAAATATCAACTGCCTTTTTTAGACCATCCCCTCCGGTTTTTTTGATTGCTTGATTAAAAGCTATTTTAGAACTATCCAAAACAGTTATATTGGAGTCATAGTATTTAACAATCTTCTTAGCTATACAGCAAACAGTTTTACTATCAAAATCTGACTCTGGAGCCCAGATAAGAATATTATTCATACTATTGCTCTAAAATTTCTTGTAGTAGATGACTGTGATAAATTGCACTACCTACTCCAAAGTCTCTCATCCATTCAGATAAATCATCCCGACTCTTCCCCACCTCATCTATCTGAAAAGCTTTTGTTCCCACGTCATCAGTTTTGCTTAAAAGTAGTACAGAAACATCTGAGTTTATTTCATCCAAATTGAAACAATCAAGTAACTGGGAACTATGAGTTGTAATAATTACTTGTGTTTTTTGAGACAGTCTTTTTACTACAAATGCAACATCTCTTATAAGTCCTGGATGAAGATTGCGTTCAGGTTCTTCAATGCCAATCAAGGTAGGTAGCTGATCTTGATGAAGTAACATATAATAAGCCATGATTCGGAGAGTTCCGTCTGACATATTGGACAAAGGAATCTCTAGATTGTCTTTTTCCAAAACTTTAATTATTTTTTCTCCTTCTTCGTCCACTAATTTTAAGCTAATACCCATACAATCATTAAGTTCTTGACTAACTAATTGAAACTTTTCTCGCTCGTTCTCAGCCCAGTATTGTAAAACATCTTGAATTTCCCTACCTGTGCTACCCAGACTGGGAATGTTTTCTCTGTTCATTACAATATTGTCGCCAATTACAAACATAGCACTACCTCTCATCAACTTAGGATCTAAATCGTAGAAGTCCCAATTTATGATAAATTCTGCAAGTCGGCCAGTAAATGGTCTGTCTCCAAAATCACCGGCAGACTTTAATGCTAAGTTGCCAGCTTTAGATTGATAGTTTTGAGCATTTTTTCCATTTTCATCTCGCACTTTACCCACGCCATTTTTAATGTCTATTACTTTATGCTTACCTATCAAAAGTTGCTCGCACGAACAATATGATTTCCCTTCTTCTAGAGCCACAGATACAGTATACTTGGCTGTTTTCTTATTTTCTTTGACAGTAAGAGAAAAAGTAATATCTTCATTTGCCCCAATTCTTAAGAATCTTTGCATGAACTCCGCAGGGAGGGGGGAACCAAATTTTAGCATAAAACTTAGCATTGATAATGCTTCTAGAGAATTAGACTTTCCGCTAGAGTTACAGCCCACTAAAATCGTTAAATCTTTAAAGATTAACTGAATATCCCCTAAGCTCCTAAAGTTTTTAATGTTAGCTGATACAAGTTCAATACTCATAGGTAAATGTAATTTGTAGTAAAATAAATAAATTAAGTATCAACCAGATCAAACCCCGATCGATGCTTTTGGATAACATACGATTCAGAAAAATCTAGACCATAGAATCTATACTACCATCAGCAGTAATAGTAAAAGCACGCGCGGCGCAGCTATTCGGTAGGGAATCGCCCCCACACCCCAAAGCTCTCGCGCCCATTCCCACTATTCCCTCCAAGTTATTCCTCAAGACAATGGTCAGCTTGGTTAACAGCCTTATGCTAGTAGTTATATTGCCCTTACAGTCGATCGCCCGGAGGCCCCTTGTTCAGCCTAGTTCAAAACACTTCTCGCAAAGGAAAAATCCTAGAAGTCTTCTTCCGCAACGGTTGGGACTACATGAAACCCATGCTTATTGCAGAAAAAACGCGATCGCTGGCGAGGGCCCAACGCCATCACCCTTTGTGGGCAAACTATATGTAGTGTGCCTCCCTAAGTCCTGTAATTCACAAAAATTGTTGTACTCAAAATTCATAACTCTCTGTATAACGGGCCAGCTTATGAGCGCAAAATTTTCCGATAGCGAGCTTCAATTACCGAGTAGATGCCATAGGCAATTAAACCCAAAGGTACTATACCCAAAATCACTGGACTAAAAGGCTGTTGTGCCAGAATTGCCAACACCTCGCCCAATCCCTTCGTTTGACTGGCATCTGATAACCTTGCCGCTTGAATAAAGAAAAAACCGATAATAACGAAAACAATCCCACGGGCAGCAATTCCAAATCGACCCAACCGTGTCGCCCAAGTTAGCTCGTTTTGGCTCATTTCATCGAGCTTGAAATGGTGGCGGAATTTGGCTTTATATGCTTCGTAGAAATAAGAAAAACCTACACCAATAACAATTGATCCCGCCAATCCTACCAGCCATTGTCCAAATGGTTGCGCTAAAAGTTGGGCTGTCAAATCTTCGGTTGTATCCTTTTTACCACCGCCCGAACCCATTATCAGTTTTACAGCCGTTAAAGCCAAACCTGCGTAAGCTAAACCACTGAAGGCGTAGCCAATGCGTTGGGCAATTCGCTTGGCATCCATTTTTTGTCCTTGGTGTTCTGGGTCGAGAATTGTCTGAACCATACGCCAAAGGAAATAACCAATAATGCCAATCGTTACAAGAAATAGCAGAAATTTACCGAAGGGTTGGTTAACAATTGCTGATAATGCACCGCTAGTATCGGTTGTTGTGCCGCCCGTACTAAAGACTGCTTGTGCTGCCAGAAAACCGACAATAAAGTAAACTAAGCCTTTGGAAGCATATCCCAATCTTGCCAGTCGCTCAAACCAGGGATGAGAAGCTGTCCGTCGAATTGACTGTTGAATGCTGTCGGTGGGTGAGTTGCGCGGTTTCATATTTTTTGACAATTTAGTTGTTAACGACTGCTGCCATAGGCAATGGTGCATTCCTTTCCAGTTAACGGAGTTGTTAAACCAATAATTTATGTTATTATTTATAAATTTAAAGATTAGCTTGTTTAGAAATGTTTTTTATCTGTCTGGAGCGGGAGTGTCATCGGTAGATTAATTGATAACTTTCACCTTTTTTGGGCTTGACAAATATAGCTTTATGGGCTATAAAATAGCTTCGCTGATGCAGCAGTCTGCCAGCGGTCTAGTATATCTTTGATTAAAAGTTCTTTAACCCAAGTTGAATAACAATTAGAATTGGCAGCGCTAAAAATTCTCCCAAAAAACCAAAGAAAAATCCGAATGCTGTCAAGAGAGCTAAGGTGTAAGCGGGAAGAAAAGATACCTGCTTTTTCATAATGATAGCTGTGAGAAAATTGCCTTCAAGACGTTGTAAGAATGGATGCGCCCCCGTGCGGCAGTTGGGAATCAAGCATCTATCGCCAATCCTCCGAGCGATCGCACTTAACTGAAAGCAATATCATAAGTTTTTCCTCAATCATCTTCCATCAGATGGATATTTTTTTATGGCATTAGACAGATGGCAAAGTTGGGCTAGTTAGATTAAATAGAGATAGAAGCAACATTTTGAAATGTTGAACAGAAACAATAGACCTTTTACCTAAGTCTATTTTTAAGATTCTAAATTGCCATTGTCGCAAGAAGTTGATGGTTCAGAACCGGGAGGATATTAAGAAAATGAAATCAACCACAACAGCAGTGGCTGTGTTGAGTTCAACCTTTTATTTACCGGAAATTGCCCAAATCAGTTCTAAAACATCAGGCATCCTGCCTGTGCTGAACTGAGTTTTCAGGAGAAGTCTAATAGCTAACCACAAGGTGGTCGCTTGCGCCAGCAAGACAAGCAGAATCTCTTTCTTGCCTCGTTTGTTTTGATGCTCAATTCAGCAATAAGGTGTATATAATGAATCAACCAGAATCCTTGTCGGAACCGCTGACCCAAACCCAATTCGTCGCAACTTTTCGCTTGTTCAGTCGATTTAGCTTCTGGATACAGTTATTCTTGGGTGCTGTTTCCGGTATTGTTTTATTATTTGCTATGTTGGGTCGCAACATGAGCGAACAAACCAATAATAATGCAGGTATTGGTTTCGGGGTATTTTTAGCTATAGCAGGGCTTTTATTGCTGTGCTTTAGAATCTTTTGGGATTTTCGCTATAGGCTTTTAGGCAGGCTTTTGCACGCCGAAAATTCCCAGGTATATCCCAGCAAAGAACATATTACTCAAACCTTACGGATTGGATTAATTTCTAGTTTGGTGGGGGTATTAATCGCGTTTGTCGCTTCTGAAGAAACAGTTGCTGTAGTCCTAGCGAAAACTCTTAGTCAACCGCAAGCGATGGCATCTTATGCGCCAGAAAATGTGATTCGTTCCCTAGATATTTTTGTGACAATGGCAAACGTGAATCTGATTGGGGCTCACTTTTTTGGAGCTGTTACTTCTCTTGGGTTACTCAATTGGGTAGAGGATTAGTTGGCAGCATTAGCGATCGCTAAAGGCAAACACAGATCCTATGTGGTCAGGATTTACAAGGGCTGACCGATTTAACTAAGGTTTGTGGTTGCACTGTCTTGGCTAAAGAGAGCGAAGACAGCGCAGCTACAAGCTAAAAGTGAAACTTTTCCGCGTTACTGTTTATACCAAATTTCCCGGAATATATGGCAACTGATGACTTAAATCAAAGTGAAACAACTGATCTAAGAAAAGTTTGTAGTCAACGTTAAAAATTTTTAACAATTTATCGCAAACTCAAACAATTAACAGCTACTGAACCTTGTCAATGTCGGAAGCCAGGATTCAAACAAATCACATCGCCTGTGCAATTTTAGTCTGGACTTTCATAAAAAAAGCGCATTTAATGGGGAAAACTATCTACAACCGATCGCCCCCACATCCCAAAATTCGATCGCACCCTTTCCCCCAAGTTATTCCCCAAGACACTCGTCAGCTTGGTTAACAGCGCTATCCTAGTAGTTATATTGCCCTTAAACCCGATCGACCCGGAGGCCCCTTGTTCAGCCTAGTTCAAAACACTTCTCGCAAAGGAGAAATCCTAGAAGTCGTCTTCCGCAACGGTTGGGACTACATGAAAAGCCTCCTAACCGGCCGCAAAACCGACGCACCCAGTCTCCCCACTCCCGCAGTTCTGCGCAACATCCTCATCGAATTAGGCCCAGTTTTTGTCAAATTGGGGCAATTGCTGAGTACCCGCCCAGACTTGTTGCCGGCCGCCTACATCGAAACCCTCTCCTCCCTACAAGCGGAAGTGCCGCCCGTACCGTGGTCGGAAGTAGAAGCAATCGTGCGCCTGGAACTCAAACAGTCGATCGAAGATACCTTTGCTAAATTTAACACTCAAGCAGTCGCCGCAGGGTCGATCGCCCAAACCCACAAAGCTACCTTAAAAGACGGCCGCGAAGTCGCCCTGAAAGTTCAGCGCCCCGGTATTGATATTGTCATCGAACAAGATATCGCCGTACTCCGAGGTTTGGCAGAACTTGTCATGCTCACAGACTTCGGTCAACAATACGATATTGTCGCCCTAGCCGAAGAATTTGCGATCGCCCTGCGTGCAGAACTAGACTTCATTCAAGAAGCCAGCTACACAGACGAACTGCGCCGTAATTTATCTAAAAGTAAATGGTTTGACCCCACAAAAGTTGTTTTACCAGAAATTCACTGGGAGTTGACCACAAAAAAACTCTTAGTAATGGAATGGCTGAACGGAGTACCGATTCTGTTAGGCGATTTGCAAGGAATTGGCCACAAAGGAGATGTAAATGCCGAACGCGAAGCAATTACAACCCTGCTTTGCCGCGTTTTCTTCCAGCAGTTGTATATCGACGGATTCTTTCACGCAGACCCGCATCCCGGCAATTTATTTTATCTCAAAGACGGCCGGATAGCTTTGCTCGACTGCGGCATGGTCGGCAGATTAGACCCGCGCACTCAGCAAAATCTGACAGAAATGTTGCTGGCAATTGTCGATTTAGACGCTCAGCGATGCACTCAATTAACCTTGGAAATGGCAGAATTTGCTCAGCCTAAAAGTTTAGCTATTCTAGAGAACGATTTGGCTAGAATGCTGCGCAAGTATTACAATGTCAGCTTGTCGCAAATGAACTTGTCGGAAATTTTTTATGAAGTGTTGGAAATCACTCGTAAAAATAAGATTAGACTTCCCAGTAATCTCGGTTTGTATGCAAAAACCCTCGCTAATTTAGAAGGAGTAGCGCGTTCTTTTAATCCCCGATTTAATATTGTAGAGCAGGTCAAACCGCTGATGACGGATATGTTTCGGCGTCAGTTATTAGGAGAAGACCCGGTACAAGCTCTGCTGAGAACTGCTTTGGATCTAAAAAGCCTATCTTTGCAATCTCCGCGACAGGTGGAAGTGCTTTTAGACCGGGTGACTTCCGAAACTTTGAAGTGGAACTTGAGCATCAAAGAACTCGACCCGCTGCGCCGCACTCTGGGGGATTCTGCGAACCGACTTTCTTTTAGTATTGTCGTAGGTTCGCTGATTGTGGGGGCGGCAATTATTTCTTCTAACGCGCAAACTGCTCAGCTATCTTTTCTTAGCAACGGTTTGTTTGGGGCGGCGAGTTTTTTGGGTTTTTGGTTGATTATTAGCATTATGCGCTCTGGTCGTTTGCGCAGTTGATTGGAAAGGGGAAATGGGGAAAATCTGGAGATGTAGCAATCCTATGGGACAGGTTCGTAGTAAGGACTTTAGTCCTTAGTTCTGAAGTCATTAAGCTGTTGTGCATTTGAATTTAATTTTGGGGGTGATGCTCAGAGCAACGCCCCACAAGATTTTTAAGAAACAAGATTATAAAAATCAGATGCGCGCCAGCTTACTACAAAACTGTTTAACATAAATTAAAGTTAGGAAGTATTGAGGAATGAGCGAGATTACGCAAGTCTTAGAAAAGGGGAAGTTGCCGCAATTGGGGTTAGTGTGCATCACCACATCGGATGCAGTTCGGTTTCGCACTGTCACGCGCAAGCGACTGTTACAGCTTGCAGAAACTGAACAAGAAAAAATCTTGCGCGAGCTTTATGCAGACAACTTAAAGCGGCTTGACAAAGCGATCAACTTTTGTACTGCTAATGGGATTAAGCTCTACCGCATGACTTCTGCACTGTTCCCTTTTGCAGATACCGATTTGGGGGAAGCAGTGCTACACTCAATGACTGAGGAATTGCGGAATACGGGCGATCGCGCTCTCTGTTTGGGCATCCGCTTGGTACTCCACCCCGATCAATTCGTCGTCCTCAGTTCCGACAAGGTTTCTGTGGTTGAAAACAGCATTAAAATTCTGGCAACTCATGCTTTAATTTTAGATATGTTGCAACAGCCGCGATCGCCCTGGGCACTGATGAACATTCACGGCGGTAAGGGCTCACGCGCTTCGCAACTCAAGTCAGTCATCCGCGATTTACCCGAATCAATTCGATCGCGCTTAACCTTTGAAAATGACGAATACGCTTACAGTTCCTCAGAACTTTTAGAAGTTTGTCTCGATACCGCAGTAGCAATGGTTTTTGACGCCCACCACCACGTCATTCACGAACATTTAGAAAGTTACGACGATCCGAGTGTCGCCGAAATGCTCGCAGCAGCCAGCACTACTTGGTCAGTTCCTGAATGGCAATTAGTCCACATATCAAATGGCAAAGAGTTTTTTGCCGATCCGCGCCACAGCGATTTGATTACAGCGATGCCTAATTGTTATTATCAAGCTCCTTGGATTGAAGTAGAAGCTAAATTCAAAGAATTAGCTATTGACAAGTTGCGCGCCGAATGGTTGTCGGCGAATGTTCGAGAATTTAGCAATATCTCGTAGGGGGCGAGTTTTACAAACAATCTTTGCCTAAAACCAATAATCTCGAAAACCCGCCCCGTCCAACAATAATATCATGTCCGGTGGATCGACCGCGATTAGAGCCGGGGCGGGTTTACAGGCTTTCTTGTTTCTATTAAAAATATTGGTGAACCCGCCCCTACAGGAATTACGGTCAATTCACGCCTACACGATATAAATCGCCATCTACCTTTTTGTTAATACCAACTAAAAACTATGTGCGGACGATTCACTTTAAATACTTCAGCTAAAATCCTAGCAGAATTTTTCAAACTGTCGGAAATTCCAGACATCAAAGCGCGATACAACATCGCCCCAACTCAATCAGTTGCGACAGTCACAGTTTCTCCCGAAAAAATTGAGCGACAGTTTCAATTTATGCGCTGGGGTTTGATTCCCAGTTGGGCGAAAGACCTGAAAATCGGCAGCAAAATGATCAATGCGCGATCGGAAACTGTAGCCGAAAAACCTGCTTTTCGCAGCGCCATCAAGCACAGGCGGTGTTTGATAATTGCTGACGGTTTCTACGAATGGCTGCCGCAGGGAAAACACAAACAGCCTTACTATTTTCAAACGGCCCAGGGCGCACCTTTTGCTTTTGCCGGTTTGTGGGAAAATTGGCAGTCTCCAGAAGGAGAAAGCATTGTATCTTGTACTATAATTACCACCGCTGCTAACGAAACAGTGCAGCCTGTGCACGATCGAATGCCGGTGATTCTCCCTGACAGCGCCTGGGAAAAGTGGCTCGATCCTGCTAACAGCGCTCAGCAAGTTTTGCCGCTGTTAAAGCCGTATGCTGCCGCAGCCATGACAGCAAAGGCCGTAAGTGCGATCGTCAACAGTCCAACTAGAGACAGTCCTGAGTGCATTCAAGCGATCGAATAAACCGAGTCATTAGACTAATGACGGAGAGGGCGGGTTTTGCCATTTTTTTAGTCATTTGTATCATATATCTTTAGCTAAACCCGCCCCTACTAATGACTGATGACTGATGACTAATGACTAATGACTATTAACTAACTTAACTGTCGTACATCCGTGCTTCAGCAGCCTCGGGATTATCCTCGCAATACTCCTCAAAAGCCGTTTTGTCAAGCTTCATCGATCGCTGGTGAGCGGCCTCAGCCTGCATTTCCTCTACAATGTCCCAGGCTACTGCGCACTGTTTAGAAGTAGCGCCTTTCTGAGCGCAAGTCGCCCTAGCATCGGCGATCGCCCTTTCGATTTCTTCCTCAAATAAAACACTCTTCGGCTTATCAACAAAATCGCTTTTTGTCAAGATATCCGTTACCGAAATAATGCCCAGCAGTTTGTCCTTAATCACCGGAGCTCGGCGGATGCGGGTATTCGCGAACAACCTCGCCACGTATTCCACGCCCAAGTCGGGATTCACCGTAATGCACGGTTTGGTCATAATCTCGAAGACGCGGACTTTGTGCGGATCTACTCCGTAGGCTGTTACTTTGTAAACAATATCCGTTTCCGTGACAATGCCGTAAGCGTCTTGTTCGTGGCGGCGTTCCACGATTAACGCGCGCAGACACAGTTCGTTCATCATCGCCACTGCTTCAGCGACAGTCGCCGAACCGCGAATGGTGACAACTTCCTTTGTCATAATATCTTGTGCTTTCATCATCATTTTTTATTGCTCCCCGTTTATAAAGTCTAGTGCGTCCCGATTTGGGGCCGGAAATTTGATTTGCTATCATCATAAAACTTCAGGACTGACGCGACTGTTACGATAAATCAAGGGAGGCCAAGAAAGTTCGGCAACGGATTGTGTAACGGATTTAACGGATTTAATGGATTTAACCGATCAATATTCAGAGAAGAAGCAAGATTTTCCCAACTCTCCCCCCATCTCCCACTCTCCCTCTCCCCATCTCCCACTCTCCCCTCCCAGCCTCAAAGAAGCAAAAGTTAACACAAACTAAGCAACTGCTTGCGCTCGTAGAGATCCCCGCCTCTGATAAACTTGATGGCTGGGAGTGCAAAAAGCACAAGGCACGCATCAGCAATTGGGAGTATATAGTTCGTGGATAATGTAATCGGTTTAGAGATTATCGAAGTAGTTGAGCAGGCAGCCATTGCTTCCGCTCGCTTGATGGGCAAAGGCGAAAAAGATGAAGCCGATCGCGTAGCTGTAGAAGCCATGCGTGAGCGGATGAACAAAATTCATATGCGCGGCCGCATCGTGATCGGTGAAGGCGAACGTGATGACGCACCCATGCTTTACATCGGCGAACAAGTAGGTATTTGTACCCGCGAAGATGCCAAAGATGTCTGCAACCTAGATGAATTGATCGAAATTGACATCGCCGTTGACCCCTGCGAAGGAACTAACCTAGTTGCTTACGGTCAAAACGGTTCGATGGCAGTTTTGGCAATCTCTGAGAAAGGAGGCTTGTTTGCTGCACCGGATTTCTATATGAACAAATTGGCTGCTCCTGCGGCTGCTAAGAATCATGTAGATATTCGCAAAACGCCAAGCGAAAACCTCAAAATTATCTCTGATTGCCTCGGCCGCAGTATTGAAGATTTGGTAGTGGTGGTGATGGATCGCCCCCGACACAAAGATTTAATAAATGAAATTCGGGCAGCGGGTTCAAGAGTTCGACTGATCAGCGACGGCGACGTTTCGGCAGCGATTTCTTGCGCGTTTTCTGGTTCTAATATCCACGCGCTGATGGGTATTGGCGCAGCACCTGAAGGTGTGATTTCCGCAGCAGCAATGCGCTGCTTGGGCGGTCACTTCCAAGGGCAGTTAATTTACGATCCGGCTATTGTCAAAACTGGTTTGATCGGCGAAAGCAAAGAGAAGAATATCGCCCGCTTGACAGAGATGGGCATCACAGATCCAGACAAGATTTACAATGCTGAAGAGTTGGCATCTGGAGAAACTGTTCTGTTTGCAGCTTGCGGAATTACTCCCGGAACGCTGATGGATGGAGTTCGCTTCTTTGGCGGCGGCGCTCGCACTGAGAGTTTGGTAATTTCTTCTCAGTCGAAAACTGCTCGTTTTGTGGATACAATCCATATGTTTAACCAGCCGAAATCTCTGCAATTGAAATAGTGATTAGTTAGCGGTTAACAGTTAAATGTTGACAGTTGACGGTCAACAGTCACCAGTAATTAGCAATTAGCGATAAACTAATAACTAATCACAGGTGACTGTTGACAACTAAAAAATAAATAGTGACAAATCACAGATATGAATATTGCAGTCATAGGTCTCAGCCACAAAACAGCGCCGGTTGAAGTTCGCGAAAAACTGAGCATTCCAGAACAGAAAGTTGAAGCGGCGATCGCCCAACTGCGCGGCTACCCCCACATTCAAGAAGTTGCCATCCTCAGCACTTGCAACCGTTTAGAAATTTATATTGTTACCAGCGAATCGGAGCCTGGGGTGCGAGAGGTGATGCAGTTCCTTTCGGAATGCAGTAAAGTTCCTTTGCAGTCTTTGCGCCCTCACCTGTTCATTTTGCTGCACGAAGATGCGGTGATGCACTTGATGCGAGTGGCTTCTGGCCTCGACAGTTTGGTACTCGGCGAAGGACAAATTTTGGCTCAGGTGAAACAAACTCACAAACTCGCCCAGCAGTATAAAGGTGTCGGCAGAATTTTAGAGCGTTTGTTTAAGCAAGCTCTGACAGCCGGGAAGCGAGTTCGCACCGAAACTAGCATCGGTACCGGTGCGGTTTCGATTTCTTCGGCGGCGGCGGAATTGGCTCAATTAAAAGGTCAACATTTAGCAACTAGCCGGATCGCGATTATTGGTGCTGGGAAGATGTCGCGCTTGTTGGTGCAGCATTTGCTCTCGAAAGGAGCGAGTCATATTGCGATCGTCAATCGATCGATGCGCGGTGGCCAGGAGTTGGCAGATCAGTTTAAAGATGCCCAATTGCATCTGCATCTGCTCTCGGACATGATGCAGGTAATTGCCGATTCTGATTTGGTTTTTACCTGTACGGCTGCTACAGATCCGCTGTTAAATAAAGCTAAATTAGAAGCTGTTTTAGACCAGAATCGCCCTTTGATGTTGATGGATATTTCTGTGCCGCGCAACGTCGATGCTGATACCAACGAATTGGCGAATGTGCGATCGTTTAATGTAGACGACTTGAAAGCAGTGGTAGCTCAAAATCACGAAACCCGCCGCAAAATGGCAATGGAAGCTGAGGGGCTGCTGGAACAGGAAGTAGAGGCTTACGATCTCTGGTTGCGGAGTCTTGAAACTGTTCCGACTATTAGCTGTTTGCGGGATAAGATCGAATTGATTCGGGAACAAGAGTTAGAAAAAGCTTTATCGCGTCTGGGCTCGGAATTTTCGGAGAAACATCAAGATGTGATTGAATCTTTGACAAGAGGGATTGTGAATAAGATTTTGCACGATCCGATGGTGCAGTTGCGCGCGCAGCAGGATATTGAGGCGCGCAGACAAGCGATGCAGACTTTGCAAATGCTGTTTAATTTGGATGTGGATGTCAATCAGCAGTACAGCTAGTTAGTTAGTTATTGGTTGTTGGTTATTAGTTATTGGTTATTGGTTATTGGTTATTGGTTATTAGTTTTGATCGCCAACAACTAACAACTAACTAATAACTAATGACTAATAACAACTAACTAATAACCCTTCGACTCCGCTCAGGGCACCGCCAATAACAACTAACTAATAACTAATGACTAATAGGCGAATTTCTAAATTAATTTTACTGCTTGTAGGGCTGTGGTTAGTTTTTGAGTTAGCCTCCAACCTGGTGGCAGAAATTCTCTGGTTTCAGGAAGTTGGATATCTTCAGGTTTTGCTGTTGAGGCTGAAAACTCAAGGGTTGCTGGGGGTAATTCCCACTGCTATTTCTGCTGTTTTTTTGCTGGGAAATTTGGCCTTAGCCCGCCGCCTGCAACATCCCGCTCTTGACATCAAATCAGCGGTTGCGGGGGCGCTATTCGCTGATTTGAGGGCGAACAAAACGGGGAAGAATTACCCATTACCTGTTGCTAAATCTCAAATTACCTTTTCGTGGCTGCTGTTGGCGGTATTTGGATTAAGTGCGATCGCAACTTTGACAGTAATTCACTGCGGGCTGTTAGCGGCAGACAGCCTCACCTATCTCGGCATAGCTGGCAATTTGCCTGCACCGCCCGTACCGTTGGGAATTGAGGCAATCCAGCATGGGGCGGTGCAGCTATTTTCTCGCTGGTGGCAGTTGGGATTGCTGCTGGGGCTGATGTTAGCTGTGGCAATTAAGCCGGATTTTTGGCTGCGGACGATCGCCCTTTTGCTCAGTTTGGCGATCGGGCTAATTGCCGCTAGTCGCTGGACAAAAGTTTTACAATATTTCCACCCTAGTAATTTTAACACAACCGACCCTCTTTTTAACCGAAATATTAGCTTTTATGTATTTATTTTCCCAATTTTAGAGTTGCTAGGATTCTGGCTGACAGTTGTATCTTTGTACGGTTTAGTATCTTGTGCTTTAACATATTTGCTGTCGAGAAATAGCCTGAGTCAAGGGATATTTTTGGGGTTTTCGCGATCGCAACAGCGGCACTTGTACGGCTTAGGTGCAGCTTTCATGCTAGCCACCGCACTCCTGTACTGGCTGGGGCGCTACGCATTGCTGTATTCGCGCGGAGAGGTTACTTACGGGGCGAATTATGCTGATGTGACGGTGCGGTTGCCTGTCTATGGATTTTTGAGTATCTTGGCTGGGGCGATCGCACTTTTGATGCTGTGGCAGGTTTGGCAATTCAAAATCCCCAATCAACTCATCAAAAAGATTATATTGGGATGGCTAGCTTTAAGTTGTTTGGGAGGTTTGCTGCTGCCAAAAATTGTGCAACAACTGATAGTAAAGCCCAACGAATTAGCGCGAGAACGGCCGTACATCCAGCGCAGCATCGCCTTTACCCAAGCAGCATTTAACCTCAAAAAAATCGAGATAAAAACTTTTGATCCACTTGGAAAACTCACCTTTGCCGACTTAGAAAAAAACAAATCTACTATTAGCAACATCCGCCTGTGGGACAAGCGCCCGTTGTTACAAGCCAACCGACAATTACAGCAAATTCGACCTTATTATAAATTTTTAGATGCCGATATCGATCGCTACACCATCAAAAACGAAGCAGTAAAAAAGGCAGACACTGAAAGTCAGCAAGTAATTTTGGCTACGCGGGAATTAGACTACACAGCCGTTGCGCCCGCAGCTCAAACTTGGGTAAACGAACATTTAGTTTATACTCACGGTTACGGCTTTACCATGTCTCCGGTAAACACTATCGGCGCCGGAGGTTTACCCGATTATTTTGTCAAAGATATTGGCATTAATGCCGATGGTGGCGAAAGTGGTTTAGATGTAACTAACGATCGCATTCGGGCCAGTATCCCGATCGGCTACCCGCGAATTTACTACGGCGAAGTAACCGATACAGACGCGATGACGCCCACAAAAGTCAAAGAATTCGACTATCCCAGCGGCGAAGAAAATGTTTACAATACCTACAGCGGTAGGGGGGGAATTGCGATCGGTTCTATGTGGCGGCGCTGGTTATTTGCGAATTATCTCAAAAATTGGCAAATGGCCCTAACCCGCAATTTTACACCAGAAACTAAGTTACTTTACCGCCGCAATATTAACAAAAGAGTCCGGGCGATCGCTCCTTTTTTGCGCTACGATTCCGACCCGTATTTAGTAGTAGCAAACGCCAATCTTAGTAAAGATGATATCGAAAAAAATGGCGAGAAAATTGGTCAAAAGAATCAGCCTTCTTCCTCACAAACTAATAATTCTCCCAACTATCTTTACTGGATTATCGATGCCTATACAGCGAGCGATCGCTATCCGTATTCTGACCCGGGAAATCATGAGTTTAACTACATCCGCAACTCCGTCAAAGTAGTGATTGATGCCTACAACGGGTCTGTTGACTTCTACGTTGCCTATCCCTCCGATCCGATTATCAACAGTTGGATGGCTATCTTTCCTGGAATGTTCAAACCCCTTGACAAAATGCCTCCGGCTCTCCGCAAACACATTAGATATCCCGTAGATTTATTGAGCATTCAATCGGAACGCTTGTTAACTTATCACATGGAAGATCCGCAGGTATTTTACAATCGGGAAGATTTGTGGCAAGTTCCTAACGAAATTTACGGCGGTGAACAGCAGCCCGTAGCACCGTATTATTTGATTACGAAACTGCCAACGGAAACAGCAGAAGAGTTTATTTTGCTATTGCCATTTACACCAGTCAGTCGCAATAATTTAATTGCTTGGATTGCAGGGCGATCGGACGCTGAAAATTACGGTAAATTGCTATTGTACCAATTCCCCAAACAGCGATTAGTTTATGGCCCGGAACAGATAGAAGCTTTGATCAACCAAGATCCGGTGATTTCCGAACAAATTTCTCTCTGGAATCGGCAGGGTTCAAAAGCAATTCAAGGCAATTTATTGGTAATTCCGATCGAACAATCTTTGCTGTATGTGGAACCTCTTTATTTAGAGGCCGATCGCAACAGTTTACCAACTTTAGTTAGAGTGATTGTTGCCTACGAAAATCGCATCGTTATGGCCGAAAATCTTGATGCGGCACTTAAGGCACTTTTCCCCGCAAAATCTACCAATAAACCCGCAATTGTTCCACCCGTAAAAGGAACAGCCCCCGCGTTGAATTGATAGGCGATATGTGTAAAAAGCATTGCCGATATGTGTCAACTGAAGCCTGGAACTGTTGATAAATATCGCTTTTGTCCCAGGCCAGATCCCCCTCGCATCCCCCGAAAGAAGGGGGACTTTGAGAACACTCTTATCCCCCCCTTTTTCAAGGGGGGCTAGGGGGGATCTGGCCTCGGCTATAAACAGAAATATATCGCTTTTATCCCAGGCCAGATCCCCCTAAATGCCCCTTAAGAAGGGGGACTTTGATCGGAATCTTGTCCCCCCCTTTTTCAAGGGGGGCTAGGGGGGATCTGGCCTAATATAGCCGAGGCCAGATCCCCCTAAATCCCCCTTAAGAAGGGGGACTTTGATCGGAATCTTGTCCCCCCCTTTTTCAAGGGGGGCTAGGGGGGATCTGGCCTCGCGTCTAAACAGCAGTATTCAGAAACCGGGTTTTTTTACGAAAATTATTTGTTGTAGCCAGCAGACTAGATGAAAAACCCGGTTTCTTTGGCCTTGATGCGTAAGTCCTGTTTATATTATGTTACGCGGTTTCAACCACAGACTTGCTCTATAATAAAAACATTGTCACCCCAAAACCTCATCAATGTTTGACAAAATCTGGCAATTCCTCAAACAATTATTTCAGCGAATCTTCGGAACAAATCGCCCGCCTCCAACGCCTCAGCAGCCTCCAACTCTGACGGATGCCGAATTTGAGGCGAAGTTGATGGAACTCCTGGAAGGGGTAAATGGCGGCTGGGGGAGTGGCGATGTTAAGGGATTTTTAATCGCTAAACGCCTCAGAGATACTGAATTGGCTGACTGGTTGCGACGGTTTGGGGAAAGATTGTTAGCAATTGATCGAGAAACAACTGAGGAGGGCGGGCGCGGAAACACCTGCTCTACGGATTCGGTGTCATCGCTTCAGGAATTGGCGCGCAGGCTGGAGTTGTTGAGGGGAATTTGTGGCGGGGAATTGGGAGAAGCGGCGGGGAATGTTGGTAGGGAGATATTGGTTAAGTTTCCGATATCTCCGGTTGGGGATGGTGAGGGAGAAGGGGAAGTTGATGGGGAGGCTGAGGTTTGGAGAAAGCGAGGAAATGAGCAATTTAAACTAGGTAATTTTGAAGAGGCGATCGCATCCTACGAAAAAGCTTTGGAAGTCAAACCAGACTATGACGTAGCCTGGTTCAATCGGGGCATTGCACTCCGTAATTTAGGAAAATTAGAAGAAGCGATCGCATCCTACGACAAAGCTTTGGAAATCAAACCCGATGATCACGAAGCCTGGTACAATCGGGGCGTTGCACTGGTTA
>NZ_JAUBVZ010000002.1:147045-269687 GCF_036702805.1 Microcoleus sp. A006_D1
ATTTAGGAAAGTATGAAGAGGCGATCGCATCCTACGACAAAGCTTTAGAAATCAAACCAGATAAACACGAAGCCTGGTACAATCGGGGCATTGCACTGCGTAATTTAGGAAAGTATGAAGAGGCGATCGCATCCTACGACAAAGCTTTAGAAATCAAACCAGATAAACACGAAGCCTGGAACAATCGGGGCCTTGCACTGTATAAATTAGGAAAGTTTGAAGAGGCGATCGCATCCTACGACAAAGCTTTAGAATTCAAACCCGATGATCACGAAGCCTGGTACAATCGGGGCATTGCACTGTATAATTTAGGAAAGTTTGAAGAGGCGATCGCATCCTACGACAAAGCTTTAGAAATCAAACCAGATTTTCACGAAGCATGGATTAATCGGGGTAATACCGTCGCAAGCGCACCTAGATATAACCACTTGATTTATGAAATGTTGCAGCTACAATTCCCTGCTTCTCCACCAGTAACTAGAACTATTTCAAATCCCAACCTAAATCGACGCGGCTATGAAGGGCGAATATTCACATTAGAAGCAGGCTTGGAGTATTGCCAAGAAAAAACCCACCCCGAAGGCTATGGAAAGCTGCATAAAGCACTAGGAAATGCTCACTACAATCGAGGAAAACTAAATTCTCCCCACACCTATTGGAGTAAAGCTGCTGCCAGCTACAAAGCAGCCCTCAAAACTTTAACTAAAGAAGCTTTTCTGGAACTACATCTAGAAATTTTGCAGGCTTTAATCAAAACCTTAGTCGGCTTAAAGGAAACTGAGGAAGCCAATAAAATACAGCGAGATGCAACCGATTTATTACATCGCTTACTAACAGATAAAAACTATTCCCAACTCAGCGAAAAACAACTAGCCGACAAATTGGTTAGGTTTGAACAATTAACCGTAAATATTTTCATGCAGTCTGGGCAATTAACCGAAGCATTAGAAACAGCAGAACAAGATAAAAATGTCTGCTTATCTTGGCTGCTAAACGCTTTACCAATTCCCCATTACCAAGAAGAGACAGAAGCAACAGTCACTCACCCTCAAATTCAGCAACTTCTCAATCCCACAACCTGCGCGATTTACTGGCATCTCAGCGATGCAGCATTAACAACATTCATCATTAAATCCGATGAATTGCTGTCACCCGAAGACTGTTATACCAAATCCCCAGATGAATTTGAAGAATGGGTGAAAGATTGGAATCAACAATATGCCGATTATCAAGATAAATCCCAGGAAAACGCCAATAAACAAAACCATCCTTGGCGCGCCGAAATGCCCAGTAAATTTGCACTGCTCAAAGATATTTTGCAGATTTCCAACATTGAACAGCAATTACAATCAAACGGTATTACCAACTTAATTCTGATTCCTCACCGCGACTTGCACCGCTTCCCGATTCATGCTTTATTTAGCAGTGAATTTGTGATTACCTATTTGCCTAGTGCTCAATTTGGGCTGAGTTTGAAACATCGGTTGAATTCCGAAATTTCTCGCTTATCTCCAAGTTCTGATCCCCCTAAATCCCCCTTAAGAAGGGGGACTTTGAACACTCCGGTTTATCCCGACACAATCGAGACTTTGAACACTCCAGTTTTCCCCGACACAATGGAGACTTTGAACACTCTTGTCCCCCCCTTCTTAAGGGGGGCTAGGGGGGATCAGGCCTCGGCTATAAACGATAAAAACTCTATCCTCAGTATCGAAAATCCCGACAGTATCATCATTGATGAAAACGGCCAACGAAAGAAATTGCTTCCTTTACCAGCCGCCGAAATAGAATCCGAAATCATTTGCCGAATGTTTGCCAAATCTACCCGACGGGGAGAAAATGCAGCTACCCTCGATGAAGTCACCAGATTATTGCCACAGCCGCACCACATTTTTCACTTTACCGGACACGGTAGCTATGATTTTGACAATCCTCAACAATCAACTTTATACTTAAGCGATACTCACCGATTAACAGTCAAAGAAATCATCCAACTCAACCTCAGTAACTACAAATTAATCTGCCTTTCCGCCTGCGAAACCGCAGTCACAGACAAGCAAACAATTCTCGCCGAATATGTAGGATTAATCAGCGGTTTCATGCGCGCGGGAGTTGGCTGTGTCGTCAGTACCCTGTGGCCAGTCCAATCCGGGGCGAGTACGTTATTAATGATAGACTTTTACCGACGGTGGCGAGAAGGTGGCGATTCCCTACCCGTCGCCTTAGCAAATTCTCAAAAATGGCTGCAATCAGCCACAGGCGAAGATTTAGCCGCTTGGTGTCAGCGGGAAATTGACAAGATTTCCGAAAACAGCAGCGAACTTTCTGAAGATGAAGTTAGCCTGCGCCGATTCTTTAAAAGCAATCGGCAAAACTTGGCTAAAATGGGATTAGACCAACCCTATCAACATCCGTATTACTGGGCAGCCTTCACTCTAACGGGATTATAATGAAAAACAACAAAGACGATATTTTTACTGCTTTTATTGGCGCTGTACTCCAACAAACAGAACCGCTACCCGCAGCAGTTCAATCAGAGTTTAATAAAATTGATCAAACTTTCACAACTATCGATATCGAAAGACTTGCAGAATTGCATCCCCCTCTGCTAGCTGCTTATGAAAAGACTCATAATTGGTTGATGTATCATAGCAGTGAACGCAGCAAAGGATTAGATGTTTTACCGGATAGTGAATCTGAAAAAGAAAACACTACAAATCCCGAAATTAGTAACGTCGCCAGCGATATCAGCGATTTAACAAATTTGCCAAAAATCATCCAGCAAATCGATACCAAAGTTAAGCCGCGAGGGTTAAGAAAAATTCTGGGAAAAATCTTGCAAGCTGGGGATTCAGTGCAAGCAAGTCGGGATACAATTTTATTGTCAATAGCAGACAGTTTCGCCCATGACTAACGAAAATTGGCTGATTTACCCTACCGTCGATTTGTTTGTCTACGATTTAGCCGACGGTATCGGACAAACTGAGGACAAAATCAGCCAAAACCGCCAGCAGTTTTGGCAAAAAATCTATGGCGATAAACTCTCCCAGCCCCAGCAAGCACAACTCGAACAAACTGAAACCGAAATCGGTGATTACATCGATTTACTCGGCAACAAAAAAGTAAAAGCATTTGAATCTCCCCTCGATGGCTATGCTTATCCTGTCAAATTCGGCGATACTTATGCGGTGCAGTTTGACTTATCCGGCAAAATAGAACCCGACAGCGATCAGAAATTTGAACCAAAAGAAATCGATTGTTTAGAATGGCTGAAATCAACAATCATCTCGCGCTTGAGTCAACCTGCTACTATCGGTCAAAGTTGGCTAGTTTGGGGTGAATTGACTGGCGGCCAAGATGCTTTAGAAACTGCCAAAAATTGCTACAAAAAACTTAAGTTAGTCCCGAATGCTAAATGGGATAGGGATTTAAAAACGTCAGGGCAATTTTTAGGAGCAAATCTTTATGAATTGTGGCTACCTCCGGGAGACAGAGGCAATATCAGCCAAAATTATCATGTGTTAATTTGCTTATTTCCTAACAGCGGCGAGGCCTCAATTCCCACTACCCGTGACAAAATAACTAAACTTTATCCGCAGTTTCTCCGATTATTTGGATACCGCAATAAGGTGATATGGGCTTATCAACAAAGCCGCCAACTTAAGTCTGACCTCAAGGATGCTTCGCGGAAGATTCAAGAAATAGTCATCCAACTGCCAGAACAAGTCAATGCTGCTAAAGTTGACCTCAAACAATTGCAGGAAAATCTGGTTAATTGCTTGACAATATTCTCGATTTATGCTAACTATATTAGTCGATTGGAAGAACAAGAAAATACAATTAAAACTAATCTCAAAAACTACGATAAACGGCTAAAAACAATAGCCAAGACAATGAGAAATCAAGAAAATGAGTTAGATTTTATGACGGATTTCAGCAAGTTTGCTGAAGACAAGTATATCACGCAAGTTAAAGCGGATAATAGAAGTTTGAGTGCGGGATTGCGGTTGTTGGAAAATGCGATCGAGACTGTAGAGGGGATTATCGAGATTGAGAGGGCTAAGAGCGATCGCACTTTAAACTTTACCATTGGTACAGTGGGCGTGGGCATTGGCACCAGCGGAGTCGCCGCCAGCATCTATGCCAGCCAAATCAACAGCCCAGCCAGCCCGCAAAATCCGATGTCTACGCATCAAGTTCTTGGATTGAGTCTGTTTCTGGGAATTTTCTTCGGTTTAGTAAGTGCGGGTTTATTAAAATTGCTTGACAGAAAGCGGGGATCGAAATGAACAATTCTGAGGATTTCTGTTAGTTAGCAGCCTTGACATCTTCCCACCAAACCTGGACATAGGGCCAGAATATTTTATCGTCATCTAGCTTGACTGTCACTTCATAGCGATCGATCTGAGTGAGTTCGCCCGTTTTACCATTCAACTGCAATTGTTTCGGATCGTCGGTGCAAATTTCTACCTTTTGATTCAACAGTGGTAGCATCTGCTTTGAAGAACCCTGAAACGGATTTTTGCCTCTAAGCGCATAGCCACCAATGAGAGATAAGTACATTAAAGTTAGGAAAAATACTGTACATACAGTCACAATTAACAGTGTTTTTTGTTGCGAAAAATTAGTATAAACGCTCGCAACTCCTATTACCATTGTTCCGAAAAACAACAAACTTGGCAGCAACAGCCCATCTCCCAGAAATAGGCTACAAAAAATCATCAGCGGTATCTGAAAACCAAATAATGCAGCTACCCAACTCCACCCAGTCAGCAACGATTCAGATAGTAGCCAATTCATTGCTACAGTAAGGGCGATCGCAATTCCTATGGCCCAAACTGATATCCCAGAATCGTAATATCTGACGGGAAGAACTACAAAAAAGAATAAAGCATAGGCAAAACCCGCCAAAGCTAAGGCTAATCCACTAATTATTTCATTCCAATTCAACTCCTGTCCCTCTCTCTTATTTAGGGTCGATCGACTTAACAAATTTTTGCACAGGCTGCGGTAGAGCCGGCACAAAAGTCTTTCTAAAACCCTTAACATCGAACACTCGCCACAAAATACCCACCGCTACCGTCAAGAAAAATAATGCTCCCAAAAGATTGAACACATTAGACAGAAAACCACTGTCCCTTTTTTTCGGAGCCGTAATATGTTTAACGCGATATACAGCGGGCTCGTAATCTCTCGACTCTTCGCGACTGCGCGGCGGCGTTTTGGGGCGCGAAGTCGCACTGCGGTTTCCAGTGAAACCCGTTTTATTAGTTTTGCTAGAAGTGCTGGGCGACTTCAACTCAGAAATGCCGCGCGTTCCTGTTAACTTGCTCGTAGAAGTCCCGATTTTGCCCACAGCAGCATCCTGAATTCTGCTGTTAGAGCGCTGAGTCGATTTGCGATCGGCTAAAGTTCGCATCAAACTTTGCAATTGCTGAGTCGCCGTCGGCGGGCGTTCCCCTTTCCGCGCCCAATTTAACACCATCGCCCCAGTAATCCCGCAGAGATTCGCAGCCCCCACAGAAGCCAGCCGCTTCAGCAGAGGCTGGCTGTTCGACACAAAAATCACCAATGCCTCCTGGTGTTCTTGAGCCAAACCGTAAACGCACTGAGCCGTCGCTACCACGAGCATTGCTTGCTTGCTTTGATTTTTGATCGAAGGTTCCAGAGCGCGGTGCGTCTCTTGAGCGTCAGTTGCAATCCAGCCGCTGGCGCCAAAAAAGCGCATAAACTCCCTAGCAACTTGCTCGATGGCTGGTTCTACTGCTTGGCCTGTGAGACGATCTATTTCGTCGTACACTACTTCCGGGATATAGCAAGTTCCCACCTTGGCATATTCTTGCCACACTTGGGTTCTGCCAGCCATCAAAACATCTGCATCAAAAGTTACCAATATAGGAGGAAGTTGATTAGCCATGACTTTATCCTAGATGCTCAGATAATTTATTTTCACTTTATCTATCGAGTTTAAACAAATTTTGGGGATTAAAAAAATCAACTTTTGGTAATAGATAAATGACCCGGGGCGCCGCTGTTAATTGGAAATTAGTATTGAGGAACACGATCGCCCTTCAGTTCCCCAGTGCGATCGCCCAATTTCTTTATTTTACTAATTTACCGCAACCAGAGAGCCGATCGCCCCCACCCGCGCGGCTGCTCGCGGCCCACCGCCCCAACATCATGCAACCGCAGGCCCGCGAGCCAAACCCACATCCAGTAACTCATTCCCGAGCCCCAATCGAAAATCGCCCATCGAAAATGGTATTAGTTTCCGATTCCCAGACGCCCAGCCAAAGCCGGAGTCAACGGTAACAGTGCTGCCACCATCAAGAACAAAGCTAGCAAACCCAAAGCCGCGCGAGCGTCGTCAGGCTCAGTCAGCTCGTTGAGGCTCGGCCGCTCCAGATTCCGCTGTAAAATCAGAATCACGATCGCCCAATATAGAGCCGCCTGATTAACTAAAGAAGCGATCGCCAGCACCACAAAAGTTGCCAAAGTAGCGCGACTTGCCATTTTGCGGCCGTAGATTGCTTGTACAATTCTACCCCCATCCAACTGTCCCGCCGGCATCAAATTAATCGCCGTGATTACCAAGCCCAACCAACCGATCGCTACCAGCGGGTGAATGTCAACAATCGGCTGCTGTAAGGCCGAACCCAAAACTACTTTTGCCAAAATTCCCACCAAAACCGAGCCCTGGAAATATTCTGCGGGAATTTGAAACAAACTGCCTGGGCTCGATAGTAGCAAACCCGTTACCAGCATTAGCAGAGAAACTGTTCCCCCAGCGGCTGGCCCGGCAAAAGCGATATCAAACAAAACTTTACGGTTGGGGAGCAGCGACTCAAAACGGTCGATCGCCCCAAAAGAACCTATCTGCCAAGTTGGTATAAAAAACGGCCAACTCAAACCAACATTGTACTTATTTGCCACCACTCGGCGAGCGATCGCGCCAGACCCTAAAACCGCCCAAATTCCTGCCACAATTGGCATAACTTCTAGATATCGACCCGGCGAATTAAAGAAATCGAAACCGAGCAGCAAACCCCCTGTTTCCAAGCTGGTAGCAATTGTTGCCAGCAGCAGCACGACTGCCAGGATTTTTTGAGATACGGTAGTTGGCTGCGGGTCGTTTGTGCTGGGCAAAATAATCACTACCGGCTTGTCGTCCTGATTTTCTACTAAAAATAGCCGGTAGCGATCGTTTAATTTTGCTTGCAAACTCGCCGTCAAACGCGCGTGTACTTGTTCGGGTTCTCCCCGAAGATTGCCTTTCAAGATTACCCCATCTTGATAGGGAATCGTTTCTGTGGCAAAGAAAGTATCGATGCCAAAGATGCCTTTAATTGCCTGGAGGTCTTCAACTGGAACGGGAATTATTTCTAATTCATTAGTTGCAGGCGATGTGACGATCTTAATACTTTCTTTTGCTGGCGGCTGTTCGTTTGGGGCAGACAAACCATTGCTTTGGGACTTGAACTTAGCAGGATCGAGGCGCGAGTCCAGCACTGCATCGGCTGCCGCCTTACGCAACTGACGGCCCAGATAAATGTACAATCCCGTGGATGCCACGAGCAGCAACAATACCGCAACTAGATTCAGGTAAATCCCGGCGGCGAACAAACCAAAGAACAGCAGCCAGGGACTCATCAGCGCCACTGACTGCAACCAAGCCAAAATTCCCAGTTTGCCTGCATCTTTGGCGCGATAAAATCCCCAACCCAGAATTAATATAGCAACCAATAAAAGTGCAATTGTTGCCGTATTTTCCGATGCAATTATCGGCATTCCGGTTGCTTGCGCAAATACGGGCTCTAATCGGTCGATCGCCATGCGGTCGAGTAATAGCATTAAATTTTGGCAAAAAATAGGAAATACAATTGCTGGGAACATTATCCAAAACCTGTCGGAAACTAGCCTGATTAATAAGGATAACCTCTGAGGGCTACTCGACCCACAACCGGCTGCTGCTATTTCAACTTCCGGGCGATCGGCTATTGACACAGCAGACTTTTTATGATAACACATCGGCTGTGACAAACATCTACTCAGAAAAGTAGCAGTGTCGGCATGGGAGCGGGAAGATTGACCGGCGGAAAAGCAGGCGGACTTGAATGTTTTTCTGATGCGGGCGGGTTCGGAAACAACTACGAAACAAATAAAATTTGGGCAGCTCTCTCCTTGACGGTAGAAAACAGGCCCAACTCTTAATAAGATTAGTTTGTGTTAACGGGTACGGCAGGACTTGAACCTGCGGCTCGCTGCTTAGAAGGCAGCTACTCTATCCAACTGAGTTACGCACCCAACTCAAAAATTGCTAACAACATCATTATTGTATCCGTACAGTGTGCGATCGAGCAAGTAAATATTTTATGACTTGCGCAGAAACCAGTTCGATCTACAAAAATACGGTGTGGAGCGCGATGGCTAGGGGGGAAAAAACCAAAGCGATCCGAGTCCCCTTGCGTCCACCAGAAGTGTATTTGACACTCCTCGACCTAGAGATGTTCGAGGATTCTTGCTTCATCCGTCCTCCCTAGAACTATTGCTAGTTCCCCGTTTGGATACGTCCACAAGCGCACACTCCAGGCCAGACCGCGTTTGAAACGATTTATTCAATTGCTTATATAGCGGTTCTCAAGCGTGGTGAGGTATGCCCACGGAGGCCTATGCCCACGGAGGCCTATGCCCATAGCCCTATGCCGTTCGCGTACCTCATATGAGAGCTCGAAAGGCTATAGCTCTTTCCTACACTATGTCGCACAAAGCTGAGCATTGTAGTTGGGGAGAACCCAATCCTGGCTCGAAGAAGGCGTATTACCGCATTGCCATAACTACAATATCGTACTTTGCGTTGACTATCAAATGATCAAAAGTCGTCCTAGAAGGACGAGGCTTTTAACCCAATTTTTCGGTCACAAAAGCTGGAGGGACTCACCTGCAAACAGCACAGTTGTCAAAAATTTACCGAAAAATTAGATATCGTCCTCAGATTTGAGGCATGAGTTGAGCTGGAGTGACTAATTTGCTGATAGGCTAGCATTCTGCTTGACTTGATCTTTGAGCAAAATGTGGTAGAACTAGGATTGAAAGACTCAGGTGAAAATCCCTGATGGTACGGAGCCTCTCTATAAGCTTCCTCTACGGCATCAAAGCAAAACAGTCAATCGCCCGATCAGCACGATCGCGAAAATCAAGCGTTGCCAGTACAGCAGTCGTAAGTTGTGCGCCCAGGATGTTCCTTGTTGCATTAGTTTATAGGCCCGGGTTGAGAGACAATCTCAGCTTAGTTTGTTAGCATTTGTTAGCAACAAAGTATCGGAACGCTTGAGGAGAGAATTATCTCTGAGCGATCGGGAGCAATCCTGCTAACTTAAGTAGGTTCGCTGAATCAAGAATCCCCTCGCCTCAAGGCTTGGGGAGTGTCAAAAGCACAGCACCTCGGCCATGACAGGAGTCAAATCGCAGTGTCATGTTTATTCTGAAACGGCAGGATGTTGAAATAACCAATTTTCAACACCCAAAACGGGATCAACAAATTCCCATTCTCAATTATCAGGGGCAGACTTTTCGCCTGATCAGCGCATTCAACGGCAAGCAAGCAGAAGACGCCAGAGCCTTGTGGCGGGATTTAACCGACAACCGAGGCAAAGCGTGCGTTCTGCTAGAAGAGCCGGATAGATACAGCGTCTGGGGAAAAGTTCGTTTGGATCAGCTTGCAGGTGAAGAACCAGCAGGTACAGAATCGGCCAAAGCACCACTGTTCGCACAGGGTTGTCTGCTGCTCCTCCAAGCTGTTTACTTCGATGTAGAAGACCTCTTAGGTGCAAGGCAAGCCGCATCGTTTCAGAAAGATATCGCCAAGGTATTTCAGCAGGGAAACTTCCCCCAGGCAGACTCCCCGGATGCGATCAAAAATTGGCTAACCGTTAGTCCCTTGCAAAATCATAAGGTGCCCCCTTGGCAAGAGCAGCATCTCAAGACCTTATTGCAAGAACTCTACCGTTTGGGCAAATCATATTTTGGCGATACGGGCTTCGCTGAGGGAGTGAGCGATGTGCTGCAAGATATGCCAGCACCGGATCGCACTCAGTTTCTAGATTGGCTGAAACAATCAGCCCTCAACAAGTTGTGGATTGCAGCATAAAAAATCTTTGACAATTGCTCAGACAATTGGGGTGAGATAATTGAGCTGAGATAATTGCACTCTTTGGGGGTACGCGATGGAGCAGGTAGGATTGCCAATTTCTATTGACAAACAAATTGTTGATTAGGTTTTGATGCCACCTAAAATCTGGCAATTTAAGTAAATTTCGATCGCAGTCCCCACCCACAATCAATTGATACCAGAGGGGAGTACGAAAGCAAAAAAAACAGAAAAAGTAACATTTGAGGGTATAATTTCAGAAATAGATTTGGTAGGGCAACAGCCTTAACGGTGAAGACAGAAACCGTATTTCTATCATTATATTTGCGGAAAAAAGATCGACTAACGACTAATTCCTGGAATTAGTAAAGAGAAATTATTCTTGCTTAGTCTTTCTAGAGTGTAGGAGGGCAAAAGTCCCTCCATACAGGCTGAGGACGCCAGTTTTTCCGGGAGCGTCAGATCAAGGTTTTTTGGCGAAATAATCCTCATCTACAATAATCAAAAATTGAGATGGGGTGCGTTCAACCGCTAGTTAGGTCTCGTGAAATCCCTATGAGTAGCACTTCAGAAAAGTCATCTACATCTCCATCTTTACTTTCAGCTCAGACTCTAGTGATTGTAGGCATTGTCTGGGCTGTAACGGCGCTGCTGTTCTTTTTGCTGTTCAGCGTCCCCCTCTCACAAGAAGAGGGTTTACCGCCTTGGTACTCGATCGGCACTTATATTTTTGAATGCGGAGCATACCTGGGAGCGGCTTTAGTTTGTTTTAGAAACTGGAGAAGCCCGCACATGGTCAGCGGGCGCAACGTCTGGCTGGGCATTGGCCTGGGGATGCTCTTCTATTTTATAGCCGGCGTGCTGTTCGGGATTTGGGAACTCTATTTCGAGTTAGACCCGGACGTTTCCCCAGCAGATGCGTTTTATCTGGGCAGCTATGTGGTGCTGATCGGGGGCATGGTTGTAGCTGTGACTTCCAAGCGGCTGAATCTAGAAATTTGGCAGTGGGGTTTGTTAGCGGGAATTGCAGCCTTTGGGATTGCTGTTGCTATCTGGGTTGCTGCACCTGACTCTTGGAGGGCACAGCTAGGAATGGCTCCGCCGGCCCAGGAAGTGGTGACAGGATCTGCACCAACAGCAAAAGGAAAAGGAAAAGCCCCTGCTATTGAAAATTCGTCTCAATCTAAGGGAAAAGGAGCGGCTCCGGCTGCTAAATCCGCACCCGAAGAAGAAACAGAAGCAACTAAAGCTCCCGCATGGGTAATAGCACTTGACAAGCAACTGTCGCCTTACGCCTATGCGATTAATTTGTTTTACATCGTCGGGGACGTTTTTCTGCTGATTATTGCTACTGCACTGCTGCTGGCGTTTTGGGGAGGACGTTTTTCCCAATCTTGGAGGATGATTGCGGCGGCAACTTTTTCGCTTTACATCGCAGATATGTACTTTAAATGGCGCGATACTCAGGCTGAGGGTAGTTATCAAAGCGGCAGTTTGCTGGAAGTCTTTTTTGTTTTCAGCGGCATCCTGTTCGGAATTGGAGCTATCTTGGAACATGACATCTCAACCCGTTCTCGTCAGAGCAGGCGGACTCGTCGCACCGCGTAGCGATTTGAGATTGGGGTTGCTGGGGCAAGGGATGAGAACGCGAAAGCTTTTTTGCCCTTGCCGACATCTTTCAATTCCTAATCGACGATGAAAAATCACAGTTCGCCGATCGCACTTCCTGCGTCTTTTCACGTCTTTTTGCTGGAAAACTTGGCATGACGCCCACAAAACTATCCGATTCAGACAAACAGGAACTCCTCAGGCTGTACCGACAGTCGGACGAGAATACGATCTCTTTGGCGAGGCGCTACGGAGTCAGCAGTTCGACAGTGAGGCGCATCCTTCAGGGCGCTTTGTCGGAGCCGGAATACGAATTTCTAGTCCAGAAAAAACAAAAGCGTTCGTCCGATCGCAGCAGCGTTGATGAAGCGGCAGAGGCGACAGAGGCGACTGCGGGCGATCGCCAAACCGCTCCTACAGATGCCCCCTTGTCCGAGTCAGTCTCAGTCCCGCAGCCAGTCGCAAATTCGAGGCCAACCATCCGAAAGCGTGGTTTATCAGCCGTTGAACCTGTTGCGGAGCCGGAAATTCGAGGAAGTTTACACTCGGATTTCGAGGTTTCTGAGTTACCAGATGCCGCAACCACGAATCTTGCTCCTAGCAGTAGTCACCGCGCTGCTGTGACTGGGGAAATGCAGGCAATGCTTGCAGGTGAAGATTTTAGCGATTTCGACGAGGATGAGGATGAGGATGAGGATGAGGATGAGGACGAGGATGAGGATGAAGAAGATTTAGAGGATGAAGATTCTCTGTTTGAAGCAAGTCTGCTGGGTTCGATGTCGGGGGAGTCTAACGAGCTGCGATCGACAGGGCCGATTCAAGTTTTGCCTTTAAGCGAAGCGTCTGTGCCCAAAATTTGCTATTTGGTAGTCGATCGAGCGGCAGAGTTAATCACAAGGCCTCTGAAAGCTTTTGGCGAACTCGGTCAAATTCCGGCGGCGGAAATTCGCGAGAAAACCCTGGCAGTGTTTGACAATCACCGAGTGGCCCGCCGATTTGCTACTCGCAATCAAAGAGTTTTCAAGATTCCTGACGGCAGGCTGCTGCAAAAAACAGCGCCTTACTTGCTAGCTAAGGGAATTACTCGGCTGCTGATTGACGGTCAGGTTTACTCACTCTAAACATTCAGCAATAACTTAATATTCTAGGGGCTCGGAGTCTTCGGGATTTGCCGGAAATTTAGGACCCGAACCAGGGGAATCCGAAAGGTTCCACAGCGGTTGCAGCAGCGCACCGCCGATTAGTCCCGTACTAATGCTCATCGCCAATACTAATCCTACGGGCATTTGTATGGATTTAAAAAAGATAAAGTTTAAGGCTACCGGGGCGGCGTTCTGCACTGAGATTATGCCGATCGCGCTGGCTAAAATTGCTACTAAAAAACTAATGGCGAGCAGAGGAATTGTTTTCATAAAAGGCTTGACAAGCTAATAATTTAACTTATATACTTGCTTTATAATCGAAATCCGTGTCAAAATAATATTTTGGCAACCATCCCATTATTAAATAATATACAACAAAATCCCAGAAAAAGTCAAGTAGATACGGGGAAAATTAGGAATTTTTTTGATTAATTTAAAATTTAAAAAAATAGAAAATTACCAGGCTCAAACTTTAACAAATGCAGCTTGAGGGCAAATATATAATTGGCAGACCAATATCAATGATTCATGTTCAGATGCCTTGCCAGAGTTCTAAAGAATACGTAAGGTGCGCTGGGCGCACCCTACAATCTCAAGGCGTAGGGGAAAACCCCCGCATTGGGATAAGTTGAAAGTTAAGCAGGTTCTAAGTGGGAAATTACCTTTTCCATGTATTCCGCAACTTTGGTTTGTTTTTCCAAAGAGTTGGTTTCCATGTAAACCCGCATCAAAGGTTCGGTTCCCGAAGGCCGCAGCAGTACCCAGCCGCCGTCTTCAAGATAAAGTTTAATCCCGTCTTTGCGGCCGATTTCCTTAACGCCAATACCCGCTATTTCTGTGGGGGGATTCTTAGTAAAAGAGTCCAAAACGGCTGTTTTGTGCGCGTCATCTAGGTGCAAGTCCAAGCGCTTATTGAACAGGGGGCCGTCGGCTTCCTTGATGGCTTCTTCGACTAACTGAGAAAGCGGTTTGCCTTCATAGGCGATCGCCTCAGCAACTAGCATATCAGCCAAAATCCCGTCTTTTTCGGGGATGTGACCCAAAATGCTCAAACCGCCCGACTCTTCGCCACCGATGAGCACCGCAGTTTCCCGCATTTTTTCGCCGATGTATTTGAAACCGACTGCGGTTTCGTAGATTGTTAAACCGTATTTGGCGGCCAGATTGTCAAGCAAGTGGGTAGTTGCGACAGTACGGACGATCGCCCCAGTCAAGCCTTTATTCTTCACCAAGTGGCGGGCCAACAGCAACAGCACAGTGTTTGGAGTCAAGACATTTCCCAACTCATCAACTATACCAAAGCGATCGGCGTCGCCATCGGTAGCCAAACCCAAATCTGCCGAATCCTTCTTAACAGCTTCCACCAACTCGACTAACTGTTCGCCCTTGGGCTCAGGCATTCCGCCACCAAACAGCACGTCGCGGTAGGTGTGAAAACTTTCGACATCGCAGCCGCAGTGTTCCAAAACGCCGTCGAGATAGCCGCGAGAAGTCGAATAAAGAGCGTCGTACTTCACCTTCAACTTAGCAGAGCGAATCCGCTCTACATCGATCAAAGTATAAAGAAACTTCAGATATTCGGGTTTCGGGTCAAAAGTGGAGATTTTATCGTTGTGGTTGCCTTTGGCTGGGGCGTCAGAAGCGCCAGCAATATTTGCCACAATGGTATCAGTAATTTCCGGGGTAGCCGGGCCCGCGTAGTCGGGGATGTATTTGATGCCGCAGTAAGGTGCGGGATTGTGGGAAGCCGTGAACATCAGGGCGCCTGCGGAGTTGAGATGCTTGGCGCTGTAGGCGATGACTGGTGTCGGGCAATCTCGATCGACCACCATCACCGTCCATCCCAAATCTGCCAATACTTCCGCCGACGTGCGGGCGAATTCGTCTGCCAGAAAGCGGGTATCGTATGATACTAGAACTGGGCGGTCTTTGGTGTAAGCGGTTTCTAGGTAACTGGCGATCGCCCGGGTGACTTTTCGCACGTTGGCAAAAGTAAAGTCACGGGCAATCAGTCCTCGCCACCCATCGGTTCCGAACTTGATTTCTGTTGAATTGCTGGCGCTCATTTTTTCCACATCCTCTCGTCCTATTAATCCTACCCGAAGGCATAGGCTTAAACAGCTAGCGGCCGTGCTGTTTTTGAGGAGCGATCGCCCGTGGGGCTGAATCAACCTCATCTATCGTTGTAGGGGGAAGCTCCCTCAAAGGGCAGACGACTCGAACCACTCCCTGTTGCTAAGATGTTTTATCGAGCGGGTGAGTCGATCGAGATTCCGGTTTAGAAGCGTGATGGAGCGATCGAATGGATGCTAAGCAATGGCGGGCGATTCCTGCTCGGTATAGCTGCCATACCCTACCCTTCACCGAACCCCTACGGGGAACGGGAACCCCTGCGGGGAACAAGAACGCGAGAGCTAAGGCTTGACGGGGAAGCCAAAAAACTGATTCCAAAAAAACGCTGGCAATGGCATTCACGAAACGCAGAGCGATCTGATGCTCATCTCAGTTTTAATTATTTATTTATCTAAGTCGCTGGCTGTATGTGTTAAGGTTTCCTAAAAACATCAAGGCTGAAAAAAAAATCTAATCCACCTAATAAAATAAATTAATCAAAGGCACCGGCTCGTGATGTAGCCTAGATTTTTTGATAACTTAGGGCGATAGAGGGCAGCGCTGCCAAAACATATCGACTATTTCAAGGCTCAGTTTTTTCGAGGCAGACTTGACTTTAATTCTCACGTTTTAAGACAAGTTAATTATATTTTTTGCCGTGTTTACAGCTCAAGTAAAAAAAAAAGGGTGGCGATCGCATGGTGACTGTGATCTATCGCACAATCAATAGCCTTATTAACGTGCAGCTCGTATCAAGATGCAGGCAGTACAGCCAAATGGCCGATAACTTTAAGCACAATGGCGGATGACTGTCAGTTAACAAATGCAGAAGATTGTAGTTAACAACGTTAAAAATTAGGGGAATCGATCGGGTGCGACTTTATAAAAAAACGAGGTTTCTCATGACGGGTATTTCACAAATATCTTTAAAGTCTTTACCAGCAGCAGGCGAAATTCAACAGGGCGAGAGTCTTGCGTCACAGGGTATTACCGGAGCGGAGACTCACAAACTCCCAGAGGCTAAAGGCATCAGCGTTTCTTCCTTAGCATTTAGCTGGGCAAAAAAATATTACAGTACAGTGGCGGCACGAGAAAACCAAGCGCCGCGGCAAATTCCCCACAGCCCAGAGTCAAGTAATTTTGAGGGAAATCGAGCAAAAATAGTTGACAAATTAACAGATACGCTGAAAGTAGCCACCGAGATAGCTTGGAGTAGGGTAGAAGCGGTTTTAGGGGAACAAATAGAGCGGCACGCGATCGATCCGAGCTTAATTAATCAGGAAGAAATTGCCGCCGACACTCGCACCTTATATCGGAAAGCAATAGACGCTTACGGCGATAGAGAACCTGTTTTCCGCTTGTCAGTGCTGGTGGGAAAAGATATTGTCGAAGTGAGGCGGAAATACTCAGAGACAGATCCGTTAGTGCTGGGATTTGTAACGTTGGAGTTTCAATACACTAGCAAAATTTTGTTAGGATGTCTTTCGGAGTCAGAGCGATCGGAATTTGCACCCTACTTAAAAGTTGTAGACGACTACCTGCACATTCCCTACGGAGAGATTAACGAGGGTGCGGCGAATCAGCCCCCGAATTCAAAAGCTCTCTTAGCGGTTCAGCATTTGTTGCAGCACACGACTCAGATTGCTAGTGCAGTCTACGATAGAGCTAGTTCCCAGCATCAAGGATACCGCAGCAGCAGCGGTTATTTGAGCGATCCGCAGGTAAAAATTTCTGGTATTCGGGATGTGGAGATTTTTCAAAGCTATTTGTGCTGGTGCGTTTTGGCAGAAAGCATTGGCCCGATACAGCAAGAATTGTTTCCAATTTGTGTGATGCTTTACCCCAAACTTCATGTAAGTTGGGAGTTAGTGCAGGATATGCTGCTGATTTTATTTTGGGAAATATCCGATCGCCTTCCCGCTGCGGATGTGATGGTATTTTTACCTTACTTACGCACTTTGACAGAGATGTTTTCGAGCAATGTGTTTGAGAATTAGGGAATTGGGAATTGGGAATTGGGAATTGGGAATTGGGAATTGGGAATTGGTAATTGGTAATTGGTAATTGGTAGTTCCTATAAGCTGACTGAGGTTTCTGGAGGGAAAAATAATCGCCCGCAGTGTGTCTGATCCCTGGTGCTTGTAGGAGAATTTGCCATACCTCATCTTTCTGAGAACTGCTATAGTATTTAATGGCGAATTGGCAATTAGGATATAAGTTAACGTCAATCACTTGTGATTGAGGTTAATTGTTGGCGTAACTGGGTGAAGGAAAGGTGCGCGCTGCGCACCCTACGTTTACGATAGAGTCAGTTTTAAGCCAATATTTTTAGTTTATTTGCGAACAGCTTCCAGCAAGCGAGAATAGTAAAAGCTAGTGCTATTTAGGGCTGCTCTATTGACAACAAAGCCGTTGCTTTCTAGGATTTTGATAATATCTGCTTCGCGGTGCTGATAAGCGCGGGTAGTTTTGCTCGGGCCGGGGAAAAGTTCGCCAAATTTTTTGAGGGCGGTAAGTGCTAAAGTTTTGGGAGCAAAACTCAGAATTAATCGCGATTGGGCGATCGAACTTAGGTGAGCGATCATTTCCGCAGCCTTACTCTGAGGATAGTGGATCAGCACGTCCAGGCAAATAACGGTGTGAAATTGGCCCGTTAAAGCTTCCAAATCTTGGGCGGCGAAGGAGATGTTGTACAGCTTGCCGGGGACGGCTGTCGATCGATCGTAGGCTTCTGCTACCATCTTTTCAGAGATATCGCTAGCGCAAACCATTGCCCCAGCCTCAGCCAGAGGAATGCTCAGAGATCCCACACCGCAGCCGGCATCGCAGATACCAAGCCCGGGCAAATTGCCGTCTGCTTTCAGCCATTCGATGACTGTATCCACTGTTTTCTGGTGCCCGGTGCGGATGTCTAGCTGCACTTTGTTGACTTCACCGTCGCCGTAAATTCGCTGCCAGCGATCGAATCCCGTCGAGTTAAAATACTGTTTAACTATAGTCTTGTCGTCTACCAAATTCATCGGTTTGCCTGCTGCTGAGTTATTGCCAACGGTTAGATATTATAGCAGAAGAAGGAAGAGTTGATAGTTGACAGTTGACAGTTGATAGTTGACAGCTTGTCCGCTCCCGACTTGCCCGCCCGCGAAGTCGAGGGGAGTCGTTGGGTTGACAATTGATAGTTGACTGAAGGAAGAAGGAAGAAGCAATCTAACGCAAGCATTTCAGAAAGTCATAATTTCCTAATAATCTGACCCAATTGGTCTTATATACCAATCTGGAGCGAAAAACGCACAACTTACCACAACTGATTTTAGCTAAATTCTAGATTAAAACTTCAAATCTCAAACCGTAAATCTCAATTCTCAGATCTAAAATAGTCTGTGCCAAGTCAATTCTTTTGTCACCTCATTTAAATTCCAGCGCAACATTTGAGTTGCCGGTTTGCCGATAATTCCCGAAAGTCCCATCGCCTTTCTGGGAGATTCAGTTGCTAGGGCGATCGCACTTTCGGCATCGCAAATCCCCCACTTCACCAAATTCTGCACTCCCGCCAACAGTGGCAGAGTTGTACCTGCCAAAGTAGCAGATTCCAGGGGCGAGTGGTAATCTAATCTTACCCAAGCTGTACCTTTTCTGACTTCAATTTGTCGGGAATCCCAAGGATAAACACCGTCAGGCAAACCCAAAGGAGCTAAAGCATCGCTGACCAAAAAAACGCCTGTTTCGTACTTGCCAGCGCGCAGCAAAAAATCGATCATTGTCGGAGAAACGTGCCTCCCGTCAGCAATTAAACCGCATTTGACGCCCGGATAAACGATCGCCGCGCCCAACAAACCCGGTTCTCGGTGGTGCAAACTCGGCATCGCATTAAAAGCATGAGTTACCATTGAAGCTCCTTGGGCAAATGCTTGCTCCGCTTGCTCTGCCGTCGCTTGGGAGTGTCCGAGACTAACGGCAATTCCCAAACTTTGCAAATAGGGAATGACTTCGCCAGTGCTGTCTAATTCTGGTGCTAAAGTAATTATTTTGACAATATCGGCACAATCTCCTAAAACTTGCTTGACATTTTCTATAGTTAGCGGTAGTAAAAACTCAACTGGGTGAGCTCCTCGCTTCTGGGGGTTGAGAAAAGGGCCTTCGAGGTGAACGCCGAGAATTTCCGCTGTTTTGGGTTGATTGGTGGCGGCAGCGGCGGTTTTTACTGTGCGGATATAATCAGCTATCGCCCTGAGCGATCGCCTAAACTTATCCAGGGAAGTTGTCACCAAAGTCGGCAAAAAAGCATCGACTCCCTGATACCATAAAAATTGACAAATTTTCGGTAAAACTTCAATATCCTTGCTTTCTAAATCGGGGAAAGCCCAACCGAGAGCTCCGTTAATCTGCAAGTCAACACCGCCCAGAGAAAGCCAATCGCCTGCTGCATCAAGCAATTGCAAATTGGGAGGAGAAATACGTTTAAATACGGCGTCCATCGGACAAACTTCTTGAATGATGCCCGTTGCGTCAACAGCAAGCATCTGCAAATCCTGGCAACCGGGGAGGCGAGCATTGACAATATCTGTGCGGGCAGTAGTTGGGGTTTTGGCTTCAGTCATCACTATTTACGGGAAAATTTATAAGCTTGAGGGAATAGAATAATTTATGATTAGCATCTATTTGAAGTCTGAAATCTTAAAATTGCATGAATGAACCGACAGTTGGAATTATCATGGGCAGCGATTCGGATTTGCCAACCATGAAAGATGCGATCGCAGTTTGCGAAGAATTCAATGTACCTTGCTCGGTAGCGATTGTCTCGGCCCACCGCACTCCCGAGCGCATGGTGGAATACGCTCAAACCGCCCACCAACGGGGCTTTAAAGTAATTATCGCAGGTGCTGGAGGAGCAGCGCACCTTCCGGGTATGGTAGCATCTTTAACACCTTTGCCGGTAATTGGCGTGCCGATAGCGAGCCGCCACCTGCAAGGAATAGATTCCCTGTACTCGATCGTCCAAATGCCAGCCGGGATACCCGTAGCAACAGTGGCGATCGGCAATGCTAAAAATGCTGGCTTGCTGGCAATTCAAATATTAGCAGTTTCCCAGCCAGAATTGCTAGAGCGAATTCTGGCTTACCGCAAAAACTTGTCCGAATCTGTAATGAAAAAACAAAGTCTGCTAGAAGATATAGGCTATCAGAATTATCTCAATCTGAACAATAATCTATAAACTTCTGTAGTAAAATTGGAAAGTTTTCGGAATATTGCTGAGCTGATTAGTTGTAAAGAGGGCGAAAGTGATTAAAATGACTGTCGGAAAGAAAAACTCGAAACAAGTCAGGCGGGAGTCTTTGAATGTCCCAGCAGCTAAGTTTTTGACGAAAGTCAGCAGGTTCAAGAAATTACAAAGGACGATCGCCCGCCTGAGCCCCAGTTGGCAAGCCTGCATACCTTTAGCTGCCATCATCGTCTTAATCTGGGGATATGCGGCGGTAGCCCAAACCCCTCCCGCGCCAACCACCGAGGAACAATTAGCAAGCCTCAAGGTGGGCATGGATACGATGTGGGTAATGGTGACTGGGATGCTAGTGTTCTTTATGAACGCGGGTTTCGGGATGTTGGAAACTGGTTTTTGCCGCCAGAAAAATGCAGTTAACGTGCTGGCAAAAAACTTGATTGTGTTTGCGCTGTCTACGATCGCATATTGGGCGATCGGCTTTGCCTTAATGTTCAGCGACGGCAACGGTTTTATCGGCAACAGCGGCGGATTTTTTCTGTGGAATGTAGCTGACAACAGCCCCGCCACAGGAGACGCTTATCAAGGCATTTTCGACTCGCTAAACTGGACGGGAGTACCCCTCAACGCTAAATTCTTTTTCCAATTAGTTTTTGCCGGAACTGCTGCCACGATCGTTTCTGGGGCAGTTGCAGAGCGAATTAAATTCCTGGAATTCTTAATTTTCTGCTTGCTGTTAGTAGGCATTGCTTACCCAATTACCGGACACTGGATTTGGGGCGGAGGCTGGCTGGCAAAAGCTGGCTTCTGGGATTTTGCCGGTTCGACAGTGGTTCACTCGGTAGGCGGTTGGGCTGCTTTGATGGGAGCGGCATTTTTGGGGCCGCGGATCGGCAAGTACCGCGACGGGGATACTGTGGCGATGCCGGGACACAATATGAGCATTGCCACCCTGGGCTGTTTGATTCTGTGGTTGGGTTGGTTCGGGTTCAATCCCGGTTCGACAATGGCAGTCGATCCAAATGCGATCGCCCACATTGCGATCACCA
Source organism: Microcoleus sp. A006_D1 (assembly GCF_036702805.1). Lineage (NCBI taxonomy): Bacteria > Bacillati > Cyanobacteriota > Cyanophyceae > Oscillatoriales > Microcoleaceae > Microcoleus > Microcoleus sp. A006_D1. The sequence goes on from NZ_JAUBVZ010000002.1 coordinate 168,322, forward strand.
CCAATACCGCTGGTGCTTTCGGAGGTGTTGCTGCCATGATTACAGCTTGGCTGTACCTGGGAAAACCTGACCTGTCGATGATTATCAACGGCATCCTCGCCGGCTTAGTCGGGGTAACAGCGAGCTGCGCTTGGGTCAACATACCCAACTCTGCCATTATTGGCACGATCGCCGGTATCCTGGTAGTTTTCGCAGTAACTTTCTTCGACAACTTGAAAATTGACGACCCTGTAGGAGCAACTTCAGTTCACTTAGTCTGCGGCATCTGGGGAACTCTGGCAGTTGGGCTGTTTGCTGACGGGCCGACAACTGGAATTTATACCGCAGGCCCGAAAGCGGGATTGTTTGTCGGCGGAGGTTTCGATCAACTAATACCGCAGTTGATGGGGATTATCTCTGTAGGCGGGATGACCGTGCTGCTGAGTACGATTTTTTGGGCGGCGCTCAAAGCTTTGTTGGGTATCCGGGTTTCTGCTGTAGAGGAGGCTGAAGGTTTGGATATCGGCGAACACGGGATGGAAGCTTACACCGGGTTTGTCAAGGAAACTAGCTCGGGCAACAGAAGTGAGAGCGGCTACGGCGGTTCTGCTGGGGGTTCTGGGGGCAGGGCTACCAAACTGTAGAGCGCGCGAAGAGATCGACTTTCTTCAGCTTTATGGCCCTCGATCGGCGATTTTTGCGCTAATCTAGGGCTTTATTCTGAAAAACCAACATCTGAAATCCCCCGCCCACAGATGCAGTCCCCCACACACTCTTGACCCTTTTAAACCCGGTTTATCGTTCTAATTATCTTGCTAAAATCACGCAATTACTTAAAAAAACCGGGTTTTTGCGTCGGGCAGCCTGGTAAAAAAAAATGCAACAGTAGAAAAGCTCTAAATTTTGATGCAGTAAGTAATTCCCAAATCTAAAATCTAAAATCTAAAATCTAAAATCGTATGATTTCTGTGCAAGAAAGTTTGGTAGGCAGATTTTTTATGGTAGAGTAGTGCGAAAAAGTAAAGTTCTGCATCGCCGTCGCGCCCAACACAGCACAGTGCTTGATTCTTACAAGAATCGAGGCGAAAATTTAACGGTAAAATTTGATGCAGCAATCAGTGCCAATTATTCAGTGTGGTGCCTGCAAATCGCTTGAGTTTATGGAGAAGTTTGGAGGAGTTAGCAGAAGTAGAACTCATAAATCCCTCTTGGGGATGGAGATGAGCCGATCGAAAACTGTTCCGGTTTGGGCTGTGCTATCTCTGCTGACAAACGCGGTACTGATACTCGCAGTCGCTCAACTGCTGCGGGGACACAACTTGACAGAAAGCTCTCCTGCGAGTGCTGCGGTAACGGCAGAAGGCACTGAGGAACTAATTCGACAGCCGACGACGACGGCGACAAACTCTGCAAAGGCAGTGTCAGACTTGCCTGTTGCCGGGCCGCGACACAAATGGTCTTACCAGCAGTGGGTGACGCAGTTGGGGCGGGAAGCTGAGGCGGCGGCGGCCAATCGCCCCCCAAAACTCAGTGTTTTGGCTGGGGATTCTCTGAGTATGTGGTTTCCCACGAAGCTGTTACCGCCCGATCGCATTTGGCTGAATCAAGGGATTTCGGGGGAGACTTCCGTAGGTTTGCTGAAGCGGTTGCAGTTGTTCGATCGAACTGTGCCCGATACGGTGTTTGTGATGATCGGGATTAACGATTTGTTGCGGGGGGCCAGCGACGAAGGGATTTTGGACAATCAGCGGCAGATTATCCGCGATTTGCGGTGGGCTCACCCGAAAGCACAAGTGGTGGTGCAGTCGATTTTGCCGCACAGCGGGGAACAAGCTACTTGGGAAAATCGCGATCGATTGTTGGCAATTCCTAACAGTCGGATTCGGGCAATCAATCGGCGGCTCCAAGAAATTGCTACTTCTGAAAATGTTTTGTATCTGGATTTGCAGCCACTGTTTGCGGATGCTGACGGCAATTTGCCAACCGAACTCAGCACAGACGGCTTGCACCTCAACGATCGAGGTTATCTGGTTTGGCGATCGGCCCTGCAAATGTTTGGTCAGATGCAGTTGAAAAATTAGTCATTAGTCATTAGTCGTTAGTCATTAGTCATTAGTCATTAGTCATTAGTCATTAGTCATTAGTCGTTAGTCTGATGTTGAAGCAAGAAGGAAGATTTTCCCCCACTCTCCCCCTCTCTCCCTCTCCCCCTCCCCGCTTACTTTGCTTCGACCAGTGATGTCAAGTACCTGGGGATAGATTAAGAAAATATTATAATCAAGAAATTTGTATAATGTGATACAGAACAACTGTTGTGACAAATGGTGCAATCCAAAAGGCGGAAAGTATTGGATAGACACTTGACGAATTTAGATGAGTTCGGCTATGTAAAGTCCGAGTCTTGAGGATTTGGGGATTATCTATTAAAGATTGGTTCCGCTCAAACAGGGACTTAAAACGAAATAACTATTGCATCTGAAATCCTCACATCTAAAAATCGGCTCGGTCTTCCCTAAAAATTGCTGGGTATTAGAAGGTAAAAGTAACGTGATCAAAAAAAGTTTAACGATCGGGATTCTCGCACTGTGGCTGTTAAGCTGGCCGCTGATGAACAATGCCTTAGCTCAAGATGCTGCTCCTGCTGCTGATGCTGCTGCGGTGGTGGCGAGTCCGATCGACACAGGCGATACAGCGTGGATGTTGATGTCATCAGCACTGGTACTGCTGATGACACCCGGGCTAGCGTTTTTCTACGGAGGACTGGTGCGATCGCGCAACGTCCTCAACACCATGATGATGAGTTTGGTGATGATGGGATTGATCGGCGTCACATGGACGCTGTGGGGTTACAGCTTAGCTTTTGATGTCACCCCCGGCAGTCTGGATGCTAAAGGGTTCGGCCAAGGACTCGAAAGCGTGATCGGCGGCTTCGACTGGATGTTTTTGAACAACGTCGTCGCCGACAAACCAGATCCGATCGGCTACGCACCGACAATACCCCACCAAGTCTTCATGGTTTACCAGATGATGTTCGCCATCATCACACCGGCGCTGATTTCCGGGGCGATCGTCGAACGGGTAACATTTAAAACCTATTTCTGGTTCGGGCTGCTATGGTCTACCTTCATCTACTCTCCTTTAGCCCACTGGGTTTGGGGTAGAGGTTGGCTGGAGGCGATCGGAGTTTTGGACTTTGCCGGCGGCACAGTCGTGCACATCAGTTCCGGCGTATCAGCCGTAGTCGCAGCTTGGGTAATCGGGCCCCGCAAAGACCACTTGAACAAGCCCCACACCCCCCACAACGTACCCTACGTCTTGCTGGGAATTGGGCTGCTGTGGTTTGGCTGGTTTGGCTTCAACGGCGGTAGCGCTTTGGGCTCCGGTTCCTTAGCAACAGTAGCTTTTGTCACCACCATGATTTCTACAGCAGCCGCTGGCTTAACTTGGACAATTATCGAATGGGTACTCAGAGGCAAACCGACAGCAGTCGGAATTGCTAGTGGTTTCCTAGCGGGATTGGTGGGCATCACACCTGCGGCTGGATACGTGCTCCCAGTGGGAGCGCTTTTGATCGGATCGATCACTGCCGTTTGCTGCTTCTTTGCCGTTAGTTTGCGAGCTAAGCTGGGATTTGACGACTCTTTGGATACCTTCCCGATTCACGGAGTCGGCGGGACTGTGGGCGTCATGCTGACTGGTGTGTTTGCGACTAAAGCGGTTAACGCTGCCGGAGTTGATGGTCTGTTTGCCGGTAATCCGGGGCAAATCCTGACCCAGTTTGTCGCCATTCTAGCTACTTACGTGTTTGCCGGTGTCGGCACTTTTGCGATCCTGAAAATTTTAGGGCAGTTTATGGAGCTGCGAGTGCCATCATCTGCTGAAGACCAAGGTTTGGATATCGGCCAACACGGGGAAGAAGCTTACGGTGAGGATTTTGCCGGCGGTTTCAGTTCGTTTGAATCGGGTTCTCCTTTTGCGCCGAAGAAGGTTTGAAACTTTGACATAACTGACGTACTCAGGCCTGTGAAACCCGGTTTCTTTGTAGATTTATGGGCTCCCAACCCTGATTTTTCTAAGAAACCGGGTTTCTTTGCCAGATTTTGTGCAGCAGAAGGTTTGAAGCTCTAAGTTGCAGTCAGAATCAACAATATCTGTGTTGCCCCGTTTTGCTATTGTTGCAGGCGGGGTTTCTAAATTTAAGATGAGAATTGTCCAATGGTTCTAAAATCAAAGGTAATTAACCTAGATTTCAACTCGATACCGCATGGATACTAAAGCTTTTAAACGATCGCTCCAACAGTCTGAAAACTACCACCGCAAGGGTTTCGGACACGAAGCTGAGGTAGCTGGCGTGATGCAGACGGCTTATCAGAGCAGTCTGATCCAGCAAATTCGCGACAACAATTACAGGCTCCAACGCGGTGCAGTCACGATCCGGCTGGCTGAGGCTTTTGGGTTTTGCTGGGGGGTGGAACGCGCTGTGGCTATTGCTTACGAGACTCGCCAGCATTTCCCGTCGGAACGGATTTGGATTACTAATGAGATTATTCACAATCCTTCTGTAAATCAGCATTTGCGGGATATGGAAGTTGGTTTTATTGCTGTTGACAAGGGACTGAAAGATTTTTCGGTTGTCGATAGCGGCGATGTGGTAATTTTACCGGCTTTTGGCGCGAGCGTGCAAGAAATGCAGTTGCTGAATGAGAAGGGCTGCAAGATTGTTGATACTACTTGTCCTTGGGTTTCTAAGGTTTGGAATACTGTTGAGAAGCACAAGAAGAAAGATTATACTTCGATTATTCACGGTCAGTACAAGCATGAGGAAACTGTTGCTACCAGTTCTTTTGCTGATAAGTATTTGATTGTGCTGAATTTGCATGAGGCTGAATATGTCAGCAATTATATCTTGCATGGGGGCGACAGAAATGAGTTTCTTGCTAAGTTTAGCAAGGCTTATTCGGCTGGTTTTGACCCAGATGTGGATTTGGTAAGTGTTGGGATTGCTAACCAAACTACTATGCTCAAAACCGAAACCGAGAATATTGGTAAGTTGTTTGAAAAGACGATGATGCGGAAGTTTGGGCCTGAGAATCTTAATCAACATTTTCTCAGTTTTAATACTATCTGCGATGCGACTCAGGAACGGCAAGATGCTATGTTGAGTTTGGTTGAGGAAAAGTTGGATTTGATGTTGGTGATTGGGGGTTTTAATTCTTCTAATACTACCCACTTGCAGGAAATTGCGATCGACAAAACTCTTCCTTCCTACCACATTGATTGTGCTGAGCGCATTTTACCCGGAAATCGCATCGAACACAAGCCTTTAGGGGGAGATTTGGTCGTAGCCCAAAATTGGCTGCCTGATGGTAATATTGTCGTCGGCGTGACTTCGGGTGCTTCGACTCCTGATAAGGTGGTTGAGGATGCGATCGATCGCATTTTGGCCATGAAAGCCGCTGTTATTGCGTAATTCTATTGTTTCGCCACTGCACTCGGAATCATCATTTTCTCTGTGCAGTGCGATCGTCTAAATCAGACTTGAATTGCAAAAGTTCTTTTAATCAAATTTTCGGACGGGCTAGAAGCCCATCCCACAAGAAAAAAAAATTTGTGGGACGTTGCTCTGAGCAGCGTCCTAATTATTTTTGCAATTCAAGTCTATCGCAAACAGACTATAAACTCCAATTGCCCCCATTCCCTCTCCCATCTTAAAATTATCTGCGTTAATCTGCGTTCATCTGCGCTTTCCCCTACCAATTTCTCCGCTTCGTCCAAAAAATTATTTTTTTCACAAATCATTAAAAATTCGCCTTTTTTTTCGGGTAAAAAAGCTTGACGCGGCTGGCTTGACAAGGTATTATTAGATAATGGGAATAGTGGCAATTTTAAAACTTAAGTTACCACTTCCATTATCTAAAATATACCGCAAAAATCAAGTCAAGTCAATAGGTAAAAACTCCTTTTTTTCCGCCGCGATCGCAAATTGTCAAAGCAGCAAAAGTGATGCCACAGAAAATGGCAAATTAAGCTTTGCTAGCAGCGAGAGATTGTCTGTTTGCTGTCTCCTACTTAAGGAGGATGCGAGCAGGATCGAGACTACACTAAAAACAAGATCGTCGCACATTTGACCCTTGAATTTATCTGCTTTTGCCGCCGTGTCTGCCGGAGCCAAAAATTCATCGCCCAGATCCAAGTAAAATAAAAAAAAGCAGGAATCGCGCGGCGAGTATTTCATGAACAAATCGCTGACTAGCCAAATCACCGCAGGCATCGGCATGGCCTTGGGGCTGCTAATTTTAAATGCGGCAACTTCCTACCGCAATATTCTCAAGTTAGTTGAAAACGAACGCTGGGTGGGCCAAACTCACCAAGTTTTAACCGAACTCGAAGCCACGCTTTCCACCTTAAAAGATGCTGAAACCGGACAGCGCGGTTATTTGCTGACGGGAGAAGAACGTTATTTAGAACCGTATCACAGCGCGATCGCCCGCATCAACCAACAAGTAAACGGATTGCAGCAGCTAACCGCCGACAACAACCAGCAGCAACAGCGCATTCGCGACTTAAAAATTGCGATCGACTCTAAATTAGCCGAACTTGAAGAAAGCATCAATCTGCGGCGCAAAAAAAACTTAGAAGCAGCCCTGCGGCTGGTAAAAACCGGTAGGGGAAAGCAAATCATGGGCGGCATTCGGCAGCAGGTAGCTGTAATGGTAGCTGAGGAAAATCTGCTATTGCAGCAGCGCGCTAGAGAATCTCAAGCCAGCGCTAATTTGACAATCGTGACTTTTACCGTTGCTAGTGTGGTAGATTTGCTGTTGATGGTTTTGGTTTACTATTTGGTAAAGCGCGATCGCACTTTGCGCGACAATACCGAAATCAAGCAAAATCAACTGTTAGAACAGCTAGCAGAAGATCGCAATTCCCTAGAATTAACCGAAAAACGTTTTCGCCGCGTCATTCTCAACACTCCGCTGCCGATTATACTGCACGCTGAAAACGGAGAAGTTTTGCAAATTAACTCCGCTTGGACACAACTCTCAGGCTATGAATACTCAGAAATTCCCACAATTGAAGATTGGACAGAAAAAGCTTACGGCAGCCGCAAATCGCTAGTCCAAGCAGATATCGAAGCGCTGCACCAATTAAACGCTGGCATTCATGAAGGCGAATATATAATTACCACAGCCACAGGCGAAAAACGAATTTGGGACTTTTATTCAGCATCTCTAGGCAAGCTTTCCGACGGCAGAAGTTTAGTAATTAGTACCGCCATTGACGTAACTGCGCGCAAACAAGCAGAAGCCGAAATTCGGATGCTCAACGCTACGTTAGAAAGACGAGTGGAACTCCGCACCAATCAACTTCAAGCAGCTAATGAAGAATTAGAAGCTTTCACCTATACCGTCGCCCACGATTTGCGTGCTCCCCTGCGCGGAATGCAGGGATTGGCTGAAGCTTTGTTAGAAGATTACCGCGATTTCCTCGACGAACTCGGTCAAGAATACGCCCACCAAATTGTGAATTGTGGGCAACAATTAGAAGATTTGATCCAAGATTTGCTAGCTTACAGCCGCCTGAGCCGCACTGATTTATCGCTGCAAGTTCTAGACTTAGAATCTGCTGTCGCCGAGGCAATTGCGATGGTACAAGCTGACGCTAAATCCCGCGGCGCTCAAATCAGCGTGCGATCGCCCTTATTTCCGGTAATTGCCCACCGCGTTACTTTAGTTCAAGCAATCGCAAATCTGCTCACCAATGCTATAAAATTTGTGGCAGGCGCACCGCCGCAAGTGCAGATATGGGCCCAGGAAATTGAGCTGCCTCAAGAGCCAGAGACAGACAGACAGACAGCGCGAGAGTGGGAAAGGGGGACAGTGGGACAGTGGGAGCATTCGCAGTTACTGATTGCCGGTTGCCCATTGCCCGTTAGCGAAGCCCTAGAACAGGATCGCACAGTCCGTCTTTGGGTAGAAGACAACGGCATCGGTATTGCTCCAGAACATCAAAAACGCATTTTTCGCGTGTTTGAACGCCTGCACGGTATCGAGTCATACCCCGGAACTGGTATAGGATTAGCTATTGTACAAAAAGCAGTCGATCGCATGGGCGGTCAAGTTGGGGTTGAATCTCAATTAGGACACGGCAGTCGATTTTGGATACAACTGAGGAAAGGATGACGCAAACGCAGACGATTTTGCTGGTGGAAGATAATCCCGTTGATATTCTGTTGATGCAGCGGGCGTTTCGTGATCGGATTTTTACTAATACTTCGCTGCAAATTGTCCGAGATGGAGATGCAGCGGTTTTTTATTTAAATGGTGACGGAGAATACAGCGATCGCGAGCGCTATCCTTTACCAAGGATAATTTTACTAGATTTGAAGTTGCCCAGGCGATCGGGTCACGAGGTTCTGGTTTGGCTGAAGCAGCAGCCGGAACTAAAACGCTTGCCGGTGGTGATGCTTACTTCTTCTAGGCAAACACTTGATATCAATCAAGCTTATGATTTAGGGGTGAATTCTTATTTGGTTAAACCTGTCGGATTTGCTTCTTTATCGGAAATGATGCAGAGTTTTGGCGAATATTGGCTCAACCATACCCAACTGCCTGAACCTAGAGAATTTTCTGGTTTGTAGTGGCTGTTTTTGAGTGTTTATTACTTGTTTTATCGTTCGCCATACTCTTCTTGGTAACGAGTTAATTATAGCACTTTTTATGTAAGTGAACTACAAAGAAACTGGTACAGTTCGCGATCGCACTTGCGACCTCGGAAACCCGGTTAAACGACTAGATTTCTCGTTCCTGTTCGTAATTTTGGGTAGAAACCGGGAATCAGCGCCCCAATGCCCAATGCCCAAGGACCTGTTTGGCCTGTTTGGCCTGTTTGGCCTGTTTGGCCTGTTTGGCCTGTTTGGCCTGTTTGGCCTGTTTGACCTGTTTGGCCTGTTTGGCCTGTTTGCCCAAGGCCTGTTTGCCCTGTTTGGCCAATGACCTGTTTGGCCAATGACCTGTTTGGCCTATGCCCTATGCCCTATGCCCTATGCCCAAGGCCCTGTTTGGCCAATGACCTGTTTGGCCAATGACCTGTTTGGCCAATGACCTGTTTGCCCTGTTTGCCCTGTTTGGCCTGTTTGGCCTGTTTGGCCTGTTTGGCCTGTTTGGCCTGTTTGCCCAATGCCGTTCGCGTACCTGATCTTTCTGAGAAAGGCTATATAATCAGATACAAGTAAATATAGTCAACGCATTTGCAAGTCGAATTAACCAGCTAACTAAATATCAAAAATGTCGGATCGCTTAATAACATATTCTTGAATTTAAGAATGTTTGCGCCAATACAAAAAGTAAAAAGCCAATGCTATCTATTCTGTTGATCGACGACAACCCGAACGATCGCCTGATGATCGATCGAGAACTGAGGAAAAATTTTTCAGATTTAGAAATCAAGTCGGTGATTGATGCCCCAACTCTCGAAGAAGTCCTGGCAGCAGGGGGTTTTGACGTGGTAGTTACCGACTACCAACTGCACTGGAGCGACGGATTAACTATTCTCAAACAAGTTCAACGCCACCACCCAAATTGTCCGGTAATTATGTGTACCGACAGCGGCAGCGAACAAGTGGCAGTCGAAGCGATGAAAGCGGGTTTGAGCGATTACGTGTTCAAAGGGCGGCACTTCCAGCGGCTGGCGGGGGCCGTGCGCGAAACCTTGGAAAAACAGCAGTTGCGGGAAAAATACGCGAAAACGTCGGCGCAGTTGGCAATTTCTGAGGAAAGGCTGAGGGTGGCGATATCCGCCTCGCAAATGGGAACTTGGGATTGGAATATATTAACCGGCGAGGTGGTTTGGTCGGAGGGACACGAACTGTTATTCGGGTTGGAAAAAGGCAGTTTTGCGGGAACTTACGCAGCGTTTTGTGCCTGCGTTCACCCGGATGACCAGGCCTCTATTTCCCGCGCGATTGCCTTTTCTTTAGAAAATAAAATAGAATACCAGCACGAATTTAGAGTGATTTGGCCTGACGGCAGCTTGCACTGGATCGCGGGTAGGGGACAGTTTTTTGATGATGGTACGGGTCAATCGGTGCGATCGATCGGCGTGGTTTGGGATATTACCGATCGCAAGTTATCCTTCGCCAGAATACAGGAAAGCGAGGAAAATTTGCACTTTGCCCTAGAAGCAGCTAACACCGTCGCTTTTACCTGGGATATTGCTTCCGGGGAAGTCCGCCGCTCTTCCAATGCCCAAACACAGATTGGTTTGGGCCCAGACAGCACCGTTGGTACTTTTGAGGAAAAAAAGAATGCGGTGCACCCAGATGACTGCGACAGCTTTTTGGCAGATTTGGATGCCGCACTCAGCGGCTCGGGAGTTTACGAGTCGGAGCACCGCCACCTGCGCCCCGACGGCTCGGTGATTTGGCTTCACGACAAGGGGCGGGTGTCTTTTGACGCATCCGGTAAACCTGTGCGGCTGTTTGGGGTGGCGATCGACATTACGGGTCGCAAACAGTTAGAATACGAGCGATCGCAGGCTTTGGCGCGCGAGCGATCGTATTTGCACCGCCTGCAAAAGTTAACCTCCGCCTCAGTTGCGATCAACTCCACGCTGTCGGTAGCAGAAATACTTCAATTAGCAGCAGATAGCGCCCGCCAAATTCTAGAAGTCCACCAAGCAGCCGTCAACCTCAACCCTGCCGCCAACTGGGATGCGGGAATTAGCAAGTTTTCGATGTCAGAAAAATACGCCCCGTGGCAAGATTACTGCCAAGAGCCAGACGGTACGGGCATTTACCAGGAAGTTTGCCAGCAGCAACAGGCGATGCGCCTGACTCAAAGCGAGTTAGAGGCTCACCCGGCTTGGCTCTTTTTCGGCGAGGCTGCGGGAAATCACCCGCCGATGCGGGGCTGGCTGGCGGTACCGCTGACGGCTCGCGACGGCAGAAATCTGGGATTGATTCAGTTGTCGGATAAGTACGAGGGGGAGTTTGCCGAAGATGACGAAAGTATTTTAATGCAGTTGGCTCAAGCAGTTTCGGCGAGTATCGAAAACGCGCGGCTTTACGAGGAATCTCAGCAGGCAAATCGCATGAAAGATGAGTTTTTAGCAACTCTTTCTCACGAATTGCGATCGCCCTTAAACGCGATTTTGGGCTGGGCGCAACTGCTGCGGCACCGCAGTTTCAGTCCCGATGCTACTGCGCGGGCTTTGGAAACGATCGAGCGAAATGCTAAGTTGCAAACTCAATTGATTGAGGATTTGCTGGATATTTCGAGAATTATTCGCGGCAAGTTGACTTTGGAGCCTTGTCCGGTAAATTTGATTTCGATGGTGGAAGGAGCGCTGAATACTGTGGCTTTAGCAGCCGATGCTAAGTCGATCGAGGTGCTGTTGGCAATTGTCGATTTAGGCTGCGATACTGCTGAATTTTGCCAGACCGGAGAGGTTTCTGGCAATCCTGAATCTGAGCTAAATCCGAGATTTTTGGTGTCGGGAGACCCGGGCCGCTTGCAGCAGGTAATTTGGAATTTGCTCACGAATGCAATTAAGTTTACGCCACGCGGTGGGCGAGTGGAAATCCGTTTGCAGCGAGTTGATTCGGAGGTTGAGCTGGCTGTTACCGATACCGGAATTGGCATCGCTGCAAATTTCTTGCCTTATGTGTTTGAGTCTTTCCGGCAAGCTGATGCTACAATTACTCGCAATTATAGCGGTTTGGGGCTGGGGCTCTCAATTGTCCGGCAGTTGGTGGAACTTCACGGCGGCAGGGTTTGGGCCCAGAGTCCGGGACTGGATCTCGGCTCGACTTTTACTTTCCGCCTTCCTTCAATTCCGGTAACTTCGATCGCCCGCGAGTCAGCGCCGGTGTTTGCTGGCGGTGGTAATTTACTGGGAGTTAAAATTTTGGTGGTGGATGACGAGGCTGATTCGCGGGAATTTATGATGTTTGTGTTGGCTGATTCCGGGGCTGCTGTCAGGGCTGCATCGTCGGCTGCTGAGGCGTTTGAGGCCGCTGCGGCGTTTGTGCCGGATGTTTTGGTCAGCGATATCGGAATGCCGGAGGAAGACGGCTATTCGCTGCTGTTAAGGCTGCGCTCTTTGGCAACTCAAACCGGAGAGAATTTTCGGGCGATCGCCCTGACGGCTTATGCTAGGGATGAAGACCGCGATCGGGCTTTTGCTGCGGGTTTCGATCGGCATCTGCCTAAGCCCGTGCCACCCGATGTTTTGGTAGAGGCTATAGTCAGTTTGAGGCAGCAGGCGATCGCAATTTAAAATAACTCAATTGGTAATGGTAATTGTGTTTGATCGTTCGGAATGCAAGTCCTCATCAAATTTTGAGGACTTGCATTCCGAACGATCAAACGTATAATGCTGATTCACCAAACTCGATCTCGACGGGAACCGCTCAACTCAAAAATACAAATTTTTATATTTTAAAGCAATTGAACTTTTTCTTGTGGGGTGGGCTTTGAGCATCGCCCAAAATATGCCATTTCAAGGCCGAGCGAGTGATTGGTTTATGTTAATATGCTAAAGATATCCAAAAACCACGGTAATTTGGTGGACAAACTTCAGACAGACATAGAGGCAATTTGCTCTGAGATTGAGGCCTTGCGCCGAGAACGCCAGCAGCTTAGCATTGGTGCGATCGCCCCAGTCGGTGATTCGCCCCAAGCGCTCGCTGATGCTTACCGCCGTCACGCCAGAGAAACAGCAGAAGTGTCAGCAGAAGTCAAGGGAATAGATGATGCGATCGCCGCTCTGTCTGCTCAACTGAATCAGAAACAGCAGCAATCGGTAAACCTGCAACCGAGAAGCAGTCCGATGGATCTGCAAGTTGAAGAAGGCAGAGCGCGGGCTTCGGGACACGCGGAACGGATTAACGAACTGGCAGCCCAATTGGCGGGGGAAGTGAAGGAACTTAAAGCCATCGCCGACAAAATTAGCCCCAGCTATTGGCAGGTTTATTACAAGCCTTTTATTACTGGTTTTAAGAGTATTTCTGTTCCCTACGTGCGATCGGACGGGGATGTTTGGACTATTGTCAATCGAGTAGTTTAGAGAGGCTGCGGGATCAGAAATTGGAACCACTCAAGACATTTTTTTCTGTCCCTCTTCCTCTACCTCAACCCCGCAGCAGTTGCTTGATCGTGCCCACCAATTCCTGAGGGTGAAATGGCTTGGCGATGTAAGCGTCGGCTCCTTGTTTCATTCCCCAGTAGCGATCGAATTCTTCGCTTTTGCTCGAACACATTACCACCGGCAAATTCTGAGTTTTGGGGTCGCTTTTGAGCCGGCGACAGACTTCGTAGCCGTTCATCCGGGGCATCACGATATCCAGAACGACTAAATCCGGGCGGTTTGCCTTGATTTGCTCTAGAGCTTCTACCCCATCACTAGCTACTGTGACGTTGAGCCCCCTACCTTTGAGCAAGTCGGCGATCATCTCCCGCAGAGTCACGCTATCATCAACAACCATAACTGTACTCATAGAATAATCCCTACCAAGTTTCTGGGTTGAAACGTTCACATTAACGTTTGCATTAACGTTTACCTTCAAAAGTGTCTTTTCCTGATTGAGATTGCGTTCTGCTAGATGTAGTTTACCCACTTTTGCTGATTTCCCAATCATTTTCTGAATAATCATCGCGAAATAGTAAAGATCCGCGCAATCTCGGTTGACACACGAGGCTCTGTCCGTTAGTCTATCATTTTCTTTCTCAAATGGTACTTTTGTCAAAAAATGACGGTGCAGCTTGGTGGTGAAATTCCGGTCGAGGACGGTGGTACGCAGTCGCCTGCATCAAAATTTGCCTAATTTTGATTTTTTGTACCTAAAGGCGACAGTTTTTGATCGTAGAGCGTCTCTATACCGATCGGGCGCTGGCGGTAGCTGTGATTCGAGTTTTTGCAGCCGTTAGCCACGATTCCCAAGACGGAAGCTCCAGAAATTTTTAATTCTTCTAAAACTTTGCGAACTTGCGATCGATCTGTTTTACCAATTTGCACCACCATAATCGTAGCGTCGGTGTGAGCTGCGATCAAGTGGGCGTCTGCCAAGCCGGCTAGCGGCGGGGTGTCATAAATCACTAAGTCAAAAAATGCTTGAAATTGTTCCATCAGATACTGCATTTTTTTGGAAGAAAGCAGCTTGATCGGATCGGCGGGAATTTGGCCGGCGGTGAGTACGAACAAATTGTCTTGGTTGGGCGCTCGCACGATCGCGTCGTTGAGGCTGAGATCGGTGGAGATGGCATCGCCCAGGCCGCGCACGTTCGGGATACCTAGCTTAGCGTGCAGTTGCGGGCAGCGCAAATCTGCATCGACTAACAACACTCGCTGTCCGACTGCTGCTGCTGTGGCGGCCAGGTGCAAAGCTACTGTAGATTTGCCGTCTCCGGCTGAGGCTGAGGCGACTAAGAGCGATCGCAGCGTCCTCCCTGCACTCAGCAAGTGAATGTTGGTGTAGAGCGATCGAAATGCTTCTACAAATGGATAGTCCAAGTCGCTAAAAATACTTTGTCCCCCCAGCATCGGAGCAGTCGGTATAACTTCGACAGGTTCGAGAAATTCCACTTTAGACTTGGACTGCGATCGAGCTGATGTAAGTTTTCTGGATCTGGCTGGCGGTCGGCGCTTGACTTTTTTGGTAAACGGAATCACCCCGATCACCGGCAATTTGGTGGCCATTCTCACTGCTTCTGGAGTGTGGAAAACAGTATTGAGCACCTCTACGAGCAAGCCGATTGCTATGCCCACCAGACTGCTTAAAATTACTGCCAGCGCTAACTGTTTTTTGGTTTGTTTGACGGTAGCTGCGATCGGTCTGCCGAATTTGTCTAGCGGAATTTCCGGCGGATTGATCAGCACCCAAGGGATTTGTTGCTGAGCCGCATCGATCCGCAAGGCTTCTCGTTTTGCCAAAAAGTCGGAAAAACTCTTAGTAACTACTTGCAGTTCCCGCTGTAAATTGTCGTATTGTCGGGTTGTCACTGAAAAATTTCTAATTTTTTGGTTGATATTTTTTTGCAAAGCAGTCATTTCGCGATCGCGCGCTTCCAATTCTCGGATTTGGGTCTCCAAGTTTCCCATCACCACTTCTTTTGCTTGTTGAGTTGCAGTTAAAATCAGTTGTTCCCGACTTTTTCGCAGTGCGACAACTGGCAAACTATCTTCTCTGTACTGAGCTAATTTCATCGACAGATCCGAGTCTATCTTCTGGATTTGACCTAACAGTCCCGCGTAAGCTAGTCCTTGGGTCATCAGCAGACCCTGGGGGTTATTTTGCTTTAGTAATTTTTCATAGCTTTGGTAGAGGTTGCGAATCCCTTGTAGCTGTACTTGGATTCCCACTTGCTGGCCCCGAATGCTTTGAACTTGTTCTGACAAAGATTTTCCCTCTAGCTGGGGATCAAACAAGTTGCTCTGCTGCCGCAGTCTTTGGACTTGCAGTTGCAGAACTTCCACTCTTTCTCGCAGCTTGGGCATCTCCATATCGATAAATTTAATGCCTTGATTGATTCCCGTCAGCCGCTGCTGCAAGCTGTACTCTAGATAAGCTTTAGAAACTTTCTCCAAGACGCCGTAAATTTTCTGTTTATCTGTATCTTTGTAGCGAACCTCTAAAATTTTTGTGCCTTGCTGTTTGCCATCTTTTGTGTAACTGAGGCGGCTGATCGACAGTTTTGACATCAGCTCGCTATAGGTCATGTTGGGATTCCAAGTTCGCAATTCCTTAACTACTGGCTCCATCATTTTGGGACTACGCAAAATCCTAATTTGGGTTTCGTAGTCTACTAAGCTAATTCCTTCTATATTAATTTTTGCTAAGTCGGCAGCGACGGTATTGTCTAATTGTTTGGATAGCAAACCTTCAGCAGTGGCTGGTTCTACTAACAGGGAAAAGGAGCCTTCATACTCAAGCGTCATTTTTTTAGAAGTGATGACGATCGCTGTTCCGGCGAGGGCGCTCAAAGCAATGGTGGCTGCTGCCATCACCAGGATGCGGCGGCGCAGGACGCCTGCGAGCCAGGACAAGTCTAGCTTTTCTTCTTCTGTCTCCTCGACGAAGTTATCTCTGTACTTTTGAGTCGAGAATTCCGGCAGTTTGCCATTTGATTTGGATGTGAAGGGTTGGTAATCTTGTCTGTTATCCATATTGAGTCTGGGTATTTTTGATGTTGATATTTTTGATGTTGATATTTTTGAAGCTGCCGCGCCGCGACTGTCCAATCCTATTGTTTAGTTTATTCTAGCCTTTGCCAGGAATTATCCACTTCACCCGCAGAGTTCTTACCTGAACAAAGATCGGAGAATGCTTAGAAAATTTAACACTCCGGTAGCTGGCCCGACAGGCGCGACAATATTGTTGATGCGGTCTAGGAAGTTCACCAGACCGCTACGGGATACGATAATCATGTCGTTGTTGCGAAGTTGAGGATTGACTTCTTCGTTAATTCCTTGAGTTAAATCGACTTCGATCGTGCGTTTAGTAGCTGTACCGTCCTGATTGAGGCGGACTAGCTCAACAGTCTTTCTTTTAGCTCTGGTATTGCCGTAGCCAAAAAATCCTCGGGAAACTAAAGCTTGATTCAAGGTGGCATTAGCTGGGAGCCTCAATGGATCGAGGGATGTTGTGACTTCTCCTACTACGAAAATGTTAATGCCGGGGGGAGCAAAGTTAGTGTTAGCCAGCACGCCAGCTTCTGCGGGGTTGACGATTGTGGCTTTGGGAACGAAGATCGTGTCTCCCTGCTGCAAGATGGTATCTTGGGTGGCGTCGCCGGACTCTAGGAACTGCCACAGGTTGACCGGGATAATTTGTTCGCCTCTTCTGGTGATGCGGCGCACTTGGATTTGCCGGATGTCGGCTTCGGAGGTGATGCCGCCGGCTAATTGAATGGCGCGGATGACGGTGGGGAAGCCTTCTCGACTGAGGTCGCTTGTGGTGTTGCCGCCGATGACGACGTAAGCCCCCGGGCGGGTGACTTGGCCGACGATCGAGATCGATCGAGGTTTTTCGGGCGGCGGCGAAAAGTTGGCGATCGCAAATTGGCGGGCTTCTGCTTGGTTGAAGTTGGCGACTGTGGGAATCACGATCGTGTCTCTGTCTTGCAAAATGATGTCTTGAGAGATGTCTCCTTCTTGCAAGAATTTCCACAGGTTGACGTTGAGCACTCGATCCGGGCCGTCTGCTTGCGGGCGGCGGACGCGGATGTTGCGGATGTCGGCGACACCCGTGACACCTTCTGCGAGTCTGATCGCTTGAGTGACGGTGGGATACTGCACGCTGGGCGTCACCCCGGGGCCTGAAGTCAGGTTGATGATGAAGTTTCCGGGCCTGGTGACTTCTCCGATGACTCCGACGTTGAGGGGGCGAGCGGCGACGAGGCTGACTGTAACTACGGGGTCTTTGAGGATGCGCCGGTAGGCGTTGCGGATGATGGTGGTGGCTTCTACTAAGCTGCGGCCGCGGACGGAAATCAGGCCGATCAGCGGCAGGTTGACTGAACCGTCGGAAAGGACTTCGTAGCCGCGGGTGAGGTCTGGTACTTCGAGGACTTCGATTTGGATGCGATCGCCACCGCCGAGTTTGTAGCTGTCGGTCGATCGTCCGCTGCCCCCAGATGGTGCTGTGACTGCGCCAGGCCGCAATCGCACTTGCGCCGCCGCAGAAACGGGAAATCCGGCGCCAATCACGTTTAAGGCGATCGCGCACCATGTCAAACTCAAGACAGGCGCGGTAATTTGTTTGCGAAAATCGGCGTTAACCACAGGCTATTTATTTTCTTTTGGGCTCCTTCATTAGTCTAATCTGTCACAATTCAAATGCCATCAGATCGGCAGCACTACCCAAAAATCAACAACAATGGTGACTCACGGGAGTGAAGCCTCTAGATTTTCCTGGCGCGACTGGGTACTCGCTGACTATCGTCGAATTTTCGCAGCCTCCGCCGCTCGTGTGAGCGGACACCTACAGACTATTTAGGTGCAGCGCCTCCGGGCATTGCGGGCGATCGGCGACAACAGCCGATGTTTCTTGTTAAGTTGGTGGAATTAGCCCGCCACTCACTTAATTTTTATGTCAAAAAGGGTAAAAAATTATGGCCAGAATGATTCGGGAGCTAATTTTCGGCAATACTTACTTGCTGTATTTATTTGCCTGTGTGGCAGCGATCGTCACAATTTTAATTTTTCAGTTAGCTTCACAAAAAAAAATAGGTTTGCTCTGGGAAAAATGGTTTGCTGTTTGTTACGTATTCGTATCTCCCCACGTCAACCTGCCTCCATTTAACTACCTACATTTTATCAATCTTGCTGAGGCAGGTGACAGTAATGTGGCTAAACTTCCCTGGGTTTTTTATCCCTGGGTAATCTTTGTTCTCTCCGGGAGATTTATTAGTTTTTTCAAGAATCAATTTGTCGAAGCCTTATCATTCTTAGTTTCAAGAAATCCAGGCTTTTCCCTGTATTGTTTGTTACCAATAACATCGACGCTGTGGTCGCTAGTTCCCGAGATCACGCTGAAAACCGCGATAGCATTTACAGGTTTTACGATTTTTAGTTTTTATGTGGGTGCGCGATATGAGTGGCGCGAATTGTCTGGGTTGCTGCGGTGGGGCTATACCTCCCTCGCCATAGTTAGCGTTTTGCGGAAGCCGAGTATAGGAGCTGAATTTGCCGGAATTACCGGCCACAAAAATGCTTTCGGCAGCCTCATGGTTATGAGTACAGCACTTTGGTACCTGCACTATTCCCAAGGTGCTAAAACTCAGAAAGAACGCTGGATAGCTCTGGGATTCATGTTTTTTTCTTTTTACTTGGTGAGAGCTACTAGCTCCGGGGGGTCTCTCGTTAATAGTTTGATGCTGATAGTTGTCGTGTCGTCTTTAAGTTTTCTGAGTCGGTTAAAATTTCAATGGGCTTTTACTTCTATTGTCGGGTTTACTGTCTTGGGGATTATTACCAGCGTTTATATCATAGACAACTTAGAGGCGATTGTGGTCGGGGGACTGGGAAAAGATTTGACGCTGACTGGGCGGACGGAGTTTTGGCCGCAATTGATTGCAGCAGCCAATCAGCGCCCTTGGTTTGGCTATGGATTTGATGGTTTTTTTCAGCAAGACGAAATTGGCGAGCAAACTCCAGCTTATTTCATATATACTGCTAATGGATTTCAACCAAGAACTGCTCACAACGGTGCTATAGCAGTATTGCTATCTTTCGGTTATCCGGGACTTCTATTAATCTTATCTTCGCTGGTCACTAATCTAGTTTTGGCAGTGCGACAACTGAGCCGCAGCCCGCTATCTGAATCGGGAATACCGATCGTTTACTTGGTGTTTATCATGTTAAATAATATTACTGAAGGTTCGATCGGTGATATTGGCGATGTTTGGCTTGCTTACGTGTTATTAACAGTCAGACTCTCGATCGATAGTAGCAAATCTCCATCCACTGGCAGCCGCACTTACGAACGGGATTTGCCGCCGCCCCTGTATCCAGATTGAATCCCGATTAAGTTGCAGAAGTTAAAAATCCAGATAACTGTGATATACCATATGAATGAGCCTGGTTTTTGATTAATTCCCCAGCGCTCGAAAAGTATATTTATTTCTGATAAGGACTCAAAAACTTCTGATGTTAGATAAGCTAACTGCGCTAGGTCAAAAGCTCGGCGCCGGCCTGGGTCTGCTAATTGACAATCTGGTTTGGTTGCTGACTGACCAAGTTTTGCAGGTGGGTCTGGGCCTGTTTGTGGGAGTGTGGGTGGCTCGCTATCTGGGGCCGACACAATTTGGGTTGCTCAATTACGCGATCGCCCTTGTGTCTCTGTTTGCTTCCGCGACGGCGATCGGATTGGGTACTCTGGTAGTGCGGGATATTGCCCGCGATCCCGAATGCAAGGAAGAGGCTCTGGGAACTGCTTTTGCCCTACAACTGGCAGGGGGAATCATTACTTTACTGCTGGCGGTGACAGCGACGGCGCTCCTGAATCCCGACGACAGTTTAACTCTCACGTTGGTGGGGATTGTTGCCGCCGGAACGATGTTTCAATCCTTTGAAACCATCAATTTTTGGTTTCAGTCCCAAGTTGAATCTAAGTATACTGCGGTTGCGAAAAACTCCGTATCTTTACTGATAGCAGGCATCCGCATCGCATTGATTGAAGTCCGAGCACCGCTGATTGCTTTTGCTTGGACGAGTTTGGCAGAGGTGGCTTTGGGGGGATTGGCGATCGCCCTTGTCTATCAAAGCAAAGGAAATGATTTCAAGTTGTGGCGAGTCAGTTGGCAGCGAGGCAAACAACTGCTTCAGGAAAGCTGGCCGCTGGTGCTATCTAGCTTGGCGGTTTTCATCTATTCCAAAATCGATCTGATTATGCTCGGTTCTTTAGATAAAACAGAATTGGGATATTACGCAGTTGCAGTTAAACTGTCGGAAGTTAGCGATTTCTTGCCGCTGATTGTCGCAGGTTTTATTTTCCCCCAACTCGCACAGTTAAGACAAAAAAATTATGCTGAATACTTAAAAAAGTTTCAGATTTATACGGATGCCATGTTATTTTTGTGGTTGGGAGTGGCGGTGCCAATTTGTCTGCTGGCTCCTTTCATAGTCCAGACTCTTTACGGCGAGCAATATGCAGCTTCGGGCGGGCTGCTTTCAATCTACGTGTGGACTCAATTTGGCAGCAACTTCGGGATAGCTAGAAATACCTATTTTGCTCTCGAAGGTAAACTGCGATACAATCTTTACTTGACTGTAGCAGGCGCAATTTTTAATATAGTATTGAACGCTCTACTAATTCCTCAATATGGAGCTTTGGGAGCAATAGCTGCAACTTTAATCACTTATTTTTATGTAACAATTTTAGTGAACTTTTACATTAAAGAATTAAAACCGTTCGCAAAGATAATTATGGGTTCGTTAAATTTATACAAAGCAGTTTCTCGGCTGCTCGGAGCGATCGGCTGATTGCAATTAAACCAAACCTGCCGCACATATTGCATTCTCCCGATGCTGGGCCGTGCTACTCAAACCATCGGAAAAATCTCGCCCAGAACAGCTAGAACTTTTTCAGTTAATTTTCAATTACTACCAAAGGTTATGATACTATCGTAACAATCCGGGTTGTTAATTGATTCTCGATCGCTCAAGAAAGATATTTATTTATTATAAGGACTCAAAACTTTCTGATGTTAGATAAGCTAACTGCGGCAAGTCAAAAACTCGGGCCAGGTCTGCGTCAGGTACTCGTGAATCTGGCGTGGCTGTTCACAGACCAAATTTTGCAGATGGGTCTGGGTTTGGTGGTAGGGCTGTGGGTGGCCCGCTATCTGGGCCCCGTTCAATTTGGCTTGCTCAACTACGCGATCGCCTTTGTGTCCATCTTTAGTTCCGTAGCGACAATGGGGTTGGGCAGCATCATCATCCGCGATATCGCCCGCAATCCTGAATGCAAAAACAAAACGCTGGGGACTGCCTTCGGGCTGCAATTTACAGGCGGCTGCATCACTCTGTTCTTAACTGTCGCGGTGATTTCGCTATTCAAGCCTGACGAGGGCCTGACACGCTGGCTGGTGGGGATCATCGCCGCCGGAACTATCTTTCAGGCTTTTGAGGCGATAAATTTTTGGTTCGAGTCCCAAGTCCAGTCAAAATATACAGTGCTGGCGAAGAATGCAGTCTGTTTTTTGGTAGCCGGAGTCAGAATTGGATTGGTGCTAATTAAAGCGCCGCTGCTTGCTTTCGCCTGCATTCGATTGGCCGAGGTGGCAATGGTAGGAATGGCTTATGTATATTTTTATCAGCTTACGGGAAATAAAATTAAGGATTGGCAATTCAGTTGGGCGCGCGGCAAAGAACTGCTGCGGGAGAGTTGGCCGATAATGCTGTCAGGATTGGCAGTTTTTTTGTACTCGAAAACAGATCAGCTCATGCTGGGTGCAATGGATAAAAATGTTGAACTGGGATATTATGCGGCGGCTGTTAAAATCTCGGAAGTCTGCGATTTCTTGCCGATGATAATATCTGCCTCTATTTTTCCCAAATTAGCAAATTTGAGGGAGAGAAATTATCAAGAATACCTGGATAAATTTCAAATTTACTGCGATACGATGATGCTTTTTTGGTTGGGAGTAGCCATCCCGATTTCATTACTTTCTCCGTGGATAGTACACCTGCTTTACGGTGATAAGTATGCTAACTCAGCAGCGGTACTGGCTATCTACGTTTGGGCGCAATTTGGGAGTAACTTTGGAGTAGCGCGCAATACCTATTTTACCATCGAAGGTCAGTTGCGCTACAGTCTTTACTTGACTGTAATCGGCTCGATTTTAAATGTGGGGTTAAACTTGTGGCTGATTCCTAAGTATGGAGCTTTTGGTGCAACTGCGGCTACTCTGATTACTTATTTTTACGTGATTATCTTAGTCAATTTCTTGATTAAGGAATTGCGCCCGTTTGGTAAATTAATTTGGCGATCGCTTAACTTGTACAAGGCAGCTTCTCGGTTGATAGGATTAGTAAAATGATTGAAATTAAACCCCACATTCAGCATAAATCTAATTGCCCCATCTCTGGGAAGGCTCTACAGCCTGCAAAAATTTTGTGGCAGGGTATGCACGTTTGTGTTGAATCTAAGTCGAACGGCTCCGGTAGTGAAATAATCGATGTACTCAGAGTCGGTCACAGCTACAACCACTCGCTGCAACTCGATCTAAAAAAAGCCGAGGTTTTTTCTGGCAACAGTTACGCTGGGGAATGGTTGGGAAAACCGTTATTGAATTCACTTCAAAATCCCCGCAGCGAGAAACTGGAAATCACCAAAGAAATTTTTAAGCCGTGCCAGCGGGTGATTATTTTAAACTGTATCGACTTTCTTTACGGTCACTCGCTGTTAAAGTTACTCAACGCCCAAAGACATTTGGAGTGCAACCCCGACTGCGGGTTAGTGGTAATAGTGCCTAAGTTCTTGAGGTGGATGGTTCCCGATGGAGTCGCTGAAATCTGGACAGTAGCGATTTCTTTGAAAAATGGCCGCGATTACTATCCTAGCTTCGGTGAGTTTGTAGAGGAAGAAACGAAACGCTTCGAGCAAATTTATGTCAGCGAAGCCTATTCTCATCCGAGTCAGTTCGACATCACCAGGTTTACGAGAGTTCCCAAGCACAACTTTGAGGAAGAAGAAACACAAATTACCTTTATTTGGCGGGAAGACCGCCTTCTGATCGACAGTTTGCTGTTCCGAGTTCTGAGAAAGCTGAATTTGCTGTCAGCGGGGCTGGTGGTGCAAAATTGGCAGGTGCGGAGGTTGTTTGAGGGAATTAGATCGCGCGTACCCTCCGCAAAATTTGCAGTCGCAGGTTTAGGTACAAAGACTCAGTTCCCCGAATGGATTGAAGATTGTAGGGTTGAGATGTTTAATCAAAAAATCGAGCAGGAAATCTGTCAAATCTATGCTGATAGCCGTTTGGTAATAGGCCTGCACGGCTCTAATATGCTGCTGCCTTCGGGCCATGCTGGCATGACAATGGATTTAATCGATGAGCGGTGGGGCAACTTTGCACAAGACATTATCTATCAAGAGAGCAACCCGAAAATGGCTGCTTTTCGCTACAGATTTTTGCCCTATCAGACAAACACTGATACACTGGCATTTATAGCGGCTGTGATGGTTGAGACTTTTGATGAGTTTAAATCTCACATGACTGCTGATATTATTAATTAAAATGGTGGAGGATAGCAGGAAAAGATGACGAACTCTAAAGCCATAGTAACGCTGACAATTGGCAAAAGATATTTGGAAACTTGGAAAAAATTCTGCCAACCAAACTGGCAAAAGTATGCTGACAGACACGGATATGATATTATTTGTATTTCAAATCCTTTAGATGATTCTGAACGAGCGCAAAACCGATCGCCCTGCTGGCAAAAGTGCCTGATCCTCGGCGAAGAATCCGTCCAGAAATACGAGCGAGTAGTCTGGGTAGATGCAGACGTTTTGATCAACTGGGCAAATGCTCCGTGTATTGCCGAAGGGGTGGCTGTCGATCGAGTAGGTGCGGCGGCAGAATGGGCAACACCTAACGAGCAGTTATCTGCGGAAGCTAGAGACAGATTGTTTGAAACTTGGGGAATTACCGACGAAAAAGACGAGCGGGAGACTTATGTTAAATACGGTATTTCGCCGGAATTCGATCGCATTGTCCAAGATGGTATTATGGTACTGTCGCCGTCTCACCACCGCTCGATTTTAGAAAAAGTTTACCATGAATGCGAAGAAACAGGATTCGGTGAAATGCCTTGGCTGTCTTACGAACTGTTAAAAGCCGATCGCGTGCAATGGATCGATCCGCGCTTCAGCACTGTCTGGAACGTACACAAAGCCTTGTATTACCCATTTTTGCTGCCAAAACCGCAAACAGCAGCAAGTTTGTTCGATCGCGCTAAAAGCAAACTTTTAGCGAAAGGGGTGCCGCCGCGGTTGGTAGACAAACGGGCTAGCGAGTGCGCGACGACGGCTTTGATCAATACTTTTTTTCTGCACTTTGCGGGTACTGCGGGAGAAATGAGACTGGTAGATTTAGCATCTACTTCTTGGCGCGATTTGCGATCGGCTTAACAGTTGACAGTTGACCTGGGACAGTTGGCAGTTGATGGTTGGCAGTTGATGGTTGGCAGTTGACAGTTGGCAGTTGGCAGCACTTGACAAAAGAAGTCAGAGGATTGGAGTAATGAATAGTCTGATTTTAATTGATCCCGATCAGGGTTCCGGCTTTAAACCAATTCTTTCTGGTAAATACTCGGAAATGTTTTTGTCCGCAGCGAAACTTGCATACAATCATCAAAATAGTAGAGTAAGTAAATGCCCGATTGGCAATTGAAAACCCCCGTTGCTTTTATTATTTTTAAACGCCCCGCAGAAACCGAAAGGGTGTTTGCAGAAATTCGTAAAGTTAAGCCGCAGAAACTGTTAGTAGTTGCTGACGGGCCCCGTGCAGATAGACCAGGAGAAGACCGAGATTGCGATCGGACTCGTGCGATTATTGAGCGAGTAGACTGGGACTGCGAAGTGTTGAAAAATTACGCTGACGTAAATCTCGGCTGCCGGCGGCGGGTTTCTAGCGGTATAGATTGGGTGTTCGAGCAGGTGGAAGAGGCGATTATTATTGAGGATGATTGTTTGCCCCATCCGACGTTTTTCCGTTTTGCTGAAGAATTGCTCGATCGCTACCGAGACGATCGGCGGATCATGTCAATCTCCGGTCAAAATGTGCAGTTCGGGCGCAAAAGAACTGACTACAGCTACTACTTTTCTCGCTACAATCACTGTTGGAGCTGGGCGAGTTGGAGGCGAGCTTGGCAGCACTACGATTTAGACATGAAGCTGTGGCCGGAAATTCGCGATGGTAATTTTTTGGTGGACATATTGGGAGATCCGCAAGCTGTAAAAGTGTGGACAAATACTTTTCAGCTTTGTTATGAGGGGAAAATAGATACTTGGGATTTCCAATGGGCATTTGCTAGCTTTATTCAAAACGGTATGAATATTCTGTCTAATGTCAATTTGGCTTCTAATATCGGACACGGTGCGGGAGGAACTCACACGGCGGATGTTAGCAGTCCTTACAATAATATGGCGGCCGAGGCGATCGCATTTCCGATGAAACACCCGCCCTTTGCAATCCGGGACGCGCAAGCAGATAATTTTACTCAAAATACTTTGTACGATTACGATCCGCCGCTGCTCAAGAAGGTGCAAAAAAAAGTCCACAGACTGTTGAAAAAAACCCAGTTAAATCAGAGATAAATTTAGATGGCAGGGGAGATGAAGGTTTTAGTTCTCAATAGTTCTGACACTGAAGGCGGTGCAGCCCGCGCTGCTTACAGACTGCACCAAGGTTTGCAGGGGATTGGCGTGTCTTCGCAAATGCTGGTGAAAAATCAGAAAAGCGGCGGCGCGAATGTCATCTCGTCAGAGCAGGGGATTGCTAAGAGTTTTGATAAGATTATTTCAGTTTTATCAAATTCGCCATTGCGGCTTTACCCGGAAAGAATTCCTGCGATTTTTTCTCCTCAATGGCTGCCCGATTCCCTGGCTGCGAAAGTTGCCCAACTCGAACCTGATATTATTAATTTGCACTGGGTTTGCGGCGGTTATATGCAGGTAGAAACAGTTCCGAAGTTCGATCGGCCCCTAGTTTGGACGCTGCACGATATGTGGCCTTTTACGGGTGGATGCCACTATAGCGAAAAGTGCGATCGCTATACTGAATCTTGCGGTAGCTGTCCGCAACTGCACAGCAGCCAAGACTCGGATTTGTCGCGGTGGGTGTGGCGGCGGAAAGCAAAAGCGTGGAAAAATCTTAATTTAACTTTGGTGAGTCCTAGTGCTTGGTTGGCTAAATGTGCTAGTTCTAGTTCTTTGTGCCAAGATTATCGCGTTGAAGTCATTCCTAACGGCATCGATACTCAAAAGTATAAACCGATAAATCGCGAATGGGCGCGAGAAATCCTGAATTTACCTCAAGATAAACAAATTGTACTTTTTGGTGGTGCTAGCGGTACGGGCGATCGCTGGAAAGGATTTAACTTGCTGGTGCCGGCTTTGCAAAGCCTGAGTAAATCGGGTTGGAGCGATCGCATAGAATTGCTAGTTTTTGGCTCTTCTCAACCAGAAAATCCGATCGAACTTGGTTTTAAGGCACATTATTTAGGTAAATTTGCTGATGATATTTCCCTAGCCTTAGTTTATGCAGCAGCAGATGTTTTTGTTGCTCCTTCTGTTTACGATAATTTGCCGAATACGGTGATGGAAGCGGCAGCCTGCGGCATTCCCAGCGTCGGATTCAATATCGGGGGAATGCCGGATTTGATCGAGCACTGCTCCAATGGCTATTTAGCTAAACCTTATGAAACAGAAGATTTAGCTACAGGTATTGCATGGGTACTGGAAAATCGCGATCGACACCAACAACTCTGCACCAGGGCGCGCCAGAAAGTCGAACAAGAATTCAGCTCAGAGATACAAGCTCGCCGCTACTTGTCGCTGTTTTCCGAACTCGCGGGCGCCGCCAACAGTGCAGCCAATTAAACCAACTGTTTCCGCTGCTCTGCTGTCGCAAAGAAATTAGACTTTCTAAATTGTCCGTTTTCTTTAACAAACACCATATCTACTTGAGCCAAAGCTCCATCGAGAGGGCGGATGTAACCGCCAAAAATATCGTAGGTGACAAATCCCCGCTCTTTCATGTAACTGACAACATCGTATAATTGCGGGCCTCCAACAAAGAATTGAAACAGGGATACTTCCAGTATGACTACTTCAGTATCCTCAAGCACTTTACGACAGCCGTCTAAAACATTCAACTCGGCGCCTTGCACGTCAACCTTCAATAAATAAGGCGCTTTTAAGTTTTTTTCGCGGCAGACATCATCGAGGACAACTAGGGGAATTTCTCTGGGCACACCGTCTGCCAGACTGCCTTCTGACTCGTTGAGAGTAGAAGATCCGTAAAGTTGAGGGTGAACGTTAATCGTAATATTTCCGGCTTGAGCGCCGGCGCCAGCCATGATATACTGAGCTTTGTATTTTTGACAAATTTCTTTTAAATTTTTCTCGTATTCGATCAAAGGCTCTACCAGCAAGAAGTTGGTTTGTGGAAATTTTTCGTACAATTCAAAAGTTCCGTAGGCAACGCCGACATCTAGAATCGTTTGTGGTTGAAAACCCAACTTGATGAACTGATCGAGCACACCGTACATAGATGTTCTCATGCCTTTTCGCGGGACATCGAATCCCAAAGGCTTGAGGATTGTGTACCCGATTTGTTTGAGGATTTGCCTCATAATTTTTTCCAGACTACAATAATATTGAATGACACTATTATAGATTGATGAAACCACACAGCACTATAGCAACAATCATAACTTGCCACAACCGCAAGCAAAAGACCTTAGCTAGTCTCGCGGCGCTATTCAATCAGGTGCTGCCAGCAGATGTCTTGCTGGTGGTGTATTTAGTGGATGATGCCAGCACTGACGGTACTCCTGAAGCGGTGCGGGAGACTTATCCGCAGGTTAAGTTGCTCGGTGGAGATGGGAATTTGTTTTGGAATGGGGGAATGCGGCAAGGATTTGCTGAAGCGATGAAGCAGGATTATGACTATTACTTATGGCTCAACGATGATACTGTACTGGAACCGGAAGCCTTGAATAGTATGCTGGCTACTTCCCGCAGCTTGGCCCAGCAAGGCCACACGCGAGCGATTGCGGTGGGTTCTACTCGCGATGCGGTAACTGGGGCGCTGACTTACGGAGGCTGGTTGCGGACTAGCTGGTGGCATCCTTTGCATTTTCGCTTGCTGGAACCGATCGCAGAACCTCAGCAGTGCAGTACGATGAACGGTAACTGTGTTTTGATGCCGCGATCTGTAGCTGAAGTAGTGGGAAACCTAGACCCGGCTTTTATCCACAGCATGGGCGATATTGACTACGGTTTGCGATCGGTGCAACAAAATTGTACAGTTTGGGTGGTTCCCGGATACGTGGGAACCTGCTCGACTAACCCGCCGGAGGGTAACTGCTGGGAAGATCCGAACATGAGTTTGCTCGATCGATTTAAAAAGGTACTGCAACCCAAGGGTTATGGGCCAAAAGAGTCGAAAGTGCTCGTACAGCGCCACACGAATATATTGTGGCCGATATATTGGCTGTTACCCTATGTGAGGTTGATTTTGACCTCAATCCGCCGAGGCCCTGTAGGGTATCGCGGCTAATATTATTTTTGCAACCACAGGGAATGGGTAAGATTTTTGGCAACACTGCCACCTTCCTTGTCGTCGCTATAACTAAAGGTGAACCGCATGGATGAACTTCGCATTGCTTGGCTTGTCCCGGAAGTGGAACTGGGAGCTTACTGGCAGCCTGTTTTGAGAGAATTTACGAAAATTTTTAAGCATACTGTATTTTATACCGGTCGTGTTTGGCCGGGGTTCGATCCGACGTTGCCGGGAGCTTCGGCTATTCAGTTGGTGGGAAAGACTAAGTTTATTGAAACGGAAAAGATAGAAACAGGTTACGATCGCGGTTTTATTGCAGTGTCGCCTCGGATTATCGGTCATTTGCTAAAATTTAGACCTGATGTTGTGTTTCCCCAAGCTTTTTCTCTGTGGACTGTCTTGGTAATTATCTTTAAGCCGCTTTGTCAGTGGCGGGTTGCGATTATTTATGACGGGAGTTCCCCGAATACTGATTTTCGAGATTCGAGTTTTCGGACAGCGGTAAGGCGGATTTTAGCTCGGTTTGCTGATGCTTTTGTTTCTAACAGCGCCGCGGGGAAGAGGTATTTGGTTGAGGTGCTGAATGTACCGGAAAATAAAGTTTTTACGAGAACTTATTTGGTGCCGGATGCGGCAGCGCTGCTGAAACCTCTGGAATCTCAAGATTTGCCAAGTTTGGATTTAAAAAAGCCGGTTTTTTTGTATGTGGGACGGATTACGGCTCGCAAGGGAATTAAGACGCTTTTGGAGGCTTGCGCTGTTCTGGAACAGCAAGGATATTCTGATTATAGTTTACTGATTGTCGGTAAGGGCGATCGGCTAGAGGAATTGCAAGCTTTTGTGGCAGAGGCAGGTTTTGCCGATCGGGTAAACTGGGTTGGATGGGTGGACTACGGCAATCTGGGAGCTTATTTTCAGCTTGCTGATATTTTTGTCTTTCCTACTTTTGAGGATGTCTGGGGTATGGTTGTACCGGAGGCGATGGTGTTTGGGAAACCGATATTGTGTTCTAACGGTGCGGCTTCTTGCGAGTTAGTTGTGTCTGGGGAAAACGGTTATATTTTCGATCCTAGCAATGCTAGAGAGTTGGCGGATAAAATGCAAGTTTTTCTTGATAATCCTGATTTAATTGAGTCGATGGGAGAGCGTTCGCGACAGCTTATTTCTCAAAAAACTCCCGAAACTGCTGCTAAGGCTTATGTTGAAGTTACTGATTTTTTGATGGGTAATAAGTGAAGTTCGGCAACGGATTGTGTAGCGGATGTAACGGATTTCATTCAGTTGACAGTTGACAGTTGACAGTTGACAGCACTTGACCTAAAAGTCCGAGGATTGGAGTAATGAATAGTTTTATTTTAATTTCTCGCCTTTAAGGGTGGAGGCTTTAAACCAATTGTTTCTGGTAACGGATTTAAATTACCAATTACCAATTAGCAATTCCCAATTACCGATTCCCAATTACCAATGCCCGATGCCCTGTTTGCCCAATGCCCTGTTTGCCCTGTTTGCCCAATGCCCAATGCCCAATTACCGATTACCAATGAAAGTTTTATTATCTGCGTTTGCTTGCGAACCTAATCTCGGCTCTGAAGAGGGAGTGGGATGGAATACTGTTATCGAATCTGCTAAACATCATGAAAGTTGGGTATTTACACGGACGTTTTGTCGATCGTACATTGAAGCAGAATTAGAGCGCAATCCGGTACCCAACCTGCACTTTGTTTATTTCGATCCGTTTGGGTGGAGCGAAGATTGGAAGGGGAAACAGGGATTGCTGCAACTTCACTATTATTTGTGGCAAATCTGGGCTTATTTTATTGCTCGAAAGCTCGATCGTGAAATCGGTTTTGACTTAGTACATCATGTAACTTATGTCAAGCATTGGTCTCCAAGTTTCTTGGCGCTGCTGCCGCATCCTTTTATTTGGGGGCCTGTGGGCGGTGCAGAGGCAGCACCAAAGCCTTTTTGGCAAGATTTTAGCCGCCGGGGCAAAATTTACGAAACGCTGCGAGCATTGGCTCAAAGCGCGGGAGAACGCGATCCGTTTGTGGGGCTGACGGCGCGCCGCAGTGCCGTGGCGCTGGCTACTACGGAAGAAACCGCAGCCAGATTGCGATTTCTCAAAGCAAAAAACGTGAAAATTTTCTCGCAAGTCGGTTTATCGCAACAGGAGATTCAGGAATTAGCGAAATTTCCAAATCCGCCGGAACAGCCTGTTAGATTTATTAGCGTCGGTCGTCTCTTACATTGGAAAGGGGTGCACTTGGGACTCCGTGCATTTGCGGAGGCTTCGGTAGAACAATCGGAATACTGGATTGTGGGAGATGGCCCGGAAAGGCAGCGTTTAGAAGCTTTGGCGATAGAATTGGGACTGGGAAATCAAGTATTTTTTTGGGGGTCTTTACCGCGCACGGAAACTCTTTCTAAAATGGGGGAGTCTCACGTTCTCCTGCACCCGAGTTTGCATGACTCGGGCGGTTTTGTCTGCACGGAAATGATGGGGGTTGGGCGTCCGACGATTTGTTTGGATTTGGGGGGCCCGGCTACTCAAGTGACTGCTGAAACTGGGATTAAAGTGGTTGCTACTGACCCAGTGAGCGCCGTTCAAGGTCTTGCAGAAGCTATAGTATGCTTAGCTAAGGATGGTGAATTGCGATCGCGCTTGGGTGCAGCAGGTCAAAAGCGCGTCAGGGAAATCTATGATTGGAATATAAAAGGTCAATTCTTTGCTCAATTGTGCAAAGATGTATGCAAGGGAAAATCAGAATAACTTCCGATTTGTTCGATCGCACAAAACAAAGAAAACCATATTTTTTCAGGCGGTGAAACGTGAGCGTTGCAATCATTACTGGCTCGGCGGGATTAATTGGGTCGGAGGCGTGTAAGTTTTTTGCCAAACAAGGCTTAGACATAGTTGGCATCGACAACAATATGCGCCAGTTCTTTTTTGGTGCCGATGGTTCTACGAACTGGAACCGCCAACAGCTAGAAAAATCTTTGGGAACCAAGTATTATCACTTAGATGTGGACATTCGCGACTACGAAGCTATTACCAATATTTTTCAGCGTTACGGAGAGTCGATCGAGTTAGTAATTCACACAGCAGCCCAACCGAGCCACGATTGGGCTGCCCGCGCTCCCAAAATAGATTTTACCGTCAACGCTAACGGTACTCTCAATCTTTTAGAAGCAACTCGCTTGTACTGTCCCAAAGCAGTTTTCATTTTCACTTCTACTAATAAAGTATACGGCGATACGCCGAACAAATTGCCTTTAATTGAGTTAGAACACAGGTGGGAAATTGAATCGGGTCACACTTACGAAAGCGGCATTCGGGAAGATATGTCTATCGACCAGTGCCTGCACAGTTTGTTTGGGGCTTCTAAGGTAGCGGCTGACGTTTTAGTTCAAGAATACGGCCGTTATTTTAATATGAACACCGCTTGTTTTCGCGGTGGCTGCCTGACAGGGCCGAATCACTCGGGAGCTCAATTGC
The DNA here is from genome assembly GCF_036702805.1 of Microcoleus sp. A006_D1. Classification (NCBI taxonomy): domain Bacteria; kingdom Bacillati; phylum Cyanobacteriota; class Cyanophyceae; order Oscillatoriales; family Microcoleaceae; genus Microcoleus; species Microcoleus sp. A006_D1. The sequence goes on from NZ_JAUBVZ010000002.1 coordinate 200,584, forward strand.
ACGGCTTCCTCGCTTACTTGATGAAGTGCGCCGTGACGGGAACTCCCTACACCGTGTTTGGCTACAAAGGCAAGCAAGTCCGCGATAACATTCACAGCGCTGATTTAATTGCGGCATTTTATGAATTTTATAAAGCTCCCAGGAGCGCCCAAGTTTATAATACAGGAGGAGGCAGGTACAGCAATTGTTCGATGTTAGAAGCAATTCAGATGTGCGAAGCAATTGCGGAACGCAAATTTAATTGGACTTATGCTGAAGGGAATCGCATGGGCGATCACATTTGGTGGATTAGCGACAATTCAAAATTCGCCAGTCACTATCCTGACTGGAAAATGCAATATAACGTTAAACAAATCCTACAGGAGATTTATGATTGTAACCGCGAGCGTTGGCTCAAAGAGGGTGCGCAGGAGTGAGCGGGGATAAAAAACAATTTGTTGGCAATTTTTGTAAACGATTGAATACAACGTTAAACAAATCCTACAGGAGATTTATGATTGTAACTGCGAGCGTTGGCTTAAAGAGGTCTTCCATGATTGATAAAGGGAAAAAGAATGTACTGGGTATATTAGTAAATGCCGTTAATTATGAAGCGGCTGTTAGCAAAATTATTGCGGCAGCCACCGCCGGAAAACCAATGTCAGTTTCGGCTTTAGCGGTGCACGGGGTAATGACTGGGGTGCTTGACAGCACTCACCGCTATCGGATCAATCACATTGATTTAGTATTGCCAGATGGACAGCCGGTAAGATGGGCGTTAAATTTGCTTTACAATACGGAATTGCCCGATCGAGTTTGCGGGCCGAATGCGATGTTACAAATCTGCGAACGCGCCGCCGAAACAGGATTATCTGTCTATTTGTACGGCTCTCAAGCTTCTGTACTGGAGGCTTTATCTCGCAATCTCTGCGAGCGTTTTCCCAAGCTAATTATTGCGGGAACTCAGCCTTCTAAATTTAGGCACGTTTCACCGCAAGAAAAGCAAGAAATTGCCCAGGAAATTCGCAACAGCGGTGCAGCAATTACTTTTGTCGGTTTGGGGTGTCCGCGACAAGAAGTTTGGGCTTACGAATACCGGAACGAGTTATCAATGCCGCTGATTGCTGTAGGTGCAGCTTACGATTTTCATGCGGGTAATTTGGCTAAATCTCCTGAGTTTTTATCTAAGATAGGTTTGGAATGGCTGTTTCGGATGGTTAAGGAACCCCGGCGCTTATGGCAGCGGTATGTTTTGTTGAATCCGCTTTATATCTGGCTGTTTTTGCTGCAAGCTTTGAAACTCAAAAATTTCGACCCCAAAGATGCCACGCCGCCTGTGGAAGAAGTTTTGTATGGTTGAATTTCTCTCTTCTGTTGTGAATTGTCAGTTTCACAAATAAAAAGCCAAAAGCCAAAATAATAATTGATTATTTTCACCTTTGACTTGAAACTTGTGAGTATTTAAATCTAGAATTAGTGGGTTGTTGTTTTCTGTGACTTCGGTTTTGCTTGCTTTGTAAATTACTGTCTGGATTACTGAGGAAGTGTCAGCCGTCCTTGTTCGATCATTTGGAGGACTTGGGTTCGACAGCCATTACAGTCGCAGCCTAAAGTTATGACGGCGAGGTTTCCTATTTTGTCAGAGTTGATTTCTGGCTGGGAGGATTGGCTTTCGTCTTGATTGGTTCCTGGATTGACTGCGATTTCGCCATTGGGCTCGATGGTGGGATTTGGGGAAATTCGGGTGCTAGCATTGGCGGGATTTACCGCTAAGAGCATTAAGGCTACAGAACCGGAGCAGCCCAGTAAAGTCAGTAGGTTTTTGTTCATGATAACTTTCCTGTAGACGAGCAGGATTTTAATTTAACAGATCGATCGATAGATTTGAGGATCTCGCCTAAAATGTCACTTTGTACTTGAGATTGCTGGTTTGGATTGCCACAAGTTTCGGAATAAGTCTAGTCTAAATTCAGGCTTTGGTATATTTTTGAGAAAATTAACAAGATTGGAGCCGATCGACAGTGCGGCTGTATCATTGATGCTATTGCTGAGTTTAGCGATCGGGTTTTTGCTGTTAGGGGGCGATCGATCTTTACCGAAAGTACGAGATTTTAGTTGGCAAAACAAACAAGTAGGGGCAAGAGATACGGCTTTTATCCTGACTTTCAGCCGCCCGATGGATCGTGCAAGCGTAGAAGCAAATCTGCACGTCGAGCCAGCTCTGCCGGGAAAAATTAGTTGGTCGGGGCGGCGGATGGTATATACTTTGATCGCGCCTCCTCAGTACGATCGCACTTATAAAATTGAACTGCAAAAAGCACGGGAGAAAATAGGCTTTGACAAACAAGGAAATGCGATCGCACCTTTTGCCAGTCAATTTAGCACGCCCGATCGAGCTTTTGTTTATACGGGCACAGAAGCCGCAGAAAAAGGGCGGTTAATACTCTACAATCTCACCCGCAAACAAAAAATTATTCTAAGTCCTGAGAATTTAGTTGTTAAAGATTATAGAATTTACCCGGCGGGCGATCGCATATTATTTTCTGCTAGCGAATGGTCGAAATACAAGCCTGGTTTGTACGAACAATCTTTGTATGCCGTCACTACAGGCAGAAGTTCCGATCCGGCTCAAAAACCGGGCAGCATCCAGCAGATTTTAGGCAATCAAGACTATGAAAATCTCAAATTCGATTTGTCTCCTGACGGCAAGGCGATCGCGATACAGCGGGCAAAGAGGGGCAATGCAGAGGACATCGGTTTGTGGGTAGTGCGATCGTCCACTTCCCCGATTCCGCAGCGGCTGTTGAGTCGCCCGGCCGGAGAATTTGCGATCGCCCCAGACAGCGCCACTTTCGCCAATCCCCAAGCAGACGGCATCGCCATTTTATCCCTGACACCAAACGTCAAACCTTTAGAATTCATACCATCATTTCGGAGAGTGTTCAGCTTCAGTCCCGACGGCAGAGAATCGGCAATGCTGAAGTATAACAGCGATTTTACGCAGTCAATATTTTTAGTAACAAATCAGGGATTGCAAAAAGAATTGATCCGCACCGCCGGAGAATTCCTCAACTGTCAGTTTGACCCCAGAAATCCTCAGCTTTACTGTTTGTTAACCAGGCGGAAGCCAGGGAAAGATTTTTCTGAACAACTCACCCTAGAAGCAATTAATTTGCAGACATTTCAAGTAAAATCCCTGTTAGTTTTACCCGACCAAGTGGAGACAAAAATGAGCTTGTCGCCCGATGGGTTAGAATTGCTATTAGACCGGATAGTTACCAAAAAATCGGAACCTGTCCCAGGAGATTTGAGGACAGATGGCGGAAGTGCGATCGCCTCTTCAACTCTCATACTTTTAAACTTAAAAAACGTACCGGCATCTAATAATTCTCCATCACCTGAAGAATTGACTTTAAAAGGATTCCGCCCCCGCTGGCTGCCCTAGAAAATCAACAATAAAAAATCAGATAACTTTACTCTTCAGTCTGCGGAGGCAGACTTAGTTTGTGTAGTGGCGGTTTCAACCGCCGACTCACTACTACAAACCAATACTACAAACCTGTTATTTTCCCGCGTAAGCCGCCATCCGTTCTTTGATAAACCGGATATAAAAATGCCTGAAAGTAGACTTAATCACCCGAGGCATCCCAAAGTCGATCGGCATCATATTTTCCGGCAACTTCCAATCCAAAACCTTGAGACTTTCCGGGTGCAAAAGCGGAAAATTAATCGCCTCCAAATTTGAGCAAAGTCCCAATCTCATCGCCGCAGCCACAGTCGGAACCACCGCCGGATCGACATTAATAATTTCTACTAAAGTCCTGTCCAGCGCAAACACATCATCAGACGCGCCCAAAATTCCCAAAAACTTAGGTTCGCCGCCGCTAGGGCCATTACCTTCGTGACCGATAATTCCATCCAAAATTGTCAAATTTGGGTTAATTGTGCGGGCTGTTTCTACCAGCATTTGACCGAATCTGGCGCTATCTTTGCCAGCTTCCATGTGCCACCAGGCCTTCATTTTCCCGGGCACGCAGCCGAACAAATTTTTGACGCCCATTGTCACCGTTAATTGAACGTGAGATTTGAGTTTTGGCAAATTAATCACGACATCAGCTTCCATTGCTTCTTTGCAAATTCGCAGATGATTGAAATCTTCGCTGACTGTTTTGTAGCGTTTTCCTTGAAATTCTACTACTGGCAAATTGAGTTCTTCCAACAGTGGTAAATAACCGTTGGCTTTGGCTACACCCATCGCGCTGCCAAAAGCCGGACTGTCCCCTAAAAACGGTTTTCCTCCCGCTTCGATTACCATTTTCGCCACGCAGTAAACTAACTCCGGGCGGGTGACGCATTCTTTGGTAGGGCGAGAACCGGTGAGGAGATTGGGTTTGAGTAAAACCCGATCGCCCGATTTGACAAAAGCCGAGATTCCGCCCAAGGGTGCGAGCAAATTTTCTAAAGATGCTTGGAGATTTTCGAGATCGTAGGAATTAGCACGAATTAAACTAACAGAAGACATGATGTTATTGGTTATTGGTTATTGGTTATTGGTTATTTGAGATGGGGCATTAGTAATTGATAATTGGTAATTACAACAAATTACCAATGATTAATCCTCAGATCCAATGCCCCATGCCCCATGCCCCATTATGTATTCATCGGTAATCTGCCAGAAGCAGCCCGCTGCATGGTACTAACTCGCAGGGAATTAGAGAAAATTCCTTGACCTTGAAGTTCCGGGATAGCAGGTTTAACTTCCACTTTCACCAACCGGGCAGTGCAGATAAAAACCGTTTGATCTATCAAATGAAAAGTCAACCAAGGTTGATTTAACAAATTCAGCACTTCCTCTTGAAATTCTTGTGCTGGCATCGGAATAGTAAAAGTTTCTGTGTGGCCTTCCACATAATGAAATGTTACTTGAGTTGTGTTCTCTTTATCTTGAGTTAATTTGCCAAAGGAACCTGCGCGCATAAATTTTGCTCCCCAATTTTTAGATTTGAAAAAAATTCCGAATTAAATGTAAAAAATTTTAATTCTGAATTCTTTAACTTTCACCTATGATGCTAACCGCTTGCTAGGGACTAAGCCTGAGCAGAAGATTTCGGCATCGCACTCATTTTCTCTAAATCTAGAACTGTTGCCAAGTCTTCTGCATTCATTAAACCGCGTTCTAGCACAATTTGCCGCAAAGATTTGCCAGTTTCGAGAGATTCTTTAGCGACGGCGGCGGCGTTGAGATAGCCGATGTGAGTATTCAGGGCGGTAACGAGGGCGAGACTGCCTTCTGCATAAGCGAGACACCGATCGCCCTTAGCTTCAATTTTATCCAGGCATTTGGTTGTCAGGGCGCTGATGGTATTGCCCAAAATTTCGATGCTGTGAATCAGATTGTAGGCGATCAGGGGCATCATCACGTTCAATTCTAATTGTCCTGCTTGGGCACAAAGGGCGATCGAGCTATCGTAACCCATAACTTGAAAACACACCATCGAAGTCATTTCTGCCATCACAGGATTGTATTTCCCCGGCATGATTGACGAACCAGGTTGCACGGGAGGCAGTTGAATTTCCTTGAAACCCGTTTTCGGCCCGGAATCCATCAAACGCAAGTCATGGGACATTTTAACGCAATCCTGAGCGAGATTTCGCAGTGCGCCGGAGACATTGACAAACGGCGCCATACTCTGCATTGCTGCCATTAAATGCGGTGCGGGTTTTAGGGGTTTTCCGATTAACTCCGAGAGAATTTGAGCGACTTTTTCACAGTATTCTGGATGAGTATTTAAACCAGTTCCCGCTGCGCTGCCGCCTAATCCCAAGGATGTCAAATCGCCGGAAGCAGTGGCAATTCTGGCGCTGTGCTCTCTGAGAATTTGTGCCCAAGCGCGGAAGGTTTCGCCAAGTCGAATCGGGACGGCATCTTGCAGGTGAGTGCGGCCGGATTTGACGATATCTTGGAATTCTTCGGCTTTTTTGTCAAGGGCTGCGATCGCCCCAGATAAAGCCGGAAACAAAGTTTTTTCCAAAGCCAACAAACCGCCGATCCGAATTGCAGTCGGAATCACATCATTTGTCGATTGACCGTAGTTTACATGATCGTTGGGACTGACACGCTTGTAGTTGCCTTTTTCATCGCCCATAATTTCCAAAGCGCGATTAGAAAGAACTTCGTTAACGTTCATGTGGTGAGAAGTTCCCGCGCCTGCTTGGTAGACATCAACCACAAATTGATCGCGCAAATTTCCCGCTAAAACTTCATCTGCGGCTGCGATCAATGCTTGACTGATATCTTCAGGAATACAGCCCAGTTGACCGTTCGCAACTGCCGCAGCTTTTTTAATTAAAACGCAAGCATCGATGTAAGTTGATAAAGGTTTGATACCGCTAATTGGAAAATTTTCAACGGCGCGCAGAGTTTGAATGCCGTAATAAACGGTAGATGGGATTTGTTTGTCTCCCATCGAGTCGCTTTCAGTGCGGTAGGTGATAGTTGGCTGTTGAGTCATATCGTCTGGTTTGTAATAATTAGGAATTGTACAAATTTTGGGGTAACACCACGCTGCGGGTGTTTTTACTGTACCGCGCCCGCTGGCGACTGTAGAGTAATGCGTAAATTGCGATCGGCTAACATTATCTCACATCTCGGGGTTCAATCTCAAATCTCGAATCAAAAATCAAGTCTTGGGTGAGGGCGAACCGGAACAGACAGTTTACAAAAAGCTAAAATTGATTGGCCTCCGGGGCGATCGCACACAGACAGGACTGCTCAGCTATAATCGTACAAGTAAATCCATTTCACTCTGACGGTTAAACTGTTATGAACAGACCAGCAAAAACTTTCAAATACCCAGTAAATTTTTTGAGAATCGGCAATCTCGAAAAAACCTTGTTAGAAAATCTGCGACTGCTTCCGACAGAAAGACAACAGGAAGTGCTTGACTTTGTGCAATTCTTAGTACAAGGACAAAAAGTAAAACAGTCACCAAATGAAAGTTCTGAGTCTAGTATTTCGCCAACATAACCACCGCATCCCAAGCGATCGTTAATGGATTTTCTTAGGGTCTTATTAGAATCCCCTAAAATACTAGAACCGTCTGTGGAGATAACAACCCAACATGATTTAACCGCTGCCCAATTAACAGAGTTTTTTGTACTCGACGGGGAAGACTATTTAATTGACCCAGTTATTACTCGCAGCCACGATGCTTTTTTGAAAGGCTACGCATCCGAAGACGAAGGACTGTATGACGACTATTGAACCGGGTGATTTTATGGTGCCAAATATGCCATTGAGAATTAAATGGTAGGGCTTTTAATTTTATAAATCGCCCTCATACAAAGTATATTCATCCTCAAAAACTTCAGACCAGGATAGGGATGTTAAGTGACATTTTAAACCCATTTCATCTTCGGCATCCTTCACCGCGATTTGAAAACATTTTTCCCAGATAGACTCAAGAAAATCACGATTCAAACTCGGCATTTCCTCTTGACTATCTTCTATCTCTCGACGGGCAGAACGAATACTAATAGTCCAACTAGAACTGCGTTTTTGAGGTTGAACTTTCCATTTAATAATATGAAGCATTAAGCGAATTAGCTGGCTTTTTACGGCTCGTCTTTCTGTTCTTCCCATTGCTTCAATTAGAGATTCTAAACCTGCGGTTGCTTCCATAGATTTTCCTTCTTTGAGAAGTGTCTGGACTGTGACAGCCGTTTGATAATGAGAACACACTGCTAACCAGTCCCAATCTTGTTTAGTCAGCATTGCTATTTCCTGGATATTGCTTATATTCCTAAATTTATGATAAGTTTATCATAAGTAAACAGGTTGGGTTGAGAAACCCGGTTGCTGTCACGCAAAATCTCAACTTTATAGGTCATCAGACAAAGTATATTCATCCTCAAAAACTTCAGACCAAGAAAGGGATGTTAAGTGACATTTAACTTTCCTCATTTCGATTTCAGCCTCTTTCACGGCTGCTTGAAAACATTTACCCCAAATAGACTCAACAGCATCACGATTCAGACTAGGAACTTCTTCCTGAATATCTTCTATCTCCCGGCGAGCGGAGAGAATACTGATAGCCCAGCTAGAACTTTGTTTTTGAGGTTGACATTTCCATTTAATAATATCAAGCATTAAACGAATTAACTGGCTTTTTAATGCTCGTCTTTCGGTTCTTCCCATTGCTTCAATTAGAGATTCTAAGCCTGCGGTTGCTTCCATAGATTTTCCTGCTTTGAGAAGTGTCTGGACTGTGACAGCCGTTTGATAATGAGAACACACTGCTAACCAGTCCCAATCTTGTTTAGTCAGCATTGCTATTTCCTTGAGATTAGCTATATTCCTAAATTTATCATAAGTCATATACAATTTAAACGCACAACAGCATATACAATTTTTACAAATTTTTGCTCCCAAATAAGTATTGCGTTTGTTTATACGGGTTCTTGAAGAACCCAGGTGCGTCGCTATGAGATTGTCGATATGCAAGGCGAGGGATTTTCTGTGGCGACGCACCCTACGACCCACTCATTTTGTAACAAAAGTTAAAGTTTTGTATCCCGTAAAGTTGTTATATTTGGGTGGCAAAAACAATTTTGAAGCGGGCGCATTACCAAAAATCATGCCGCGTTACCCAATCATAGATGATATCATTACACTCCAACAGGCACTCGAAGGAATAATTGTTGACGATTTAAAAAAGCTCAAGGCACTGTTACCTGACAATACTAAAGTAACCCGTAAAGCTGACCTTGTTGCTGTCATTAAAGAGCAAATGCAGGGACAGAACCTTAAGCAAGTTTGGATGCAATTAGACGACATTCAGAAAGCGGCCGTAGCTGAAGTTATACATGGGCAGGACGGTTACTATCATCCTCATGTGTTTAGGGCGAAATACGGACAAGAACCAGATTGGGGTAAGAGCGATCGCTATGGATACCAACAAGAACCATCGCTACTACGGTTATTTTTATATGGCAGAACGATACCCGACGATCTCGAAGAAGAATTGCTGAGGTTCGTTCCAAAACCTAAAGAAACGAGCTTAAATCTGGTTGGCGACACGCTACCAAATAGTATTGAGGTTAGCGCCGAAAAATACAACTACAGTACAGGCGAAACAGACATAGAAAAATGGGAACTGCCTGTGACTGTGTTTGAAATGGAACTGGCAGCCCCAAAGGATTTTGCAGCAGTTTTGCGTCTGATTCAGTCGGGCAAAGTTGCTGTCAGCGAGAAAACTTCATTACCTAGTGCCACAACCATGAAAGCGATCGCCGCCGTATTGCAAGGAGGCGATTTTTATAACGATGCACAGCGCAAAGCTGCCCTAGAGGATGGTGAGATATTTGGCGAGATTGGTAACATCAAGCCCTTTGCTTGGGCTGCGATCGCCCAAGGGAGCAAGTTAGCCGAACGATCGGGCAAAAAGCTAGTTTTGACCAAAGCGGGACTGAAAGCCTTGCAAGAACCACCCGCAAAAGGTTTACAAACAGCATGGAAGTGCTGGTTAAAGACAAAAACTTTTGATGAATTTCGCCGCATTGATGCGATTAAAGGACAAACTGGCAGGGGCGCAAACGGGATGACGGCGGTGGCGGATCGGAGAGATGCGATCGCCTCTATTCTGTCACAATGTCCTGTGGGCAAGTGGATTCTGTTTGACGCATTTAGCAGTTATATGCTGGCAACAGGGCATGAGTTTGAAGTGACGGAGGAACCCTACTATCTGTATATTTCTGAAGCTGGGTATGGGAACTTAGGAGATTTGGGCAGTTACGATTGGTATATTCTGCAAGAACGATATATGCGCTGTTTTTTGTTTGAGTATGCTGCTACTCTGGGAATGATTGATGTTGGCTATGTCGATCCGTGCCTGGTACCGATCGATTATGAGGATCTTTGGGGAACCGACGATTTGGAATTCCTCAGCCGCTACGATGGCTTAATCGCTTTTCGCCTGACGGGTTTGGGGGCTTACTGTTTAGGCTTGACTGACAATTACACTCCGCCAGCAATTGCGATCCGTCAAACGCTGCGGGTATTGCCTAATCTAGAAATTATTGCGGCGGGAGATGGTGTCGAGACATCGGATGCGATCGCCCTCGATATCTATACTAAAAAAGTCTCGGATGTTGTGTGGCGGCTCGATCGACCAAAAATCTTCGCAGCAATTGAAAACGGATATCCGCTAGCAGAGTTTACAGAGTTTTTAGAAGCAAGGAGCATTGAACCGCTACCACAAACTGTACAGCAATTTCTCACCGATGTTACAGAGCGATCGAATAGTTTGCAAGATTTAGGCACTGTAAAATTGATCGAGTGTACTACCGCCCATTTAGCATTGCTGATTGCGAATGATTCCCGTACCAAAAAATTCTGTCAGTTGGCGGGCGATCGCACTTTAGCAGTTCAATTGGGCCAGGAAACTAAATTTCGCACCGCCCTGCGGCAGATGGGCTACGTCTTACCCCAGAGCGATAAATAAGCTGTTGCTGCATTTAGAATTGCAGATTTGGGGCGGGCAAGATGCCCACCCCACAAGAGTTTTAAGAGATAGTATTTGTAGGGTGCGTCGCTGGCGATAAATCCCTAAAAAAGATATACAATCTCGATCGCGACGCACCTTTGACATAGACTGGAGCAAATAAACCAAACATTTATTTTCTACCAAACTTCTTCCGTCTTCCCTCTTCCTTCTATCAACTGCCAACTATCAACTATCAACTGCCAACAGTCAACTGCCAACTGTCAACTATCAACTGTCAACTATCAACTATTTATGAGTTATGTTGCTGAAAATGCTTTAATCGTCCAGAGCGATCGATCGATCTTACTAGAAGTTCACGCCCCCACAGCACAACTAGCACGAGAAGCGATCGCACCCTTTGCCGAATTAATCAAAAGTCCCGAACACATCCACACCTATCGGATTACGCCCTTAAGCGTGTGGAATGCGCGGGCGGCGGGAATGTTAGTTGAATTAATGATCGCAGCTTTGCGAAAGTATGCTAAATATGACATTCCTGAGTCGGTAGCGCAGGAAATTGCACTGCTTGGTACGCGCTACGGATTGACGGTAATTGAAAGGATTGATGCGGAAAATCCCGATTTACAACTGCGGATTGCCGATCGCCCGCTGACGGAGTTGCTAGTGCGGGATGAGCGCGTAAAACCGCTGTTAGGTAAGCGGATTTCGGATCTTTGTTTTCAAGTTGATGCGGGGAATCGCGGTGTACTCAAACAGGCTTTGTTAGCTGTGGGTTATCCGGCGGAAGATTTAGCCGGATATGTCGAAGGTGCGGAGTTGGCAATTACGTTGCGCGATCGAACTTTAGGAAGCGACTTACCCTTTAATTTGCGTGCCTATCAAAAGGAAGCAGTAGAAGCATTCTATCAGAGCGGAGAGGTTAGAGGCGGCAGCGGTACGATCGTCCTACCCTGCGGGGCTGGTAAGACGATTGTGGGGATGATTGCGATGAGTTTGGTACAGCAAAAAACATTGATCCTCACCAGCAGTTTGACTTCGGTGCACCAGTGGCGCAGGGAAATATTGGACAAAACGAGTTTAACTGAAGATGCGATCGCCGAGTACAGCAGCAACAGCAAAAAAACGGCTTCTGTAACTCTCTCGACTTACCAAATGCTCAGTTATCGATCGACTAAAGATGATGAATTCCCCCACTTCGAGTTATTTAACGCGCAATCCTGGGGACTGATTATTTACGATGAAGTGCATCTATTACCTGCACCGATATTTCGGATTACCGCCGACTTACAAGCGCGACGCAGGTTAGGTTTGACTGCGACATTGATTCGCGAAGATGGGAAAGAAGGGGATGTTTTCACGCTAATTGGCCCCAAGCGCTATGACGTACCTTGGCGGGAATTGGAAGGACAGGGATTTATTGCTACAGCCAATTGTACCGAAATTCGCGTCGCCCAAAATGAGGCGGAAAAAATGGAATATGCCCTAGCGCCCCGCCGCAATCAGTTTCGGATTGCTGCGGAAAATCCGGGTAAGTTGGATGTGGTGCAAAGTTTGTTGCAAAAGGAAGCGGGACACCGTATTTTAATTATTGGTGAGTTTCTGGAACAGTTGGATGCGATCGCCCTAGTTACCCAATTACCACTGATTACGGGGAAGACAAAACAGGCTGAGCGCGATCGGCTATACGAAGCATTCCGTAACAAAGAGATTCCCGGATTAATTCTATCTCGTGTGGGCAACTTTGCCGTCGATTTACCCGATGCCGATGTGTTGATTCAGGTATCGGGTAAATATGGTTCTCGCCAAGAAGAAGCGCAGCGCCTCGGACGAATTCTCCGCCCTAAATCCGATGGACATACTGCGAATTTTTATACATTAGTCTCGCTACAAACTTGCGAGGAGGATTTTGCGCGACACCGCCAACTGTTTCTGACTGAACAGGGCTACAGTTATACTATTGAGGTTCAAGGCGATGGTTAGTCAGCGTTGGGTATTCGTGTTTTTTCTGATTTGAATGGCTGTATTTTTCTGGGATATGGGAAAAGGGCGATCGATCGTGTTTCACCGAAAATTTGAGCATTTGTTGCTCACTAATGTAACTCCAAGAATCTGCTATGACTTAATTAAACAGAAATGGCTTAACAGATAAAATCATCCGATCTAACTCAGTTTTATTATGCCTGAGAAGATGGTGTCCCCATAATTCATTCGTGTTGTTAGAGCAATCTTTCGCAAGATTTTCTCCGATACATTCAAAATTATTTCCAAGATTGCTCCTTAACTTCTCTGGTTCAGATAATACCCCTAGCACAAATACTCTATTTTCTAAATCATCGGGAATCTGCTTCTTTACATAACTCAACCTATCTTCGTAATTTTCATCAAAATCAATAAGCAAGACAATCATTCTTTTTGAGAATTTTCGCATTTCAGAGATATGGTTTTCTTTGAACTTATCCACAACTTTCCCCCAACCATCAGCAATCGGCAAAACTTGAATGGCAGGTTCATTAATGTTTGAGTTGAGAATGAATCCGTTGGCGATTTGGCGATTAGCATCATCTTCTGGCAACACAAGAAGATGGGGTTGATACTTATTCACTCTCATAATTCTATGTCGCCACGAATCAAAGTATCTACAAGATCGCCACTGATAGGTAGATCGCCCAGCAACCTAACTAAGGTTGGCTCTAGGTGACTTTTGCGATCGAGTACAAAGGTGTTTTCATTTGAAAACTTTCGGATTGCTTCCTCATTATGCGAGGTCACTACAATCTGACCGTTATCCTTAAATGAGCGTCGTAGTGACGTAACAAAATGCCCAACTTCTGACAGGGAAAGATAGTTATCTGGTTCGTCCCAAAAGCAAAAAAGTGGCCCATAGTATTTGTTAGCAGCCAACACAACAGCACAAAGAAAAAAACATTTCTCTCCATCAGATAAGTCTTTAAAGTCAACACTCAGATTGGCACTCTTTGCTTCAAACCGAACAACCATACTTTTAGAGTCTTTACCAATTTGTTCATTCAGAAAATCCTGAATATCAGGCATAACTTCTCGGAGGTATCTGTCAGTCTGTGTATAAGCGGCGGGGTAGCGACTGAGTAAACCAGAGAGCCACTCTCCAAAATTTGAACCGTCTCGTTTTGGCTCCAAAGTTTCCCCGGTAGATTCTCCAGTCATCCAACTTGGAATCGGAGCTAAAATAATCATGCTTGCAAGCCAACTCTTGAAAATACGCAGCGGATCGGTTGCTGATTGCGCCTGAATAACAGGAAGGGCAATCAGATGCCAATCTACTAGAAACTGAGCTTCAAGATTTTTGGGGCTGGTGTAAAGAGTGACTTGGGCTTCCTTGCGAGAGTAAATTGGATTTCCTGCAATTAACAATTGCTCTTCAACAACTCGAAGCTCTCTAAAGTTTTCTGGTAATTCCAATGCAAGGATATATTTATATAGTTTCTTGTCCAGTAATACTTCTATCTCAAATCGAATTGGAACATCAGATCTTCCTCGATTAAAATCTTTTGGCCCAATCAGACCCTTGTCCTCAAGGTCGCGCATTCTATTGATGCCTCGACCAGCGCTTTGAAGCACTTCCAATGCAGAGGCAATGGTCGATTTACCAGCACCGTTTTTCCCAATCAAAAGGGAGGATGACATCTCTTTGAGAATCAATTCAAAATTCTCTAGGCATCTGAAGTTATGTACGTATAATCTTTGCAGCATATAAAAACGACTCCGACGAGTTAAAATGAAAAACTAGCAGCTTAGTTAACCAACACTTGTAACCGAAGCCAGCTAACCTATAATTGTGTTGCAGATGCAGTGTAATACATCATATAATTACAAAATACCTCAAGTTGCTCATGTATGTCAACCCTTTCTTACTTCCCGTTAGACTTTCCTTTTCTTAATCAAGGTTTATGCTGTTCTTTCCTAATTAAGCACTTTCAAAAACCAATTCTTTAGCTAGCCGTCCAGCGAAATAAAATCAATTTATTAGTTTACGAACCAAGTCAAGAGGTGATTCTCCAATGGATAACTCATTAAGCTATGCAGACATTCTCAAAAAAACCCTGCAAGAAGCAACTCGCGCCCAACCCAGTTTACAGGCGATCGAGCTTTACCCCGTCTGTGATGTCGATTCGGGTCACTTTCTGATTCTCGCGACAGGCTGGGATAAACAGCGCTGGATTGACACGATTCTGTTTCATGCTCGTTTAGTCGATCGTCAAGTTGTAATTGAAGAGGATAATTTCGAGGAAGGTTTAAGCCAATCACTGATTGAGGCGGGTATCAAAGCAGAGCATATCGTGACTAGCTCTTTTCCTGAGAATCGCGATCGACAAAGAACGCATCAAACAGTGTAAAGCCCCTCAATCTACAATTGTTATGCTGAAACAAAGCATCTGTCCTTTCAGCACTATCCAATATACATCATTAAAACGAGCGAATTGGCAGTCTACAGTTGCGTGAATACTCATGATCGCCCTTCAACTCCCCCAGCCCACCCCAACCACAATACTTAATAAAAACTTTACAAAACTTACCCGATCGCCCAACACAGGTTAGAGTTATCCTAGGAAATCCAGGAATCCTGTTACAGTAAACATTCCCGTCACTTATCGAGTGGTTCGATGACTCACACCCAAAGCACCAAAACTACCGCCACAACTGCAATTTACTCCTTGACAATTGCTCCCGCCTGTGTATTGCGGGGTCAAAAAGCCCTTGCACAAGCCGGAGATGCGATCGCCCGTTTCGGAAAGCGGCCCCTCATCGTCGGCGGTAGCAACTCCCTCGCCGCCGCCCAACCCTACCTGCAACCAATCCTCGAACAGCAGCAGCTACAATCCGCCCACACAGCCTACGGCAAAGATTGCAGCGAAATCAGCCTCGAAACCCTCCGCGAAGCCGTCCAAACCCATCAAGCCGACTTCATCATCGGTATCGGCGGCGGCAAAGCTTTGGATGCAGCCAAACTCGTCGCCCATCAGTGCAAAATGGCGATCGTCACAATACCCACATCAGCAGCCACCTGCGCCGCTTGGACAGCCCTTTCTAACATTTATTCCGAACAAGGTGCGTTCCAATACGATGTCACATTAACCAGATGTCCCGACTTATTAATCCTGGATTACGGCTTAATTCAAACTGCACCGCAGCGGACATTAGTAGCAGGAATCGGAGATGCGATCGCCAAATGGTACGAAGCATCAGTCAGCAGCGGACACTCCGAACAAACAATGATCATTGCCGCAGTCCAACAAGCTAGAATCCTGCGCGATATCCTGTTCCAAAAATCAGCCACCGCCCTCAAAGAACCTGGTAGCGAAACCTGGCAAGAAGTCACAGATGCCGTCGTCTTGCTAGCAGGAGTAATCGGCGGAATTGGCGGAGCCCAATGTCGTACCGTCGCCGCCCACGCCGTCCACAATGGTCTAACTCATCTATTAGCAAGTCACGGCACATTGCACGGCGAAAAAGTCGCCTACGGTATTTTAGTGCAACTACGCTTAGAAGAAATGCTGCAAAATAATCAACTCGCGGCCACCGCGAGACAGCAACTGCTAAAATTCTACGCCGAGATTGGATTACCTCAAACTTTAGACAACCTCGGACTCGGAGACGTTAGCCTCACACAATTGCAGCGCGCCGCCGAAATAGCTTGCAATCCCAATTCCGACATCCACAGACTGCCATTTAAAGTCGTTCCCGAACAATTAATGGCGGCGATGGTTTCTACTACCGCACCTGTGGGAGAATTGAGAATCAAGAATTAAAACAGTTTGTAGTAAGGACTTTAGTCCTGAAAAAAACTGTTTTAGAAAGCAATACGGTTCCATTAAGACAGATCCCCCCTAACCCCCCTTAAGAAGGGGGGGACAAGAAAGCTCTCAAAGTCCCCCTTCTTAAGGGGGATTTAGGGGGATCTCCGGGGAATAAACATTGTTAACTTAACTAAACCGTATTGTGCTAGAAAGGACTGAAGTCCTGACTACGAACCCGGAAAACAACTAATAACTGATACACAACAAATGACATTGGATTGGATTAGCCCTGCTGACAGGTTGCAAACACTACCGCCCTACGTATTTGCCCGTCTCGACGAACTCAAAGCCCGCGCCCGTGAACAAGGACTAGATTTAATAGATTTAGGAATGGGAAACCCCGACGGTGCCACTCCTCAACCAGTAGTAGAAGCCGCCGTCGCAGCTATCCAAAATCCCGCAAATCACGGCTATCCACCGTTTGAAGGAACTGCCAGTTTTCGTCGTACAATTACTAAATGGTATAGTCGCCGCTACAATGTTGAATTAGATCCAGAAAGCGAAGCATTACCTTTATTGGGTTCTAAAGAAGGTTTAGCACATTTTGCGATCGCCTATATCAATCCCGGCGACTTAGTATTAGTACCAAGTCCCGCTTATCCGGTATTATTTCGCGGCCCGATTATCGCCGGTGCCAAAGTTCACAACATCATCCTCAAACCAGAAAACGACTGGGTAATTGATTTAGGCGACATTCCCGACAGCGTAGCTGAACAAGCAAAAATTCTCTACTTTAATTATCCCAGTAATCCGACCGGAGCGACGGCACCCCGCGAATTTTACAAAGATATTGTGGCTTTCGCGCACAAACATCAAATTTTGCTGGTTCACGATTTGTGTTATGCGGAGTTAGCTTTTGACGGCTATCAACCGACAAGTTTATTAGAAATTCCCGGTGGCAAAGAAATCGGTGTCGAATTTCACACGATGTCTAAAACCTATAATATGGCTGGCTGGCGTGTTGGTTTTGTAGTAGGAAATAGCAAGATAATTCAAGGTTTACGCACCTTAAAAACTAACCTAGATTACGGCATATTTTCCGCCTTGCAAGCAGCAGCAGAAACAGCGCTGCAATTGCCCGACAGTTACTTGCACGAAGTGCAGGAACGCTACCGGACTCGTCGCGATTTTATGGTTGCAGGATTGGCAGAATTGGGGTGGAATATTCCTAAACCTCTGGCTGCAATGTATCTTTGGGTTCCTTGTACTCGCGGCATGAGTTCGACTGATTTTGCCCTGAATGTTTTGCAGCAAACGGGTGTAGTTCTGACTCCTGGTAATGCTTTTGGGCCTGGTGGTGAAGGATATGTGAGGATTAGTTTGATTGCAGATTGCGATCGACTTGGAGAAGCATTGCGGCGTTTGAAACAAGCCAACATTCGCTATTAATTATTGGTTATTGGTTATTGGTTATTGGTTAGTTGTTGGTGATAAGCTGCTCTGCATTTAAATTGTATATCAAAAAAGAATCAAAGTCTTGTGGGGTGTCCCGCCTGCCCTGAATATACAATAGACATCTCCAGAAAAGCCAGTTTTGAACAGGCAGGATGCCTGTTCCACAAGAAATATGGTCGATGTCTAATTTAAATGCCCAATGCCCAATGCCCAATGCCCAATGCCCAATGCCCAATTCCCAATGACTACAAGCTTTTAATTTGGTCAACTACCCAGTTAAAAGTTTCCATAACTTGCTGGAGGGCAAATTCATCTTGCAAAGTAAACAAAGCGAGACTCGGCGACCTTCTTTCCCCAGGTTCTGTAGGCAGCGACAGACCGATAGAACTCAGCTTATTTCTCAATTCCAGCCAATTTTGTTCTGCATTAAATGGCGGCCGGGAACCGTAATTGTCAGCAGAAATCTCCATTCTGCCAGCAATATCTACAGTGAATAACTGATATGGTTTTTTGCCCTTTTGAGGCAATTGGGCGGCGAAACCGCCGTAGGCGTCCCCCGTTCCCCACTGGATTTGAACTTCGGGTTCTTGACCTTTCGCCCAAAGGTAAATTTCTCTTGCCATTTGCGCTTCGTCCGCGCCCCGTCTAGCTTTGATTTCCGCAAAAAATGACGATTCATCCCAGCGCCTTCTTTCGCGCGTTGCATTGGATTTCTTCTGCTGTGCTTCGGATGTCTGACCGATGACTCTGGGAACCAAAGTTTTCAAACCATCTTCACTCACATATTGCTTAATTTCCAGGGCTAAAACTTCAACCGGGTCCATTTGTTCGTTGAGAAATTCGACAACTCGGCGCATTTCAGCGGAAATCTCGTCAGCTACAAATACTAGGCGAACTTTACCCGCTTGCAAATTGGTTTTAACCTTTTGCCAAAATAGGTCTTCATTAGCATCCGCACCGAGAAACTCTTCAAAAATCTGTTCTGGATCGCGACCCCGATCGCGACAATTAGCTTCAAACAGAGCAATAATGGAATCGATCGGCCAATAAACCAACGCATTAGCAGCATAGTCGATCGACTGACCCAAAACTTTTTGCCGGAGTGCAGCATTCGGAGTTCGCCTGACATCCACCAAAGTAGGAACTGCATTTTGGTCGATAAACAAATGATCCAGCGACCATTGAACGGCACTTTCCTCCTCGGTGGGCACTGCTGCTTCCCGCGAAATTAACAGCCACCTGCGCGCCGTCGCGCGATCGATTTGGTCTCCGGCGATCAAGTTAGGATAAGTTACTAGCAAGTCTTGTAACTGGTCTTCCGAGTCGTAGGGCTGTTCCATCATTTCTACCAGCCTGTCGTCGTCCTGAATCAGATAAATACCTCCAGCCATGCACATCCACCTAGTAAATTTTAGATTTTAGATTTTAGATTCTAGTCAGTTGACAGTTGTCAGTTGACAGTTGTCAGTTGACAGTTGACAGTTGTCATTAGTCATTGGTTATCCGTCATCAGTAATCAGTTTTCAGCCAATGACTTCAGAAGGCACAAGGCATTAGTCATTGAGCATTCTTCATAATTAAAGAAAAATTTTGAATTCAATAATTTTCCTTGTTTGTCAATTCCACAAAAAACTCTTTCTGACTGATGACAACTGTCAACTGACAACTGTCACCTGTCAACTGACTACTGACAACCAGTAAATACTCGCTGTGCCGGCCCAGTCATATAAATCCGCCCAGAAACTTCTGCCCATTCGATTTCCAAAACGCCACCGGGGAGTTCAACGGCAGTTGTCCGATCGCACTTTCCGACCAACACCCCAGCCACCACAGCAGCACAAGCACCAGTCCCACAAGCTAGAGTAACACCTGCGCCTCTTTCCCACACCCGCATTTTTACGTAGTTCGATCGTATAACTTGAATAAATTCCGTATTTGTACGCTGCGGGAAGGCTTGGTGGTGCTCGAACACAGGCCCGACAGTTTCTAAAGCAACAGCCGAAACATCGTCTACAAAGGTAATGCAGTGAGGATTGCCCATACTGACGCAAGTAACAGACCAAGATTTGTCAGCAACTTCGATCGGCACATCTATAACTTTGGCATCCGGTGCAGCCAAAGTTGTCGGAATTTCCGCAGCCAGCAGCCGGGGAAGTCCCATATCCACCTTGACTTGACCATCCGATCGCAATTCGGGGCTAATCACACCCGCCAGAGTGTGGATGCGATACTCAGTTTTCGCCTTCTCACCTTCCAAATCGGCGATAAACTTAGCCAAACAGCGAATCCCGTTGCCGCACATTTCCGGTTCCGAACCGTCGGAGTTAAAAATCCGCATCGTATAGTCAGTGTCGTTTTGACCCGGAAGAGCAAAAATCACGCCGTCTGCGCCGATCCCGAAATGTCGATCGCACATGGACACAGCTTGTTCTGGTGTTAAAACTGGTTCTGACGAGTGGCGGTTGTCAATCAGAATAAAATCATTGCCCAGTCCGTGATACTTCGCAAACTCGATCGGCATAAAAACAAACCTCTTTTGGTTAAAACTGATTAGACAGGACTTACGCAATACCAAAGAAACCGGGTTTTTCATCGGTATTCCAGGCTTCGATCCAGTATTTTCGTAAAAAAACCCGGTTTCTGACCGATCGAGTGCCCCCAGGACTATTAGATAATGTGATGACCAAATTACCCATTTCCCAGTATGTCCGAATTTGAGACAGGATTGCCCAGCATTCGCCTAATACAAAGCTACATCAAAGACAAAGAACAGGTAGAAATCAAACTCATGACCGGCGACTTGCTAGCGGGCAGAATTTTTTGGCAGGATCATAGCTGCATTTGCCTCCTCGATGCCTCAGAAACACAAATTCTGATCTCGCGATCGGCAATTGCCTATATCAAACCCAACGGGTGAGGAGAGGGGGAGATGGGGAGAGGGAGAGACTGGGAGATCGGAAAAATCTTCCTCCTTCCCTATTCCTCCTTCCCTATTCCTCCTTCCCTATTCCTTCTTCCCTATTCCTTCAACATCTGACAACAGTCAACAGTCAACAGTCAACAGTCAACAGTCAACAGTCAACAGTCAACAGTCAACAGTCAACTGACTAATGACTAATGACTAATCGCTAAACAGCTTTTCGCTAACCTGTGCGGTAACAAAAGGCAGCTTTAAGGCAGGTTGCGGCACCGGAGGCGAGGCCGTCCGCTGCATCAAGCCGAACTCGTATAAACCACCGCACAGCAGCAAACGATCGCCCTCTTGCAAATCAGTAGTTCCGTCCGGCCAGCGAGTAAACTTCCCTTCCCGGCGGATCGCCCGCACTTGCACCCCATACTGAGTCAGCAAATCTACCTCTGAGAGTTTTTGGCCCGCCCAAGGGCTGTTTTCTGGCAGCCTCAGCCACTGACAAGAACTGTCGCCTTGCGGAACGGCAATTTCCCCCTTCGCCAGCAACTCAAAACTGACAAGTTCTTCCGGTTCTCCGACTACCAAAACCCGATCGCCCGACAGCAAAGCAGCCTTCCCGTTAGGATAATCAATTTCCTCGCCATCTTCGCGGACGATCGCCATCACGCTGACCCCTGTCAACTGCCGCAAGTTAGTTTCTTCCAGAGTCATGCCGGCGATCGGAGCACCTTCGGGCAAACTGTACCACTCGCTGTTCATATCTCGAACCGCCACTTTCAAATCCCGCGAAACCGCCTCTTGTTCGCGTCGCGGCCGCAATTCCAGATAGCGGCTGCTGCGAATTTGCTGGACTTCTCGCCCGATCGCCATTGCCGAGACTCCCATCCCAGCCAGCAAGTGGGAAGACAATTCTAAACTCGCCTCAAACTCAGGCTGCACGACTTCCCATGCGCCCAGTTGGTAAAGCAGTTCAATGTCTTTATCTTTGTTAGCCCGCACCACAATATCCAAATCCGGGACTAATTCTAAAGCCCGCTTCAGACACAAACGAGTGCTCATAGGATCGGGAAGCGTCACCGCCATTGATGCGGCCCGTTCCACCCCCGCAGATTCCAAGACGTGCAAGCTGGCAGCATTCCCGTAAACGTAGGGAATTCCTAGCACTCTGCACTCTTGAATTCTGCTTTCCGACTCATCGATCACCACAACTGAACAGTTGCGACTTTGCAGCACTTTGACTAAAGTTCTGCCAACTCGCCCGTAGCCGCAAACCACAACATGATTTTGTTCCGGCAAATTTTCAGCTATTTCCACAGGTTGAGATGTTTCGTCAAAATAGCGCTGCAAAGGCCCGAAATTTTCCGCCCAATTGAATAACTGCGGCACGCTTCTCAATACAAACGGCGTCAGTACCAGAGTGACTGCTGTCGTTCCTAAAATTAACAGATAAACGTCTCGCGAAACCAGTCCCAAGGCTTGGCCGGAACTAGCGAGCACAAAGGAGAATTCTCCGATTTGAGCCAAGCCCAAACCTGTGATTAATGCTGTTTTTAGCGGATAGCCAAATAGTCGGACGATGGGCGTTATTATCAAGAATTTGCCGACAAATACTAGAAATACCAGTCCCAGAATTAATTCTAGATGGTTCCAGAGAAACACCGGGTCGATTAACATTCCGATGGTGACAAAAAATAAGGATGCAAAAATATCTCGCAAAGGCTCAACGTAAGTTAGAGTTTGGTCGGCATATTCCACCTCGGAAATCATCAAACCCGCCACAAAGGCGCCCATCTCGATCGAGAAACCCAAATATTCTGTCAGCAGGGCAATGCTTAAAGCCAAAACCACAACTCCCAGCAAAAACAGTTCCCGACTTTCTGTTTTTGCGAGGTAGCGCAGCAATTGCGGGACGAGCCAAATGCCCGCGACTACAGCACCGGCAGCAAATAAGCCGATCCGCAGCAGGGCCCACGCTACCGTCATGCCGATCGCCTCTGCGGGCTGGTTGAGCGCCGGCAAAACTGCTAGCATTAGCCCCAATGCCAAATCTTGAACTACTAATATTCCCAGCATGACTTGCCCGTGGGAAGTACCGCCTTCATTGCGCTCCATCAAGCACTTGAGTACAACTGCTGTCGAGGAAAGCGACAGGATCGCTCCTAAAAACACGCCTTGAGCGGGCGATTCTACCCAGCCTACAGCCAAGGAAATTGCAGTAGTAATGGCGATCGTCAGCACAATTTGCAAGCCCCCACCGCCCAAACTAATCGCTTTAACTTTTTGGAGCTCGGCGAAAGAAAACTCAACTCCCAAGGCAAACAACAGAAAAGCAACGCCGAATTCTGCCAGGGTGTCTACCTGAATTAATTCTTTAATCAGCCCCAAACCCGCGGGCCCAACTACGATCCCTCCCAGGAGATAGCCGAGAATTACCGGCTGTCGCAACAGCGATGCAAAGAGTCCTCCTGCTGCGGCAGCAGCGAGAACTAGAACTAAGTCAACGATCAGTCGGAAGTCTTCTTGCACAACTTTATGAAAAAATTATAAAGTTATATTATAGTATCTAATGAGTTGACTGTGTTTGACCAGTTGGCTGCTGTTGGGGAGCAAGGGCAACTGCAACTATAGAACCAACTATTTTCCGAGAGAACGCAGTTAAACTGTGCAAAAAAAGATTAACCTCTGGCAAGTCGATCGGCGCATTGCTGCTTGATTGGTGGTAGTGTTTCACCTAGATCGCATGAGTGTCGAGAGGCGGTTCGATCGCGCTGTACGTTCAGAGATCGACTCGCGGCAAAAAAAGATTAGTTAAAATCGTTTTTAGTCAAGCCCAACCAGCCGATTTACCCGCTATACTGGATAATTAGTTTTAGAGTTTTGTGTTTTTTTCTAAGAATTCCCGGCTCGGCCAAAAATCAAGATTTAAGTTTGCGACACTTAATTATATTGCTGCTCTGGCTCCCTCAAAATGACTGCTTAATTCTGGATGTAGGTTGGGTTTTAATGATGTCGTGTGCGGTGAAGTGAATCTCTAGCTGACTGGTTATTTTTGTCTTCGGACTCTAGAGACCGAACTTGGCTTTTAGTCAAAAAAAATGACTCGGTTTCTATATAGTTAAAATATCTCAGCTAGACAAAGGTTAAGGACAGCTAACTATGACAATGAGTGTGAATCCAGGTAACTGCGGGCTAAGTACCCAAATAGTTGCGGGCCTGGTAAAGCGGTGGTGGCAGTTCACAGCAAACCATAAGAAGGCTAGTTCGATCGCGCCAATTGTGGCGGGCTTTCTGAGTTTTGCCCTGCCGGTGCAAGCTTTGCAGGTAGTGGTGACGCCACCAAATCCCGAACTGGGAGATACGCTGTCAGTAATCATTCAGGTTGACGCTAAGGGCGGGGAAACTCCCAAAGTTTCTGTACAGCAGCAAAATTACCCCGCGTTTGCGATCGGCAACGGCCGCTTTCGGGCCCTGGTACCGACGACGCCGCTAGAGAAACCCGGTGCCCGCCTGCTTCAAGTCTCAGGCGACGGACAAGTGCAGAAGTTGAGCGTGCAGGTGCGCGATCGAGATTTTCCCACTCAGTCGATCTGGCTACCCCCGGGTAAAGACTCCGAAGGTACAGATGCCGAATTCGATCGCGTAGACGCATTTAAAGCACTGGTGACACCCCAAAAATTCTGGGATGGCAAATTGTTGCGCCCCAACTCCGGCGAAATTACCACTATTTACGGGGTACGCCGGTACTATAATGGAGTATTTGCTAAAGACTACTACCACCGCGGCGTCGATTACGCCGGTGATTACGGTTCTGCTGTAGTCGCACCGGCCGCCGGTCGGGTGTCTCTGGTGGGACGCGAATCCCAAGGGTTCAAAATCCACGGGAATGTCGTCGGTATCGATCACGGTCAAGGGGTAGCAAGTATTTTGATGCACCTGAGCCGGATTGATGTCAAGGAAGGCGATTTCGTGAAAGCCGGTCAAGTAATCGGTGCTTTGGGGTCTACGGGGGCTTCGACAGGCCCTCACCTCCACTGGGGACTTTACGTGCACGGGCAGTCCGTCGATCCGGTACCTTGGCGGCTTCAGGGAGTTGAGTAGTAAATTTTACCGATTTTGATGAATAAAGCCGTCAATTATGGGGTAAGTTTGTGGCTGGGGTCTGCTGATAACTTTTCTGGGCGATCGGTATTGAGTTAGGATTTGTATGAAAATTCTCAACTCGGCACTCAAAACTCGAATCTCCAGACGCCAGCTATCGCGTCTTTACAAAACAAAACTGTATTAATGATGCCGTTGAGCGGGAAGCATATATGAGTATTGAAAAAATTGTGGAACAGGCTTTGCAAGATGGCTATTTAACGCCGTCTATGGAAGCTGAGGTGGGACGGATCTGCAATACGGCTTCGGAATTGTCGATCGAAGAGTACATGGCTCTCGATCGCCTGATGGGAGCTTTGTTGACCGGGGAAGTTGTGGTTCTGCCGCGCAAACAGTTCATCAACGTGATGGAAGAGTTGGTGCTGAGCGATGCGATCGCTAGGGTGGCTGAAATTGAGGCGACGAGCGACCTGAGTCTGGATGTGGGAGATATTGCGGCTTATGCTTTAAATAGGCTGCCACCTCTGTACGCTACTACGGAAGAGGGAGCTCACTTTCAAAGGGCTAGGGCGAAAGAGCAACTTCACGATTTGATTTCCAAAGAAGTCAACTCCGCGATCGCCCGCAACTTGGACAGGCCAGATACCCCAAACCCCACAGCTTTGGGAAAGTCTTCTGGAAACGAAGTTCTTTCACAGCTAAGCACTTGGCTGCAAGCTAACGCCACTAATTTTGAGCAGCAGCCTTAGTACCGCCACCAACCGCTCACTTTGCCAGTTAAGTCGATCCCGCTCTCTTGAGAAAGCGGGATTTCTAGTTTTTGAGCCACCAACATTATTTATCTGAAGGCAGAAGGTATCTGTCAATCGATTTTAGATTTTAGATTTTAGATTTTAGATTAACCCCACGGATAAATGCGGGGGCTTGAGGATTTTAGATTTTACATTTTGGATTGATTCCACGGATCAATCCGGGGGCTTGTACCATCAAGAAATTCTTGGTCAGAATTCAAGAACCAAAAATTTAAATGGAAGAAGTTTTGTATTTTTTTATTTAATAAAAAACTTCTTCCTTCTTCCTTCTTCCTTCAAACGATTAATTGCTGCTGTCAGAAGAGTCGGCAGTCGGGCTGGCGGTAACTTTGGTGGTGTCTCGCTTTTCCCGTTTTTTGCGTTCCGCTTGGATGACATCTTGAAGCACTATTCGCGCTTGGGCCATTTTTTCCAAATTGCTGCGGTACAAATCTAAATCTTTGCTAACTTTGTCTTCAGGCAGGTGCAATGCCGCGCTGACTTTGGCGATCGCGTCGTTGCGAGTTGCTTGGTCTTTTACCATGTCGGGGTCAGCTTTTTCTAACAGCGAGAATAAGCCGATCGCGAATAAGCGACTGTACTTAAATTGAGCGTTGCCGGCGATCGCCCCTAAAGACGCTTGCAAATCTCCTGCATCTTCAAAGCTGGTGGAGCGATCGAGCCACGACAGCAACTCCGAGCCGGAAAGTCGGCCTGCCAAGCTTTCCAAGCGGTGAGCGTCATGTTTGTAGCGATCGGGATCGTCTTCTAGGGACTTGCACAAAGCGTTAAAAATCGAAAGTCTGTCTGCTTCTGGGGCGTACCCGAGCATGAATCGATCGAAAGCTGTCACCACGCCCAAAGCATAAATCGGGTCGTATTGAAAATCGGCATTCGCCGAAAGCAAGTGCATTTCTACCATCAACTCTTCCACCACTCGTCGGTAAATTGAGTTGATCGGTCGAGTGTGAATCGTATAGAAACTACGCTTAGTATCTGAAACAGTACGGTTATTGTTCACCTGAGTCTTATAGATAAATAATTTTGCAGCAGCGGCATGGGACGGCGCGGCGTGAGTAAAATCGTGGGAGTCGATCGGCGATCGGGCTAACAAAAATTGCCAGTTTTTTTAGCTGTGCCGCCGAGACAGCGAGGCAAAATTTTATGGAGAAGATTTTGCGGGCGATCGGCAGCAACAATTAATATGTCGCAATACCAGGACAAAAGCCAAGTATCTTTACAATCATACCTTAGCCGGGATCGGTCAAACATCTAATCTTGTGACTTTGCCGACTCTGCTCTCTGTTAGCACAATATTTTTTAATTGTCAAGCTAAAACCCTCAAAAATCAAACAAACATGAAAATTTCTCCTGAATTAACAGCTTTAGCCCAGTACATGGCGGGCGAATTTGACAATCGGGAACAAGCGCTAGCAGACCCAGCTTGGTACGTACACCTTCGTATGTGGCAAAGACCCCTGCCCGTGCCTCTATTTTCCGAGCCCAGCATTGCCCTGTTTGCCGAACAAGCGAACATTCTGGAACTAGACAAGCCCTACCGCCCGCGCATAGTGCAACTGAGACAGGTGAAGACAGCGCCCGGAGAGATAGAAGCTCAGTATTATATGTTTAAGGACATTGCAGCCGTCAAAGGAGCCGGTCGCGATCGGGAGTTGCTCGAAAAGCTAACTAGCGACCAAATCCAACTCCTCCCGGGCTGCACCCTCGGCATTGCGGTGCAAAATTTAGGCTCAAATCGCTATCGCTTTCGAGCATCTCTGCCTGCGGGGAGTCGCTGCGGCTTTACCTACGATGGGCAAAATTACCAAGTAGACTTGGGATTTGAAGCCGCAGACGAGGAATTTCTGAGCTACGACAAAGGAATTAGCCCCACGACAGGCAAGGCTATCTGGGGAGCTTTAATGGGCCCTTTTAGATTTGTGAAGCGTCAGGATTTTGCTTCTGAGATATTGGCCAATACGCTTGGGATCAGATCAGATGGCGGTTGAAACCGCGTCTAGACAAACAAAGATCAGACGTACGGTTGAAACCGCGTCTAGACAAACAAAGTCCGCCTCCGCGGACTAAAGAAGAAGATCACGTAATTTTCACCGCCCGGTCTTCTTCAACCTGCGGAGGCACGTGAAAGTTTGTGTAGACGCGGTTTCAACCGCCCGGTCTTCTCAAATTTTTCAGGAATGCAGAAGGAAGCAGGCAAGACTTTACCTGCTTCCTATTATTTTGCTGGGTTCCTGCGCGCTGGGCGAGTCTCAAGCTTAAATTGCCCTTACACCGCAATCTATACAAGCAGGAGTGCTTAACTTGCGCGCGGCACCCCCTCTAGAGCTTCTTCTTCGGTTTCAAAGATTTCAAAGACAGAATCCATCATGGTGACTTCAAACACCAGTTTGGCTTCTGGATGAACATTGCAAATGCGGAAACTGCCCTTAACTTTATCCGCATCGCGCATACCTGCAACCAACGAGGTCAGACCAGAGCTATCTATAAAGTTAACCTGACCAAGATTCACTACGACATGGCGGCTGAGTTTGGAAATACACTCTTGCAACTTGAGGCGGAATTGCCAAGCTGTCGTGATGTCCAACCGTCCTGTCGGTGCTAAGACGATAACTGTTGTACCGTCTTGAAGCGTGTGGGTTTTTTGATCAATATGAATCACTGACCCTTCCCTCAAATTTATTACTATTTATCGCGGTGGTTACTTTCCCAGTAGTTTAACTCAGGTCGGTGACTGCTGAGGCATCCAATTTGCCCAATCTTGCGGTTTTAAGAACTTTGAGTATAGTTCAGCTTCTGGAGAGTTGGGTTCTGGCTCGAAACAATATTCCCAGCGTACCAAAGGCGGCAGGGACATCAGAATCGATTCGGTGCGTCCGTTGGTCTGCAAGCCAAAGGTCGTGCCCCGATCGTACACTAAGTTAAATTCAACGTAACGACCGCGGCGGTAAAGTTGGAAATCGCGCTCGCGATCGCCGTATGCTTTCGATCGGTGCTTTTCCACAATCGGGGTGTAAGCCGGTAAAAATGCGCGGCCGCAGTCCTGTACGAAGGCGAACAGCGACTCCCAGCTTCTGGGTTCCGGGTGTCCGGCATTCTTGCTGTACTCAGCAGCTTTCCCTTTGACATTCTGGTCGCGGTAAAGCGGGCCTTGAGCGTTTTGGTAGTCAAAAAACAGACCGCCGATGCCGCGGGTTTCTTGGCGGTGCGGGAGGTAGAAATATTCGTCACACCAGAGTTTAAAAGTCGGATAATAGTCCGAGTGGTGTTTGTCGCAAGCTGCTTTCAGAGTTTTGTGGAAATGAGCTGCATCCTCATCCAACAGGTAATAAGGAGTCAAATCGACACCGCCGCCAAACCACCAAATCGGGCCCGCCTCAAAATAGCGGAAATTCAGGTGAACCGTAGGCAAATAGGGATTGCGGGGGTGCAGCACCATCGAAGTACCAGTGGCGTAGAAATCGTGACCGGCAGCTTCTGGGTGCTTGGCCAGAATCAAAGCAGGCAAACTTTCGCCCCAAACTTGGGAAAAATTGACTCCCCCTTGTTCAAACACATTGCCTTCGCGCATGACGCGAGAACGTCCGCCCCCGCCTTCGGAGCGTTCCCAAGAATCCTCTTTAAATTTGCCACCCCCATCGAGCTGTTCGAGGGATTGACAAATTTCGTCTTGTAGGCTTTTCATAAATTTGCTGACTCTAGCTCTAGAGTCAGCGGGCGGCAAAAACGGGGAAGTGGCGGTTTTAAGTGTTGTAGAAACTGTCATAAAATTTCTGTTGTCAGATTTGAGTTTTAGATGGGCGATGATTCCCAAATCCAGTAGTCCTGTAATTATGCCACCGCAGGTCTGCAAATGATCGCAATGAAGTTACATTAAAAAATAGCAACAAAAATATACTTAAACCTGCGATCGAAAATTCGTTGACAAAATTGCAGAGCTATGGTGGAGAACACAATGCCCAATACACTCGATATTAGTTCAGTCTTAGAAATCCTGCGACCTGTGCAAGACCCCGAACTACAAAAAAGTTTGGTGGAATTGAACATGATTCGTAACATCAAAATTGACGGCGGTGTCGTCAGTTTTACTTTAGTGCTGACAACGCCTGCTTGCCCGCTGCGAGAATTTATTGTTGAAGATTGCCAAAAAGCGGTCAAACAGTTGCCGGGAGTGGAAAAAGTGACCGTGGAGGTGACAGCCGAGACTCCGCAGCAGAAAGGAATGGTCGATCGGCAAGGCATTGAAGGCGTTAAAAATATTATCGCAATTTCCAGCGGTAAAGGCGGCGTCGGCAAAAGCACGGTGGCGGTAAATGTGGCTGTAGCCCTGGCGCAAACCGGCGCTAAAGTCGGTTTGCTGGATGCCGATATCTATGGGCCCAATGACCCGAATATGTTGGGTTTGGGTGACGCGAAAGTCATGGTTAGGGACGGAAAAAGTGGGGAAAGCCTCGAACCCGCATTCAACTACGGCGTCAAATTGGTGTCGATGGCGTTTTTAATTGAGAAAGACCAACCTGTAATTTGGCGCGGCCCGATGTTGAACGGGATCATCCGGCAGTTCCTGTATCAGGTGAATTGGGGCGATTTAGACTATCTGATTGTCGATATGCCTCCGGGTACAGGAGACGCGCAGTTGACAATGGCGCAAGCGGTGCCGATGGCTGGTGTGGTGATTGTGACGACGCCGCAGACGGTGGCTTTGTTGGACTCCCGCAAGGGATTGAAGATGTTCCAACAGTTGGGAGTCTCGGTGTTGGGAATTGTGGAAAATATGAGTTATTTTGTGCCGCCGGATATGCCCGACAAGCAGTACGATATTTTCGGTTCCGGCGGCGGGGAAAGGACGGCTGCTGAGTTGGGAGTGCCGCTGTTAGGCCGCATTCCGCTGGAAATTCCGTTGCGGGAAGGTGGTGATTCGGGTGTGCCAATTGTGGTGGGGCAACCGGATTCTGCTTCGGCTAGGGAGTTGCGGGCGATCGCGGGTCGGATTGCTGGTAAAGTTTCTGTAGCAGCCCTAGCCTAATAGACATCTCATCCAAAAGTTCGTCAAGGGCAGACTCTCCGGCCTGCCCCACAAGAGTTTGTGGGAGAAGTCTCACAAACTTTCGTTTCCCAGCTTTGTCTGCTGTTGGCGAAGATTGGCTTAGTTCCCAAGCTCTACTTGGGAACTAGAAACCAGAAACGGTAAACTATAAACAGTCAAACTTAACTTTGAAACAATTATGATTTTTCCAGGTTCGGCAGTTCGAGTTAAAGATAAGGGCGAGATTTACTACGGCTTTCAAGGACTTGTGCAGCGAGTTACCGACGGGAAAGTCGCGGTACTGTTTGAAGGTGGCAATTGGGACAAGCTGATCACGTTCCGCCTGTCGCAGTTGGATCTCGTGGATGCTACGGCTGGCCGCGCGAAATAGTAATTAGTCAGTAGTCAATAGTCAGTAGTCAGTAGTCAGTAATTATTGGTTACTGATTATTGGGAGAGATTCAAAAATAATAACTGTCAACTGTCAACTGTCAACTGTCAACTGACTAAACTATGCGTTTACCTTTACCCCAGTTTGCAACCAAAGAACGCCATCCCGATCGCATTGCTGAAGTCATTGAGACGGCAACTACGGAGTTTTTAGCTCAATGTTTGGAACCGGATGACTTGAGTTTTCCGGTGATGCCGCCTTTTGGGAGTTGGGTGAAGGCGGAAGATGAAGAGTCAAAAAATCAAATCTACGGCGTGGTTTACTATGCTACCACTAGCCCGATCGACTCCGTGCACAGAGCTCGCGCCTTGGGTTTGTCGCTGGAAGAGTTGCGGGAAGAACAACCGCAGATTTTTGCGATGCTCAAAACCGAGTTTCGAGTAGCGATTGTGGGGTTTGAGAAGCCGCCGGAAAGGTTGAACGGCCACGGCCCATCGAGGGGTACAATTTATCAGTATTTGCCGCCGCGCCCGCCACAAATTCACCAGGCGGTTTATCGCTGCGAACCGCATGAGATGATTGATTTTACGGTGCAGTTGGATTTTTTGAGGACGCTGCTGGGAGTGACGAATGCACCGGTGGATGCGCTGATAGCGGCGACGATTCGGGAGATTTATCAGTTGCGGATGCGCGATCGATCTTGGTTGGTGGAAGCTGGGAGGAATTTAAGTGTTTTGTTGAAGGATGATTATGACAGATTGCGGGTGATTTTGAGTCAGATTCATCCGTAGGAGACATTGGACTAGGAGACATTGGACAGTTTGCCGATCGCTTAAGAGGACTGTTAATCTTATTATTCCTCTTTATTCCTTGTTACTATAATTTGATAATGATTAAGTCGCTGGAAGTTCAAAGTACGAAATAAATTTATTGAGGCAGTTGTCAGATTATGGTGACAGTATCAATCAAAGATGAATATGTTGAAGTGTTGAGTGCTTTGGGTGATTTGCAGGCGGCTATGGATTTGGCAATCCAACGCTATACCATCGAGCAGATTTTAACGAAACTTGCTGAACTTCGACAAAGAAATGGTCAGTATCAGGCTACTTATGGCATGGATTATCTCGCTTTTAACCAGCGAGTTTCTGAAGATGAAGTTTTTATCATAAATCTTGAATCGAAGGTTAATAATTTGTGGGAGATTGACTTAGCCGATTGGGAATTTTGCTATAAGGGGATAGGAGATTGGACGCGAAAGTTACAGAATATTTTGCTGATGTAATTGCCCTTGCTCAAGCTACTTTTGAAGGGGTAAAGTATGTTAATGATGTGACACCCTTAAGGGCTATTTTGCGGCTTGAGGCTAAATATAGGATTTATCGGGTGTTGATTACAGAGTTGTTCAGCGATGAAGTACGAAAATATCGGTATTATGTCTTAGAAGGCGATCGCGTAGAAGCTGGTTTTGACAATAGTCCTGACCCCCGTGCTATTCGGCTCAAGTATGGCAGGATTGGGGCAGAATATGCAGGTGAAAATGTTCCTCACCTGCATTTAGAGAATAAACGGGAGTTAGTGTTAACGGAAGAAATGACATTTGCTGATTTTGTGAATTGGTTGAAAACAAATATTTCAGATTGAACCTAATCACTCAATCTAATAAATGTAAGCATCGCCAACGTAATTTATGACTCGGCTACCTTTTCTTGCACTCACCGATATTTGCCCTCTAAACGTTCCTGTCGCTGACGGCGATTATCAGCTTCTAACATTGCGAGGACTTCATCTAATTTTAGCGTCCAAACATCAAGCAGGCGACAAGATTCTCGCATCCTAGCAACATTTTGCTGTCTTGTCTCTAAATCTGGTATTCTGGGCTGTTGAGTCATGGCAGGTTCCAACTCCTTTTAATTTCTTGAATACTGGCTTCTGAGGCATCGGCGATTGCCTCTCCCTGGTCTATCGTCCTATACAAAAAGTCTAGCACATCGGGTGTTGCTGCTGGTTGAGATTCTGCCACCTGTTGCAAGATTCTGTGCAAACGGTTGTAGGGAATTCTCAGGCGTTCGTTAACATTATCAATTGCTTCTAACTCAGGCATTGTTTCCTCTGTTTCGCCAAATTGCTGTAAGAGGGAATATTCTGCTGCTGTTGCTGTATCCAGAAGTGCAACTAACCGCTGTTGCAATCTGAAAATAGTGCTGATAGTTTGGTTTGGTAATTTTGCCATAATTTGAATTTTGAGTGACAAATTATCAGTATAATAGCACTTCAGGATCGCCAATCAGTCTGTCATAATTTATTTAAAGCAAAAAATCATATGTGGGTAGAAATAACAGCGCTAAATCAGATTCCCGAATGGGGTGTATTGAAGGTAAAAGTTGAGGATACTTCGCTGATTTTGAATCGCCAAGGCGCAAATGTCACTTGTTACCGCAATGCTTGCACTCATTTAGAATATCCGATCGACATGGGGAAAGTAAATAACGGCATCATTACTTGTCCGTTTCACAAATATCGGTTTATGTTAGATACTGGTAAGTGTTTGAATGCACCCAGCGATTCCCTGGAGTCTTATCCGGTAAAGATTGAGGGCGAGATCGTTTTTGTCGATATCGATTAGTCATAATTTACTTGTTTTCTGAGTCCCTGGGCGATCGCAAGAAACCGGGTTTCTGCGAGAATTTGGGCATCCTCACCGAGATTTTGTGAAGAAACCCGGTTTCTGAGTCTTTGCGCGAAGGCAAGAAACCGGGTTTCTGCGAGAATTTGGACATCCTCACCGAGATTTGGTGAAGAAACCCGGTTTCTGAGTCCCTGGGCGATCGCACTTTTCACCCTCAACCTATCACTTTCGCGCGCCGCTGACGGAAGAAAACGGTCAAAAGCCCGATCGCCCCAACCACCAAAAGCAGCCATTCTTCCGGTTCCGGAACCCCAGAAACATTCAAAGGATTGCTAGGTTTCGTCAACTCCTCCTTACCAGATTCTACCTTTCTTTCAAATCGATCGTTTTTAGCTTCCGCCGCCTTTAGCTGCTGTCTTTGCGCGTCATTAACCAACACAATCATCGAAGAATAAGGCGTGACGACTTTAAAGGTTTTAGCTAGCGAGTGCATTGCATCCAATTGAGTCAATTGATTGGAACTTTTCTCTTTGCTAAGTGCGGTGATTAACTGCCGCGCAGCTATCGGTTTAAAACCTTCATTTTGATCATCTGTGATTTTCGGAACCCCTGCCGCCACCTTCGGAGTTTTGCTGTAACTCCAAACATAGCCATCAACAACATTAACTACAGATTTACCCGATGCTGCTGTCGTCGCCACTCGCTGCATCGCCTCTGTGATATCGGTAGAAACTCCGCCACCGCTATCTTGAATCACCTTTAAAGTTGCGTCGTCATAACCGGGTGGTAAGCCTCCCAGATGCACTGTCCATAGGGGTGCAGCTAGAGAAACGGTGTTTTTGCGATCGTCCGATAACTCGTAGCTGTGGCGATCGCTCACCAAGAATACAGTATCATAACTTTGATCGCCGCGCAACTTCGCAAACTGTTGCAGAATATCCTTAAGTTGGAGCGTACCATAAAACATTAACTTTCCTACATCAAAACTCCGCAAATCTTCCACCAACTTCGGCGGCATCCCCGCTGCACTCGCCACATACAAATCAACCGTATTTGCTTTTAAACTATTTGCTTTCAACCATTCAAAAGTCTCCTTAACCTCCTTCATTTCTCCCGCCATACTGCGGGAAGTATCCAGAATCACTGCAAACTTTTTGCCCTCGGGTAGCGAGTAATTTGCATCAACCAGCGGCTTAGCAGAAATCGTATTTCCTCCAGGCAAATTCGTCAGACGCGGTATTAGTTTCTGCTGCGAAACTGCTGGCACAAATCCCGGCAACCAAGTTTCTTTTGCCTCCTTCCCGCTGTACTTAATCTCTTTTCCCGCTATAACTCGGCGAGTATTTTGATTCCAAAAAATATTGCGTTTTTCAGCTAAATTCGGCATCGCCCAACCCTGCGGCTGCCGCATGACTTTATAAGTCAGCCACAGATTCATCTCCGTTGGTGCGTCAGTTTGCGTGCGCGAAAACTCTCGTTTAGGCGGAATTGGAAAAGCTCGCAAGCGGTATTGTTTCGGGCCAATTTGTTCGAGCAAAGCCGGGTCTACATTTTCTCTCACCTGCTGGTTGTAAACTTGCTGGGCGGCACCTCTGGGCGACACAGTAAATGCAAAACGTCTTTTCAAATCGCCAGTATCGCCCAGCCAAACTCCTGTGACTGCGGCGCTTTCCGGCAGCGAAAAGTAATAGAATACTTCTTGCAAGTTGGGCGTTTGATTTTTGTAAACTTCGTAGAGTTGAACATCAGCCCAATCGCCGTTTTCTTTAACTGTAACTTCTTGCGACTGCAACCATACTTTTTCCTGATTGACATTTAGCAAACCTGCTTTAGCTTCTTCGCGGTTAGATGTTGATTGTACCGCGTGTTTTACTGCTGCTGCGTCGCCTTTTTGAATTTCGGTATCGAAGAATCCAGCATAGAGTTTTTCCGCTTTTTCAACATCAGCCCTATAGCCTTGATACAAAAACGGCGACATTAAATAATTGTAGCTGTTCTGGACAACTTTAGCCGATTTATCTGGCAAACTCAAAGTATTTTTGTAAATCTCAGAAATGTGGTTATTTTCTCCCACAGTGCTGAGGTAGCGGTAAGGAGATAAATAAGCGTTAACTAAGCCCGATCGAATCATATCAGACTTGGCTAATAAAGTTTGACGTGCAGTCTCATTCGCTGCGGGAGTCGCCAGCATTTTTAATGCTTGAATTTGCGGCTGCTGCTGCAAAGCTGCGAAAACTGCCAGCCAAGCTGCCATCACGCCCAAGCTTCCCATGATTGCCTGATTTTTGCCGTATTGGGAAGCAAAGTTGTGTAATATTTTTCGTCCAGATTGGATGTAGAGAAAGCCGTAAAGCGAAGGCATTGCCACGAATAAGCTGGAGGTAAAACCAAACATTATTAAGTATAATGGCAGCCACCAAATAATCTCTAACGAACTGTATGCCAGGGAGTCTATCAGTGGTTTCACCCAGGTAAAACTAAAAAATCCAACTATTGTCACAGTAGCGACTGGTAGTGCGTAAAACATTAGCAAGGTTGCCGCCCAAATGCCAACTAGCAGCATTAAGCTGTGAAATCCTAACTGTATCC
This sequence comes from Microcoleus sp. A006_D1, assembly GCF_036702805.1. Classification (NCBI taxonomy): domain Bacteria; kingdom Bacillati; phylum Cyanobacteriota; class Cyanophyceae; order Oscillatoriales; family Microcoleaceae; genus Microcoleus; species Microcoleus sp. A006_D1. Next base: position 236,747 of record NZ_JAUBVZ010000002.1, read on the forward strand.
ATGCACGGGGCTTTTCTCCAATGAATCTAGTCAAATGGTGCGGTTTTTTCGGATTTTCTTGAGGTGTTGAGGTATCTTGAAGGTTTGCTTTTTTTCCCAAATAGCCGTACAGCATTTCTACAAAAAATGCTGCGATGCACAAAACGATTGTAGCGATAATTTGCGAGCTAGCTGGATTCAGTTCCCGCAGCAAGAATAACCTAATTGAACAGAGCAAAAATAAGGGTGCTTCTACTCCGTAAAACAAGCGCATTAGCTGTAGCGGTTGCTTTCTAAAACGCCTTGCTCCGACTACGGTAAATATTGTTGGCACTGCTATCAATGCTGTTAGCGTTAATGAAAATTCAAGGGGGATAATTCCGTCTATTGTGGCTTGCACTAACGGGATTGCTAGGTAGGGCAAAATTCCCAGATAAACAATTGACAAAAATGTCAAATTCCACAGCCAAAAGATTGACTGAAAAATTATATTAAATGCCTGTTTTAATTTCTTCATTTTTTCCTGCTGTTAAGCTATTATTGACGGTGTTGTGTACAGTAGTCGCGAAGTCTTGGATTTCGGGACTTTCTGGGTTTACGGAACTGTCAAAGAGAATGGAAATTAGCACCCAAGTATGATTTTTGTGGGTGATGTCGCTGCGGATGCGCGACAAGAAGTTGTCGGTAGTTTGTTGGGAAGATTGCAGCCAGTAGGTTGCGGATAGTTGGTTGTCTTTTAGAGATAGCCAGCGGGCAGTTACGGCAGGAGTTAGCTGTTTTTTTTCTATGCGATTGACGGGGATGCCGCTGGCTACAAAGCACAGCTCTGGTGCGTGATAAGTCTGCCAAGAGGTGCTGGCTACTGTGAGCATGGAACCGCGCAAGTTGCCTGACACAAATCTCTTTTTTTGTGTTTGCGTGTCTGGGTAATTGCCAAAGAATTTTTGTTCGCTGGGATTCAGCGGGATTGCTTCGGATACGATTTGTTGCGGAAATTTCAGCGGGGCGATCGCTAATTTGTCACTTTCTACATGATACAATTGAGAAAATGCTGCCAAAACAGCCACGACTGCAATTAGTCCTGGTTTTGCCAGAGGCTGATTTTTGAGAATTTCTGCATCCCGTTGCGAGTCAAAATCAATTGGTTGGGTTGCTGGAAGTTTGGGAATTTTTTGCAGCATCAACCAACTTAAAAAACAAGCGCAAACTAAACCGACAATTCCCAGGGGTACGTGCAGGATTTCTGCATAGGTTGGCTGTTGCCAAACTTGAGCAACCAGCACTAACACGGCAACCCGCGAAGCGTTAGCGGATACTAAGATTAAGAAGTTGGTAGCGCATATTGCTAGCCATTTCCAACTTAATTTGCGGCTTTCTAACCAGGTAGCAGCTAGCAAAAATAGCGTCCCCGCCAATAGGGTTTTAATGCCGCTGCAAGGCACGTCAACGTGAGCGATGCCGTTTTCCAAGACGATGATATCGTAGGAAGAAATAGCGCCAACGTGCAGGGTTGAAAGCAATTGTTCTACTATCTGAGCAGTTATGACTCGCGCCGGCAAGCCCAATCCGTTATTAAACTGAGTGTTGAAGGGTAAAATACCAGCCAGCAAGCCGGCAATTGGCAAGTTTTTTTGCCAAACGTTCGCCTGGGTAAACAAGCCGTACAGCCCGTAAGTTCCGAGAATAAATAGCAGTACGGTAAGTTGTGGGATCTCAATTATCCACTGAATTGCGATCGAGCAAACACTCGCACCCAACATCAATAGCAGCGGATAGCGCCTCAAAACGAAGTTTGCCGAAAATGCGGGCGGGCGATCGCCCTGACTGAGCGATCGCACTACTAATGCTACAATCAGAGAACCAATTACTATCTTGTACGGTGTCGGTATCTCCACAAACGAGGCTAACAGCCACTTAACAGCAGATATATTGGCTAAAAACCAAGCGAGCGACAGTAAAAAAGGAGCCAGCCAAACCAAATTAACCGCCTGAGGGGGAGTAACAGAATCTGAAATTCTAGAATCTGGACTATTCGTGCGCTGCATGATACCGCTTGACATTCAGGTTGCTGACATCTTAGCTCAGCAAAATTGGTAATGCCTAGACCTGTAAATTAAGTTTTGTCAAGCTTCTATTTTCTCTACAGAAATGCTAGCGTTATAATGATTTTAGCGGAGGTAAAAATGAGCGAAAAAAGTCCAGGGTACAAAATTCTTAGCGACAACAGACAAGCGCGCCATCTCTATGAAATTATAGAGACATATCAGGTGGGCATCGAGTTGAAGGGAACCGAAGTCAAATCTATTCGAGAAGGAAAAGCCAATTTGCGGGACGGATATGGCTTAGTTCGGGACGGCGAAATATGGCTGATCAATGTTCATATTTCCCCCTGGAGAAGTGCTAGCAACTATTTTAATCACGAACCGCGCCGCACCCGCAAATTGCTGATGCACAAGCAAGAAATCCGCAAATTAATCGGCAAAGTCGAAGAAAAAGGTTTGACTTTAGTGCCGTTAAAAATGTATTTGAAAGGCGGCTGGGTAAAGCTTGATATCGGTTTGGGTAAAGGGAAAAAATTGTACGACAAGCGCGAAGATTTGAAGAAACGCGAAGACAACCGGGATATGCAGCGCGCGATGAAGCAATTTTAGGCGTTGCTGAAGTTGAGTATGAATTCACATTGCTCGTCAAAGCAATTGTTCTTGATTGCAGTCTGAAAGTTATAACGTGAAATAGCAGTTTTCTGATTTTTCTCCGGTTCAAATTCAACACCTTAACCAGTGCTATCAGAGCGCAGCCTGCAAACTCAATTGGTGCGCTCTGATACTACCGTAGAGACTAAAAAAATAATCAAACTATTGTGAGCCGTTGCTCTGAGCAGCGCCCCAAGTATGCAAATGTTTGTTTGCACAAGAGCTTGCAGATACATACTGTCGCCCGCCCAGACTAAGTATTATTACTTATTGGAGCGTCAACATTCCAGCTTCTCGCCTCACGATTCCGGCTTCCGGCTTCCTTCCTTCTTGCTTCTTCCTGAAAATATCCGGATTCCTTGTGGAGTCTCACGAAGAATTAATCTATGCTCGAATACATCTACGTAGTCGCAGCATTAAGCAAACATTTGGCTGTGGAGTTGCAAACCAGAAATGAGAAAAGGGCTCAAGCCTTCCTTCATTTCGTAAGATGATGATGCCATGAGGGTGGCTATTAAATCTCGCAACTAAAATATCACCCAACTCTAAAGTTGAAATATGCTAAAAACGACACCATTAGCTAACATTTTTAATGTTATGAAAGAGCCAGAAAAAAAACATAATCATTCCAAGTGGGCGGCCCTCATACTGATATTAACAGTAGGCTTGGGCGGCTGGCAATTTGGGTTACCGGAACTCGCATCGCTGTTTAACAATAGGGGCTTTGAGAACTACAAAGCCAATCGATTGGCTGATGCTCAACAAGCATATGATTTAGCGCTCTCCATAGACCCCAAAAGCCGAACAGCTCTTTACAATTTGGGATGGCTTTGCGAAGAGGTGCAAGATTTAGAATGCGCCAAAGGAAAATATCTGCAAGCTGCCAAACTAGGTATGCCGGCTGCTTACAGCAATCTGGCTCGATTGTATATAATTGAGAAGAAAAACTATCCTGCTGCCGTTCACTTGCTGTTGCAAGGCTTGAAATTTGCTAAGGACGAGCCAGTAAAATATTCTTTACTCAAAAATTTAGGATGGGCTCGGCTGAAACAGGGTAGATATTCAGAGGCATTGCAACATCTGGATGCAGCGATTAAACTTGATAGTGAAAGACCAGCAACTTACTGCTTAAAAGCGCAAGCCCTAGAAGGGATGAAAAAGACGAAGGAAGCGCTACCGCAGTGGAAAATTTGTCTAAAGTATGCGGATTCTCAAGAATTCGATGAGGATATATGGATAGGAATGGCACGTCAACGATTAAAAGAGGAAAAAACAAATAAATGAAACGCACAGTTTTGCTTTCATCAACCATACTGGCAATTATAACGGTACTGGAGCTAAGTCAAGCCTCAACAGCACTGCCAACTCCTGCGACTGTTAAACCCACACTGAATGAATCAGTCGAAACGCTGTTCGACTCGAATCAGTCGTATCGACAGCAGTGGTGCAGAGATAGAGGCCGTTATTATCCGTGTCCGGGATTCGTCATGCCTTCTGAGAGCGAACAATAAGAGTTATTTTCAAGAAATTTTTTAGAGTGCGACATCAGCACTTTACACCAACAGGTATGTAGTATGTTGTAGTGTTATGTAGGTGCGCACTGCGCACCTTATACCATTTGAGATTTTAGATTAAAGAATTGAAGAATTGGAAATGACTTATGACTATGATGGTTTGCAGCTTGTATAAAGCTGCATTCTTTTTTTGAACTGGTATCACTATTGATAATTGGGTTCTTCCTACAGCCACCTGGTACCGCCATTTACAGCATCTCTCTGGCTAGTACCCGCATCGGGCGGGGGGAAAACCCCGCCAGCACTTGTCTCTACTCGCCCTCAGTCAAAGCTGAATCTTGCTGCTGCTGAGAATTTCTGTAAAAACTAGCAATAATCGCCACCATCAGCCACCACAGCATATTAACTTCTGGTCGGTACCAAACGGTATCGACAAAACCGTGCGCCATCATGCCGACTAAAGTTGCGATCGCCCCAATCAACCAAAACGCCTGATTTGATTTAAGATTTGGGGATGCTTCCTGCGAGTTAGAGCTGTTAAATTGCGCGTCCCGCATTTTTTTGATCTGCGACAAACCTTGATTGACAGTAACAGTCATTAGCCACAGGAAACACATTAAACCGATAAAACCAGTTTCTACGGTAATTTCCAACAGCACGGAATAAGCGCTCAAAGCAGTGAATTTTGGCTTCATATAAAGCGGATAAACTTTATTAAAAGCAGTGTTTCCCGGCCCAATGCCGATAATTGGCCGATCGCGAATCATGTGAGTCACCGCCGTCCAAACATTAATCCGAAAATTGTTACTGCTGTCACCGCGGCCGACAAACATACTCGAAATTCGATCGCGCAGAGGCTCCACCAAAGCCACTCCCAAAATTAACGCCCCAGCCAAACCTCCTAACCCTAACGGCAGCGCCCAAGTCCGCCAGAACCTAGGCATCAAAGGGCTGTACCAGTACCAAAGCAGCACTAAAAACACCACAAGCAGAGCCACAAAACCGATCCAAGCACCCCGGCTGTCGGTGTAGCGCAAACACGCGCAATTCACCACCAGTATCGTCAGCGCTAAAAGTTTGGTTCCCCATCCTTTCCACACAAAAAGTGCGGCGGCGCTGAAGGCAATTGCCGGCAGCAAATAGGAACCGAGCAAGTTTGGATTGCCCAAAAAACTGTAAACTCGGGTGAGATTGGCTTGAGTAGAAGTCGGATCGTTCCAAGTAGCTAATGGCGGCACTTTATCAATCCACTGGCGCACGCCGTAGAAACTGACAATTAGAGCGACATTTAAATATACGGCAATTAACCACGATCGCCAGCGGGGATCTCGCAAGATCCGCGCCATCAGCGCAAAAAACAGCAAATACAGCGTTAGCTTGCTCCAACCGGTAAAAGCGGCGGCTTTGACGGGCGACATGGCGGTGGCGACGGTAGCAATGCCCCAGTACAAAAGTACCAGCAAGTGAATGGGTGTGAGGACGATCGCGCGATCGTCCGAAACAGTCAGCAGCAGCCAAAATGCAGCGCCAGCCCCCATCAACACCCCCACCAGGGCATTGTTCACAAACGGGCCCATACCAAACGTCAAGGCCAGCAAACCAAAACCCAGGGGCTCAGCCCACTGCATCAGCCAGCTACTCTGCCGCCAACTGCGTGCATTGCCGATCGCCCAATTCAATAAATAACTGCCACTTTGCCACTGAGAGAGCGGCAAATTTGCCATAGTTAACTGTTGCCAAACTGAATTCATTTCTTTAAATTTGTTATTCGTTATTCGTTATTCGTTATTCGTTATTCGTTATTCGTTATTGGCTGTCAAACAAGTAACCAATAACAAGTAACCAATAATAAGTAACCAATAACAACCATCAACCATCAACTGTCAACTGCCAATTGTCAACTATCAACCGCTTTTAGCCTTCCAACAACTCCGTAGCATTGATGCACGGGAGCCAGAGCACGTAGCGATATCCAGATTCCGGAGTGCCCTGAATCGAGAGTTGGCCGCCTTGAATTTCCACCAACTGGCAGCAAAGCAGCAGCCCCAAGCGTTCCCTTGCCCCGTAACCAGCTAACACTGGGGCGCTATCCGCGGCATTTTGGGCAACCAAAGCCGCCAACTCAGAAAATGCCAGCGTTAATCGCTGGGAGTCCTGTGTCTGTCTCGGGAGTTGCGATTCGAGATCCCCCGAGCAGGTTTCGGAGTTCGATCGCGCACCGCTAGCCGATCCCACCTTCAGCAAGTAGTCGGAGTAGAGTTTAGCATGGGGCAAACTTTCTCCCAACCAAGGATGAAAAACCCAAACTCCGATATTGATACCATCTTCTTTCCGAGAAACGTGGACTCGAATCACGCTGCCTGCTCCAGCAGATTGAATAATGCTAAAAATTAAGTGGTGCAGCATTTGCTGAACTTTATCTTTATCGGCTAACCAGATGCGCGGCCCGGGCCCCATCGACAAATTAATTTCTTGCTCTCGTCTACTTGCCGCCTGCAACAGGTTTGTCACAACCTGCTGGCACAAACTTTCTATATCGACTGCGGTTCGCTTTAATGTGAAAGCGGATTCATCAAGTTCTGCCAGTCCCAAAATTTCTTCAACTAGCGATCGCAAAGACTGGCTGCTGTCTTGGATCACGTCGATATATTCTTTTTGCTTGCTGGTTAATGGGCCGTAAATTTCTTGGTTCAATACGCTCGCCATGCCGATGACGGAAGTGAGTGGGGTAAGCAATTCCTGGGCTAAATAATTCAGGAGTTTTACCTTAATTGAGTTAGTAGACAAATCGATAGGTTTGTTATTCATCGGTTATTTTCGGTGGTTAATTATCAAGCATTTATTGTTATATCTAGTCCGGTTCAATAATTATAATTAAGTTTGTAGTGAGCATTAAACTCCTCAAAATCCTCAAGGACGGAGAGCGAACAACTTTATTATGAATGATTAACCGGGACTGATATTAGGGGTTTATTATACATCTTCCTCAAGCTGATAACAACTTGTTTGCTTCACGAAGCACAAACGGAGCGGGAACGGAAAGGCAAGATATCTTCCGGCTTCTTGCTTCTATATTCCTGCTTCCCTTTTCTCTCTTCCCTCTGTTCTCGAACTGCTTGCCGATCTGCCTAATTTAAGATTTAATCATCTGTTCTAAAGCTGATTGCAAGTCTTGAGTGAGTTCGGCAACTGCTAACCTGCGACTGGTTTGATATCCCTGCCAGCGATCGCCCACGGATATCGGTTCGCCCACGGTCATTTGCACCCGCTGTTTGCCCAAAGAAGGGCGGCCGAAAGGATTTCCGCCTTTGATCCGAGTCAGTACGTCCCACAGCAATAAAGTGGTTTCTGCCAAACGTTCTGCGGTCAGCTTTTCTTGGACGTACCTGCCGGTGACGGAGACGAAACTTTCGACAAGTCTCATGTGCCACATTCGCAGACTTGCTTCTTCAGCGAGGCGATCGGCTAATCCTCTTTCTAAAGGACAAAGTGCTGCAATATCTTTGATATCTTCTCGATAAATGTAGTCCCAGCCTGCTTGTTCCAAACGGCGGCAGCGGTCTATCAAACTGCCTTTGGGCTTCAAGTTAAAATATTCTTCTGCTACTTGCAAAGCTACATCTAACAGTGCTGTAAGTCGAGGAATTATCTGCTCATTCCCAGAATAATTTGCAGTTGTTTCTGGAATTGATAATGCTGTTACAGCAGATGCTTTTGGGTGAAAATTTCTATGGTAAAAACGGGTATAAAATTGTTCCATTACTCCTAGCAAATGGCTGCCAAGTCGAATCAGGCGCAGATATTGGAATTGGTGATTTTGGTTTGTGGGAGCGGGATTTGCCGCGTTTAAATCGGCGAGATCGGTGCGCTCTAGGGCTGGTAGTCCGCAATCTATTTCTAATTGAGTTAAAAGTTTTTCTAGGGGTTGCCAAGGTGGATTGACATAGCGGTATTGAATGCCGATCGGCACAATTAACACTTTTTCATCAGTCCGTCCGGCTTTGTGCAAATCCTCAACGCACCAGAAGCCCATTTGAGCAATTCCCGGTTCGAGGGGGCTAACTATTTCATTGTGACCGTTAGTGGCGCCTTCTGGGGCGGCGGCGATCGGAAATTGGCTATTGGCAAATAAATCGCGGGCCGATCGCAATCCAGCGCGATCGATCTTGCCGCGCACAATCGGAGTACCGCCGAGGCGAGAATACAGCCAACCGACGCTAGAACCGGCCCACAGCGGAATTCCGCGATCGTAAATAAAGTGCGAATGTACGGGGAATTGCAGGGGAATGCCTTTGGCGCGGGCCGCCTGGGGAACGAGTTTCCAAATTAGTTGTCCCAAACAGTAGGGATCGTCTGAGTTGGGGTGGCGGAAGGCTAGCAAGAAGCGAACTTTCTGATTTTGAAATTGGTGGAATAGTTCGGCGAGAGTATCGACGTTTTCGGCTTGAATGTGGCTGATATTCGTCTTAAATCGCAGCCACCAAGGGAGTATTTGCTGACAAACCCGGACGACTAGCGGATTGTAGGCTGGGGGTATGAATTCCAGCGGCGGCTGAACTTGATTAATTGAATTGGGCATTTGGCTATTTTAAATTTTAGATTTTAGTTAAGACGGCGGTTGAAACCGCCCCTACAGAAACAAAACCCGCGGAGGCGGGTTGAAGAGTGGGCTCCCCTAAGTTCGTAAGATGAAATTCGGGTTAGATTGCTAACTTAAGCTTATTCGTTTCTAGCCACAAGCACATAACTCCTGTCACTAAGATTTTGGCAATCCAAAATCCCAAATCTAAAATCCAAAATCTAAAATCCTATTGTGCCGCTTCAAGAATCACTTCTTGGAAGTTAATCACATCCGATCGCGGATCGCAGTGAGTGACTTTGACTTCTAGCCGATCGCCTATTTCGATCGATCGACCAAATCGCATCGCCAATTCCAAACCCAACTCTTCCAGCAAAATCAAAGCAAGATTGCTATCTTCCCTCAACCAGCGCAGCATCAAAGCTTCCCAAACTTCATCAGGATTGCGCCGCAAATATTCCAATCCCCAATAGCGGTTAGTTTGGCGTTCCACGGTAGAGGCTTCTCTAACTGCGGTGCCCAGACACATCACAATATCCTGTATTTCTTGGGCTGAGAAAGGTAGGGGTTCGCCCCGCAGATGGGCTTTAATTTGGAAGTGAGTCAGCAAATCGGTATAGCGGCGGATGGGAGACGTAACTTGAGTGTAGGACTCTAAACCCAAGCCTGCGTGCCGTCCGGGGGTCAGACCCATTTCGCTGCGGGGCATACAGCGGCGCACGGCGCAAGCGCGGGCGGGGCCTGCGGGCACGGCTAGCAGTTCTTCCTCTGGGGGGAGTTCGGGCTGGGGCTGATAGCGGTAGGGAATTGGTAGGCTGTGAGTTTGACCGTAGCGGGCGGCTAATTCCCCACCTAAAATCATCATTTCGGCTACTAGCAGTCTGGCGGTGGAGTCGTCGATGACGTGGATTTTGATCTCGTCGCCGTTGACTTTGATCACCGATTCGGGCATGAAAATGCTGATTGCACCTTGGGCTTCCCGCCATTTTTGGCGCAGTTTGGCCGCAGATGCGATCGCGCTTATTTCCGGTTCTGCTTCGATTCCCAACTCCAGCATTTCGTCTACGTCATCGTAGGTTAAGCGGTAGGTGGGTTTGATCGTGCTGATGTGGATGCTGTAATCTTGGGCGGCGCCTGTTTCGTCTAAGGTGACGCTAAAGCTTAGGGCGCTGCACTCTTTACCTTGAATTAAACTCATCGGCCCAGTTGCCAAAGCTGGGGGAAACATCGGGATCATGCCCGTGGGCAAATAAACTGTAGTGGTACGCTTTCTGGCTTCGAGGTCGAGTTCGTCTCCGGGGGAAAGCAAGCGGGTGGGATCGGCGATGTGTATCCACAGTCGCTGCTGGCCGTTTTCGAGGAATTCTAAGCTGAGGCCGTCGTCGATTTCGGTGGTGCTTTCGTCGTCGATCGTGTAAACCTTGAGGTGAGTTAAATCGAGACGATCTGTTTCGGAGTCGGTTGCGGGATTTTCTAGGCAGCTTTCGGCCACTTCTAATACCTTTGCCGAGAGTTGTAGGGGAATTTGGCTGCGCCGCAAAAACAGGTTTTCGTGGGGACTCCACAGGCCGAGATCAACTAGGAGGCCAAATGCCGCTTCGGGGTTTTCGGGACGTTGTAAGCTGGCTAAAGTTTCTAATGCCGGCGTGCGATGAGTTGCTTCTTCTCCGAGGGTGGCAAAGCGTTCTAGGGCATCGAGGCGAGTTCGATCGCTAGGAAGCCAATCTAGATTATTTTCCCCAGCCAGCCGCTGTTTAACTCGATCCCAAAATCCTTGGGATTCTTGATGTCGCTGCTGTTCTACTTCTTGCTGGTGTTTGATTTCGGCTACTTGGGCGGTCGATCGTGGTTCGTAGCGATCGCCCTTTTGTTTGAAATACAGTTTATCAGTTGACAGCAAACAGTAGGCAGCGTAGCACTGGGCCGCTGTGCGATCGGAAAATAGCAACATTGCCAGGGATTCCGGATCTGTATTTTCTCCGTCGCCCACTAGCAGTTCCCAAGCTACTTCTAGACTCGACGGATCTGAGTAAGATTCTACTTCTTTAAGAAATTTGGAAATATCGGAGGGTTTGTAAGTTTCTCCGACTGCTTCGTAGCTGATTTGTTTGGGCGGAATGCTGTGCGGTTGACCGTTTTCGTCTACGACAACCCAGTTTTTCTTGCCGTCGGGGCGATCGGCAACTGCCAGACGGCGGTCGCCGTGCACTCTAAATTCTACTAACGTTCCCTTCTCCACTTGCCAGCTTTATGTTTGAGATTTTGGATTTTTACTGTTGCCACTTATCGAGTTTCTTTTCTTACGATTTTAGATTTTGGATGTTGGCAATTTTTCTGGTCAATTGTGCAAGTTAAACTTTAAAAAGTTGCGCTTTTTATTTTTTTTTTAACTTTTGACTTTTGAACGAGACTTGCGCCTGAGCGACTCTCAAGCCGATTTCGCGATAATTTCGCTGCATTCTTTATGGCAGAAAGACGTTGTTTTCGCGCAAGTCTGAGGTTCCAGTCCAAAATCTAAAATCCAAAATCCAAAATCTGCTTAACCTTCTTGGTTTACGAAGGGCATCAAAGCTACAATTCTTGCTCTTTTGATGCTACGGGTCAGGTCGCGCTGCTGTCTTGCGGTCAAACCGGTAATCCGGCGGGGCAAAATTTTACCGCGTTCTGTGACGTATTTTTTGAGCAAATCGACATCTTTGTAGTCGATCGGGTCTCCTGGTTTGATTGGCGAAACGCGCCGGCGAAAATAAGTCATGGTTTGTTCTTTGTTGACTGTTGACTACTGTTAACTGTTAGTTCCTAGTTATTAGCCGTTAGTTGCTAGCCGTCAGGAAAGCATTTGTTAGTTATCTGCTGTTCGCGGGTCAATATCAATTGCCAACTACTGATGACTGATGACTAATGACTAATGACTAATGACTATTTGATCTCTTTGTGGGCAGTGTGCCTGTTGCAATGGGGGCAGAACTTTTTGAGTTCCAGCCGCGCCGTCGTGTTGCGGCGGTTCTTGGAGGTGGTGTACCGAGACACGCCTTTGGAGCGTTTGCTCGCGTTGGTTCGGCACTCAGTACACTCTAGGGTAATTATGATGCGGACGCCTTTAGCCATAATTCTAAATAAATTTCGACTAATTTAAACACAATTTATTATCTTCTCACATTGCTCTGCACTTGGTCAAGCAATCTTCTAACTTTGATGTCGAGGGAGTAGCCGCGACGGGCTCCGACGATCATCGTCCCGCTGAGTCGATCGTGAAAAGCTTGGGGAAACCTGTCACTGTCGGTGAAGGCGACGCTACAGTCGATCGCCAGCGGCAGCATCAGCAGCAAGACGGCGGCGTTGGTAGATGTGAGTCCGCCTACACCCGCAAAGGCTAGGGCGGCGCAAATGCCCAGCAATGCCTCGCGCTTGCACAATTCTTGGAAGCCCGGAGTCCGTTGGAACCTGGTATCGGCAATTTTCATGTCCAGGGCCCACCGCCCGAGACTTTGACCTTGGTTTTTCCTGACGATGGCTACACGCATTATCAACCACAGGAGGACAAAAAAGATGGTTTGGGCGATCGGATTAGTGCCGAGAAGCAAGCTGGGCAGCCAAACGGCGATCGCGTCGATGCAGAAGGCACCGGCGCGGCGTTCTAGTGATACTTTGGGAAGGAGGGGAACTAGGTCGGAACTCATGGGCAAAAAAGAATTACTTTGAAATGCGTAAGTCCTGTTTCTATCGTAATCGAAATCAAGGGGCTTGGAGCCGTAGGGCATAGGGTCAAGGCGCAGCTACATATTAATAAACCTCATCATGGCTTTCAATATCAACCAATAGAATCACCATTTCTAACAATTCCTCATCTTCAGAGAAATTAAAAATTATTCTGCAATCATATGCAACAGAACAAGACCATAATCCGGCTAACTCCCCTCCTAACTTGTGAGACTTCAAAGATGGCGTAAATGGATCATCTGCCAATAGCCTTAACACCTTAGCAATTTGAGCCTTTAATTGTGGATTTTTCTTTGTGATCTTCCTAAAAGACCGATTAAATCCACTACTCCAGACAACTTCCATCATCATCTCCTAGTAAATCTGCGATCAAATCATCAACGCTTCCCCTCTTTGCTGTCCCATTCTTAAAAGCTTCCATCACTTCCTGAGCATTCGCCAAAATTTCAGCCCGCCGATTCTCGACCCGTCGCTTACGGATTAACTCAAACAACTGATCCTGATCTTCTATTGATAAACTTTGAACCTGATCAATAATTTCTTGTAAAGTCATCATACAGCCTCCTTTAAACTAAAATTGACGAAATATTTCGCCTCCGCAAAAACCCGATCCTTAATCAAACGGCTTAATCCTTGTTCCGTCATAATATCTACCTTACAACCTAGTATATCTTGCAAATCCATCAAGAGCATCCCCTGGGAACCAAGGCGAAATTTTATGTAAATCATAATCCACCAAAAGGTCAATATCACTACTCTCATCGACAACACCCCGCGCCACCGAACCAAACACCCGTACATTAAACGCCCCATGTCGCAGCGCCACCGCCAGGATATCCTCACGCTTGGATTGTAATAACTGTTGTAGTTTCATCATACAATTTCCTCAAGTATCAATTTAATACAAACTGCGCAATGTCTCCAAATGTGCGATCGCCCCGTCCCAAAAACCCGCTAAGGCAACTGTTAGTCAGAATTGCCCTCGCCGTAATTGCTGCTATTATTGCCTTCAACATTCCTCACTCGTTATTTCCCGTGTTTACAACACCCGTATCCGAAGCTAGTCCACCGCCCGAAATCCAAAACGTGCTCGCCGGCAAGCGCAAAATTGTGACGGTGGGCGACAGCATCACCGAAGCCGCGAAATATCCCGGAGGTTACGTTTGGCTGCTGCAACGCTATCTAAATGCGCTGTATCCCGATCGTAAAATCGAAATCGTCAACGCTGGCATCTCCGGCAACAAGGCGACAGATATGCAGGCGCGTTTTCAGAAAGATGCGATCGACAAAAAGCCAGATTTAGTCACGATTAACGCCGGAGTCAACGACGTTTGGCACGCTTTCTTCGACTTCCAAAAGCTTCAGTTTTATCCGCAAGGCAACTTAGCAGCGGGGGTACCTCTGGCAGAATATATAGACAAAATAACTCAAATGGTACTGGCAGCAAAAGCCGCCGGAATTCGAGTCGTGCTGCTTTCTCCTACTCCCATCCGCGAGATTCTCGACGGCCCAGAAAATCGCAGATTGCAAGAATATGTTGCCGCGATGCGAGAAATTGCGAAGCAAAACCAGTGCTTGTTTATCGATTTAAATGCACCGTTTCGGGAAGTAATCGGCACCTATCAAAAACACGCCGGAAAAACTCTGAATTTGTTAGCAGCCGATGGAGTTCACCCCAATCCGTCGGGATATCGAATTATTGCTTTTACTATCTTGCGCGGCTTGGGCGTACCCGCTAAGGATATTGAGAATTTGCAGGTAAAAAATTGAGATTAGTCAGTAGTCAGTAGTCAGTAGTCATTAGTCAGTAGTCAGTAGTCATTAGTCATTAGTCATTCGTTGTGATGTGATGCCCGGTTGATTCTTCCCAATTACCCATTACCCAATTACCCATTACCCATTACCCATTACCCATTACCAATTCCCAATTCCCGTTATCACTCAATCGGCGGATGATACCGCTTCAACCAACAGCTACCGATAATCACCAACGCCACCACCACAATAATTTCTGTCCAAAAAAACGACAGGAAATCGCTAGCAGTTCCCACTGGCGGCACCCCCGGCTGAGCATTGCGAATAGCGGGAAAAGCAAACAGCATCACACCAGTCCAACTCAGCATTCCCACTTCCGGCAACTTGCCAGATTGCATCACTTTCAATGCTAGCAAGAGCGCCATAATTGAAAGTACCCACATGATGACAATAATCACTAAGGCAAAGAATTTCACCGGAACCGAGCGAGTTGCATAAACATCGATATAGATAAAGATAGACGAGTTCTCTTCCATCGGCATATAACTGATGTCAAAACCGGGAACATCGGCATTAAACTTAAATTCCAGCGGCACTGGATTTAGTTCAAACGGAGCAAACTTTTTACCAATCGAAGCCAGCGGGTCGAGCGAAATAGCTACTTTAGCAATGTGCCTGTCAAACGGATAATTGTTAATTTTTCCCTTGACTAAGTTGAACTTTAATGCTGGAACCATCATCGGTTTGCCTTCTTTAAAGGTAATTTCCGAATCCTCTACATTTGCGCCGTTAACTGTCATTAACAAGTCTTGAGCCGGGTAAGTTGGCCCTTTTTTATAGATACCTTTGAGTTCAAACTGCAAACGGGTTTCTAATTCATTCTTAATGGGATCTACTCCAATTACCGTCATTTTGACCTCAACCAAGCCTTTGGGGGCTACAGTGCTGTCTGGAGAGGGTTTGTAAGGCTCTTGGGCGTTAGCATTGTGAGAGTAAATAGATAAGATAATTGCCAAACTTACGGCGATGCTGCAAATTAAAATAAGTGTTTTTTTGATATTAAGTTGGTTGACATTTTGCATTAATTATGGATATTTTATGTATTTAATTGTTCAGAAATTATGCACAAAGACTAAAGAAACCGGGTTTTTTACCAATACTTCGGGTAGTAAGCAAGTATTTTCGTAAAAAACCCGGTTTCTGGGCACCGTGTAAGAGGCGGACTTTGTTTGTCTAGTCGCGATTTTAATTGCCGACTCTTACGAACGTACTACGAACCGATAGGAAGCAGTACGTTTGGTGTAAAACTGCCGTGCAAACCGTAGGGAATGTGCTGTTTTAAATGTAGGCGCGCTACGGGGCCTTTGGTGATGTCGCTGGCATCTAGAATCGCTAAGGTCGATCGATGATTAGCTGCATCATACATCAAAACTAGCAGCCAGCCGTCATCCTCAGCAACAGCATCGGGACGGGGAACAAACACCGGTTCCCCCGCGAAGCCACGCGGTGCGACACTCCAGACTTGCCTTTCTCCCGTCAGGAAATCTACTTTAAGAATAGCTTGCAAAGGAGCATTCCCGGTGGGAGAATCGGCCGCGCCGATGTAAAGATATCGGTAAGGTTGTCCGACATTATTTGGATGCAAAGTTGGAAACTCGCAACACCGAGTTTCAACAACTTGATGCTTGACAGTTTTCTCGTTTAAATTGAGCTGAAATCGCCACAATTCTCCGGCGGGAATGCTGTCAAAATCAATCTCCATAAAATCGCCGTCATGTTCTACAGTTGGAAATGATGCGTAGCAAACTGAGTCAACAAAAACTTCGCCGTCTGCTTCCCAGGCGTTGCAGTGGTGGAAGACAAAACAAGGTTCGGTTTCTAATATCTTCACGTCGTCAGTGCCGTTGCGGGGAATTAAAATTGCTTGCGTGGGCTTGTTTGGCGAAAATTGAATGCACTGGGCCGCACTCCGAAATCCTAACAGGAAAAGTAGGGGATTGAAGCTGACGGGATTTTGGAAGAATATGCAGTAATTAGGGGTAATTACCATGTCGTGCAAAAAGGCAAAACCCGGGATTGCATGGGCGTGACGCTGCAAAAGTTTGCCGCTTTCGTCGAATTCGTAAATGGTAATTGTACTCGACAAACCGGGCTTGACTGAAAAGTTGACTAATCTATCTCCTGCTCCATTTTTCCCTTTTTCAATTCTGGGGTGGGCTGCGAAGGCTTCACCGGGTTCCAAGATGCCGTCTAGGGTGTCTAATCCGAGGGTTTCTAGGCTGCGGGGATCGAGTCTGTAGGGCTGTGCTGCTTCCCAGAGTGCTAGCAGTTTGTCGCCCCAATAAATGATGTTGGTGTTGGCGATGTTTTTGATTTTGACATCAAAGATGTTGGCTAGCCAGCCTCCGGCTTTCTGTGTGCCGAATACGCCTCGGTGCAGGATTTTTCCGGCTTTTTGTTCGGCGAGGTAGCCTTCAGTACGCACGAATCGGTTGCGGAAATGGGCGCGGCTTTCAGTAATTGCGATCGCACAAACCATCCCGTCGCCGTCAAACGGGTGGTGGATGCGCTGGCCGTTGACATCCAATAATCCGGGCCCGTTGCGAAAGAATGTGCCTTGCAAGCCGGCGGGAATTTCGCCTTCTATGTCGTCAATCCAGTAGTCGGCTTCGTTGGGTTGAGATTCGTAGCCGCGCTGCCAGTCTTTGCGATCGTATGATAAGTTTGGGGCGGCTGTTTGAGGTTGGGAAATTTGTAGTTTTTGCATGGGTGGAATAAGCTTTTATTGATTTAACCGCAGAGGGCGCTGAGAGAGAGGGGGAAGGGGAGAGGGGGAGATGGGGAGATGGGGAGATGGGGATTTTTTTTTCTTCTTCCTTCTTCCCTCTAGCTGATGACAACTGACAACTATCAACTGACAACTATCAACTGACAACTGACAACTGTCAACTGTCAACAGTGCGGGTTTCGGGAATTGATGTCGGTACTAAGTCGGGAAAGTATTCGGGCATGAAATGCTGTCCGCCGGGTTTGGTACAGCCCAGTTCTGGTTCTAATACTGGGAGAGATTGTTGGTAGTTTGGATCGCCGCTTTCTGTACTGTCTGCGGGCAGCCAATTTAGGAAGGGGAGGGGCAGCAGTGTGGACAGGTTGGTGATGACTATTAGCAGCCAGAGGTTGTCGAAATTGCGATCGGTAATTCCGAGCCAGTGAGTCAAAATTGCACCGCCTTCATAGGAAATAAGTCCGGCTAAGTTGGTGACTGACATCAGCACAGCAAATAAGGTTGCTTCGACACCTCGCGGACACAATCGTGCGGAGAGTACCAGCACGGGCATATAAGCGATTTGTCCGATTACTGTTAGGATCAGGCTGTCTCCGATGCTGAACCACTGGTCATCAATTCCTAATGCTCGGTTGGCATGAGTTACTAATAATAACGTAGTCATGCCTAAGGCAGTTGCAATGACTGTTGACCAGCCGAAAATTACTCGAAAGGGAATTGTTTTGAAGAAGCGCTGGAATAGCCAGATGCCGACGAGGGCTGCAATGCTCGTAACGAGGCGCACTCGACCTAGAAATTCTGGTTTAAAGCCTAGTTCGTTGGTGGTGAAAAAGAAGAAGGCGGAGTCGGAACTTGGGGTCGCTTGCCAAAGGAAGAGAAAGGCGGTGGGCAGCCAAATTACTTTTTGAGTAATAGCTTGCCGTAGTTGTTTTATTTGGTCTTTGACTGTTTCAAAGTCGGTTCTTTTGTTGGTTTTTTCTTCGGCAATTAACCAGGCTGTTGCTGATACGATGAGCGGGAAAGATGCGGTGATTAAAAAGATGGTATGGGTGCTGAAGTGTTGCAGCAGGGAACCGCTGAGGTAGGCGGTAATTAGTCCGCCGAGGGCTGATGCGCCCCAAGATAATGATTGCAGGGAACCGGCGTCGGCAACGGTTTCTTTTCTGGCTCTTTCGACTACTAGGGAGTCGGCGATTACGTCGCTGACTGCTAGGGAAAGGGAACTCAGGGCGATCGCCCCTGTAGCGGCTAACGGCGTGTGTACAATTGTTGCGAGGGCAACCCACGCTGAGGTTCCCAACAGCCCGGAGAGGACGATGTAAGGCCGTCTGCGGTAGCCGAATATGGGCAAACCGTCGGACATGAAGCCGAACACGGGTTTGATAATCCAAGGTAGGGCGACGACGCCCAGCATTGCTGAGACTTCGGCGGGACTCATGCCGAGTTCGTCTTTGAGGAAGAAGCTGACGGCTAAACGAGCTAGTCCGAGAATGCCTTGGACGAAGTAAATCAGTAAGATGGCTATGAGTTCGGGGGTTGGCTCATTCCCGAAGAATACTTTTTCTTTTAAAGATTCTTTGAGTTTGCTGGCGCCAGAGGGGGAAAGGAGCATTTGAGCAATATTTCTTAATGAATCTCAATATTTATAACACATTCTTAATGAGTTGGGGCAACTGTCGGAGGTAGGATGCTAAATTGACTGGCGGCTGGCAGCGGTTATAAAATTGTGATTAGCTGAAATTAAACTATGTTTTGTAGCAATGAAAGCAGAAATTAGAATTGTTGCTCTGTGGGCGGCTTGGATTTTAGGATTGGGGGCTAATTTAGCCTTAGTCGTTTCATTAAGCCGATTCGGGAAAATCCTACTACTTTGAAACCTTTGGAATAACGAACCGCGAAGACGCTAAGGACGCGAAGGAAGAGAAAGAAGATAAAGAGTTCACAACTGCTGGAAGGAGTGTTATATGATTATCAATCCTGAAAATGTGCCGGACAGTACAGGCTCGAATTATCCCCAAGAATTCCAGTATGCGGTGGCGGGAAGAGTGAAAAAACGTTTGGGTAATGCTGCGGGTTTGCTGAATTTTGGGGTTAATTTGGTGCGGCTGGCGCCGGGAAGTTGTTCTGCTCTCCGACATTGGCATTCTCGTCAAGATGAGTTAGTCTATGTTCTGGAAGGGGAGGTTACTTTGATTTCTGATTCGGGTGAAGAAGTGCTGCAACCTGGTATGGCGGCGGGTTTTCCGGCGGGTGATGCTGATGGGCATCATTTGGTTAACCGCTCGAATGCTAATGTTGTTTATCTGGAAATTGGCGATCGCACTCCTGATGATGAAGTCCATTACCCCGATGATGATTTAGTTGCTAAATCTAACGAGAATGGTTGGGTTTTTACTCGCAAAAATGGCGATGTTTATGAGAGTTAAAAAATTATGAGTCAAGTGAATCTTTGGAGTTCGGCGGAACACGCTTTGTGGTATCTCGCTAAGGCTGATGGTATTCCTCACCGCACGGAAGGTGAAGCGGTTTTGTTGGAGGAAGTGCCGCAAACTGTGAAGCGGATTCTGGATGTAGGTACGGGTGATGGACGGTTGTTGGGTTTGCTTAAGTGCGATCGCCCGAATGTTGAATGTGTGGCGATCGACTTTTCGCCGACAATGCTGGAAAAAGCCCGCATTCGCTTTGCTGATGACAAAAATGTCACGGTAATCGAGCACAATTTTGACGAACATCTGCCGGATTTGGGCCGGTTTGATGCGATCGTTTCCAGTTTTGCGATTCATCATGTTGAGGACGATCGCAAACGTTCGCTTTACGCCGAGATTTTCGAGCTTTTGGAACCCGGAGGCATTTTTGGCAATTTGGAGCACGTAGCGTCCGCAACACAGGCTTTACATGAGAAGTTTCGAGAGGCGCTGGGTATTAGCGATTCGCCCGACGATCCGTCTAATAAATTGCTGGATGTGGAAACACAACTGGGCTGGTTTAGAGAAATTGGTTTTGATGATGTAGACTGTTATTGGAAGTGGCGGGAACTCGCTTTATTAGTTGGGGTGAAACCTGTTTAGCGGCAAATCTGGGTAAGGACGCGGCAGTGCCGTGTCCCTACAAATATCGCAGACAATCTGTATAGGATGCGTGGCTAAATTAAATTAAATCGGGTACTTTAGGTTTAATTCGGCGTTCGTACCAGTTCATTAACGGGGTGGCACTAATGCCGTGGACAATCACAGAAATCACGATTGTAGTAAAGGTTATCCAGGCAATTTTTTCGGCTGTTTCGCCTTTTAAACCGTGACCAAAAGCATAGGTAAGATAATAGATTGAACCGACGCCCCGAATGCCGAACCAACCGCACAGCAACCTGCTAGCCGGATGCAAACGACTGCCGATCGTACTGATCCAAGCTCCCACAGGTCGGATGAAAAAGATTAACAATCCAGCTATTAAAAGGGCGTAGCTTCCATGTGCCACCAAAGCTTCTAGGCGCAACATGGAACCCAATATTAAAATTGTTCCTACTTCCATTAACTTTTCTATGCGCTCGGTAAAATGCAGTTGGGAAAGCGGTTTTTCGGGGTCGCGGTAACTGCCCTGCACCACAATTCCTGCTACAAAAACTGCCAGAAATCCGTAGCCGTTGACTACTTCTGTGAGGGAATAGGTGAGCAGAATTGTGCTGAGGGCGATGAAATCTTCCATTAATTCGTCGGCCGGTCTGTAGCGTTGGAGTCTTAAATCGATCCAGGTGACTGCTTTAGCTACTAAAATGCCCATCACGATACCTGCGGCGATCGCCCAAAGCAAGTCAATTGCTGCCCACTGAGAAAACCAGTTCGGCCAGTTGTTATCTTTGATCGCATAAATGCCAAAATAAACAAAGGGAAAAGCTAAAGCATCGTTTAACCCGCCTTCCGATGTTAAGCCAAAACGCAATTCATCGCGATCTTCTATATCAGCTATCTGAACTTCTGAGGCTAAAACTGGATCGGTGGGAGCGAGAATTGCTCCCAGTAAAATCGCAGGGCCCCAATCTAATTTCACAAACCAATGAGCGATCGCCGCAACAGCAAAAATTGAAATTG
The DNA here is from genome assembly GCF_036702805.1 of Microcoleus sp. A006_D1. NCBI lineage: Bacteria > Bacillati > Cyanobacteriota > Cyanophyceae > Oscillatoriales > Microcoleaceae > Microcoleus > Microcoleus sp. A006_D1. The sequence continues at coordinate 257,857 of NZ_JAUBVZ010000002.1, forward strand.
GCATTAGAAAACCAATCAGCCGCGCTGTCGAATTCCATGCCCAAAGTTGCAGCGGGCGATTCATTTTTAAGCCGCAACTGAACAGAGAAACAATAACTACAAATTCTGTAAGTCTTTCTAAAAATTGAGCTTCGGGGCGCAATTCAATCAGCTTGACGCCGTAGGGCCCCAATCCGATACCGACAACTAGATAAATTAAGGCATAAGATACCGGCAATCGCGAAATCCATCCGGAGCCCAAGGTGACGGTGAGCAGGAGGATGCCAATCACTAGCAAGTTGAGAATGTAATGATGTACCATAGCGATCGCACTTTTAATCAGCTTTAACACGTGCGATCTTGACAGGTAAAAGCTTCAGGCACATCCACCGAAAGCTAGAGTCTGCTATCCTCCGAAAGTTATATCTATTTGTTATCTGTTATCTGTTATCTGTTCTCTGTTATTTGTTATCTGTTATTTGTTATTTGTTATTTGTTATTTGTTATTTGTTATTTGTAACAACGGACAACTGACAACTGACAACTAACAACGGACAACGGACAACTGACAACTGACAACTGACAACTGACAACTGTCAACTGTCAACTGTCAACTGTCAACTGACTAATTAGGAACCCCACTTTTTTCGGTAGCGATGATGTGCAAATCTACGTGTTTGAGCGATCGCACTAACTTTTGAGTCAACGAGCCCCGCAGCAGCAAATTCCAGCGGGATTGCTGGCTTTCGCCGATCACAATTTGAGTAATCCGATACTGTTTGGCTACATCTGCGATCGCTTTGGCTATTTTATTGCCGTTTACTCGCAAAAATTCCCCGTTAAATTCTTGACAAAGCTTCTGACAAGTTTCAACGTGCAAGCTTTCTGCTTTTGTTAAAAATCGGTCTGGATCGTCAACAAACACAGCATAAAATGGGGCATTCATGTAGTTAGCAAGCCTCGCGCCCCGCCGCAGCAGTTGCAAGGAATTGGGATAAGTGGAGACGCATACTAAAACTCGTTCGTGAATGTTGCAAACTTGACCTTTTAAGGTTGCTGCGTCATCTTCAACACTGTCTGCGACTTCTCGCAGGGCGAGTTCTCGCAAAGCAATTAAATGACGGCGCTGGAAAAAGTTTTTTAATGATTGTTCAATTTTTTCGGGAGCATAAATTTTCCCTTCTAACAACCTTTCTTCTAAAGTTTCCGGTGTGACATCGATCACGACTATTTCATCAGCAGCTTCTAGGATGCGATCGGGTACTCGCTCTCGCACTATAACTCCGGTAATTCTGGCTACTAAATCGTTAAGACTTTCTATGTGCTGAATATTGAGCGTGGAGAAAACATCAATGCCAGCATTCAGAATTTCTTCGACATCTTGATATCGTTTTTCTCGCAGAGAACCGGGAATATTTGTATGAGCTAATTCGTCTACTAAAGCTAGTTGAGGGCGGCGTGCTATCACCGCCTCTGTATCCATTTCTGTGAGCATTTTTTCGCCACGCAGCATTTGTTTGCGCGGCACTATTTCTAGTCCTTCGCCTTTAGCTGCTGTCTCTTTCCGCCCGTGAGTTTCTAACAGTCCGACGGCGACATCAATGCCTTCAGATTTGAGTCTGTGGCCTTCTTCTAGCATTCGGAAAGTTTTGCCGACACCGGGGGCCATCCCGATAAATATTTTGTGCTTTCCCCGGCGCCGGGTGCGATCGTAACCGCGGTTCGGTTGGGCGTAAACTGCGTCTGGATTGTGGGGAAGTTGGCTAGAGTGAATCATAGCAGTTGACAGTTGACAGTTGACAGTTGGCAGTTGACAGTTGGCAGTTGACAGTTGTTAGTTGACAGTTGGCAGTTGGCAGTTGGCAGTTGGCAGTTGTTAGTTGACAGTTGGCAGTTGGCAGTTGGCAGTTGTTAGTTGACAGTTGGCAGTTGCTACAAATAACAAATAACAAATAACCAATAACCAATAACAACTGACTAATGACTACCGACTACTGACTACTGAGTATTATAAACCATCAAGAGCCAAATTCAGTTTGAGGACGTTAACTCCCGGTTCGCCGAAAATGCCGAGAAATCTGCCGTCTGTATTTTTGGCTACCAACATTTCTACTTGATTGGGATTTAGCGATCGCACTTTTGCTACCCGTTCAATTTGCACCCTAGCTGATTCTACGCTAATGTGCGGGTCGAGACTAGAACCAGAAGTGTAGACTAAATCGGCAGTCGGTTTGATACCAGCTTGGTTGAGGCGGGCTAATTCAACTTGTACTCCCTGAAAACCATCTTTTTCATTGCCTCGCTTCAGCAAATCGGAGTTGCTAGGAGCAATGTTGCTAGCTCCAGAAACGCCCGTTCTTTGAGTGGTATTTTCTGCCTTTGTGGGGTCGTAATCTTTGGTCGGAAAGCTACTGTAATTTGTCGTGCTGGGGCGGGGAAAAAAATATTTTTCCGAGCTGAAAGGTTGACCGATTAAGGAGGAGCCGACTACAACTCCCTGCTGAGTAATTAAGCTGCCGTTTGCCTGGGAATTGAAGGCAACTTGACCGATTACTAGCAGGATTAAGGGATAGATAATTGCCGTGATTCCCCACAAAACTAAAGTCACGCGAATTGCTCTGATTAATTCTCTCATAAATTACCTCAATGAAGGAAGTTCGGCAACGGATTATGTAACGGATGTAACGGATGTCTTTGGAGCCCAGAAACCGGGTTTTTTGCGAAAATATTTCGTTTTAGCCCGCAGATTAGGTACAAAACCCGGTTTCTAAGAGTCGGAATGCAGATATTTTTCTAAAATCTTTCTGGCTGAAAAATTACGACAAACAAATAAACTGCGAGTCCGACGATTACTAAACCCAAAAGGCTTAAACCCCAGGCAGCTTTTTTCGTCAAACCTTCATCCGCAGCCGCATAAACAGCGGGTGCAATTATCAAGTTAAAGCACATTACCAGAAATAGTTGCACCGGGATTGGGTGGCGCTGCCAAAGCATTTGTCCTAACTCAATTGTTTCTAGAAAATTCCTCGGCAAAACATTATTCAGCAAATCGTTTCGTTTCATAATTACTCCTATTTTTCAAATTAAATCTCTTGACAAATTGCAGCAAGTATCTTTTGATTGATGTTCTTTTTTTTGATTCTCCATTTTATCCGTTAAATCCGTTACAAAATCCGCTGCCGAACTTCTATGCTAGCCCGATCGCAGCAATGAAAACATCAATAATTTTGATGGCGATAAACGGTGCTATGGCTCCGCCCAATCCGTAGATTAAAATGTTCCGCTGCAACAGTTGATTGGCGCTCAACGGTCGAAACTTAACCCCGGTTAGTGCTAGCGGAATCAAAGCGGGGATAATCAAAGCGTTGTAAATTAATGCGGACAGAACTGCGGATTGACCGCTGGCTAAACCCATAATGTTTAAAGCGCCAACTGGGGCAAACATTGCCGGAATAATTGCAAAATATTTGGCGATGTCGTTGGCTAGCGAAAAGGTGGTTAGCGCGCCACGAGTAATCAGCAATTGTTTGCCAATTGTCACTAAGTCAATGAGTTTTGTGGGGTCAGAATCTAAGTCCACCATGTTTGCAGCTTCTTTCGCGGCTTGGGTTCCGGAATTCATCGCAAGTCCGACGTTTGCTTGGGCTAGTGCGGGTGCGTCGTTGGTTCCGTCTCCCGTCATTGCAACTAATTTGCCTTCTGCTTGTTGTTTGCGAATTACTTCGATTTTGTCCTCGGGAGTTGCTTCGGCGATGAAGTCGTCAACGCCTGCTTCGTCGGCAATTACTGATGCTGTAATTCGGTTGTCTCCGGTGAGCATGATGGTGCGAATTCCCATTTTTCGCAGTTGGTCAAATCGATCGCGAATTCCGGGTTTGATGATATCTTTCAAATAGATAATCCCGTAAATGTCGTTGCCTTGACAAACGCCTAACGGTGTGCCTCCTAGCCGCGAAACTCGCTCGTAAGCTTCATCGAGATCGGAGCCGATATTGCCGCCGCGCGATCGCACAAAACCCTTCACCGCATCCACCGCACCCTTGCGCACCTCCGTACCATCCGGCAAATCCGTGCCCGACATCCGCGTTTTAGCCGAAAAATCAAGCCCGGTAGATCCTTGAGCGTTTTCGCGATCGAACTCCACCTGTGCGCCCAATTTTTGAGCCAAACGGACGATCGACTTTCCCTCTGGCGTGTCGTCAAACACGCTCGCAGTCAGCGCCACCTGCGCCACTTCTTGCAGCGAATGACCGTTTACCGGAATGAATTCCTCGGCTAAACGGTTCCCCAGCGTGATTGTCCCGGTTTTGTCCAAAATCAACGTATTCACGTCGCCGCAAGCCTCCACGGCGCGCCCAGAAGTCGCTATCACGTTAAATTGAGCGACGCGATCCATCCCAGCAATGCCGATCGCGCTCAGCAAACCGCCGATCGTTGTCGGAATCAGCGCCACCAGCAGCGAAATCAGCGTCACCACGCCCACAGGAGTTTTCACGTAATTGCCGATCGGCGGAATAGTTGACACCACAATCAAAAACACCAGAGTCAGCACAGCCAACAGCACCGTCAGCGCGATCTCGTTCGGCGTTTTCGACCTTTCAGCGCCCTCTACCAGCGCGATCATCCTGTCCAAAAATCCCTTACCGGGGTCTGCCATCACCCGCAGCGTTAGTTCGTCCGAGAGGATGCGCGTACCGCCGGTGACGGAACTAGCGATGTCCGAACCCGGTTCCTTGAGCACTGGTGCGGATTCCCCAGTGATTGCAGATTCGTCCACCGATGCGACACCTGCGATCACTTCGCCGTCGGAAGGAATGACATCGCCTGCGATCACTTTAATTTGGTCGCCACGTCTGAGAGATGTCGAACTAACTTCTTGAATTGTACCGTCTGGTAAGAGTTTGCGGGCTGTGGTGTCGGCTTTGGTCGATCGCAGCGCATCTGCTTGCGCTTTCCCGCGGCCTTCCGCCACCGCTTCCGCAAAATTAGCAAATACCAAAGTAAAGAACAAAATTAACGTGACAAGGCCATTGAAAACTACTTGATTCTTGCCGGGAACCGGGCCAAAAAGGGTCGGATCGACCGTCAAAAGTGCAGTCACAATTGTGCCCACCCACACCACAAACATCACCGGATTTTTTAGCATCACCCGGGGGTTTAGCTTGACAAAAGCATCTTTAAAAGCTCTTTGATAAAGCCCTTTGGTATTTGCTTTGGGTGTGTGTTTTCGAGACTCGCGAGAGCCTCTCGAACGGGGAGTTTTTTCAGAATCAGGGGTATTGGAGGAAGCCATAATTTGGATTTTTAATGAACCACAGAGGACGCAGAGATCACAGAGAAAGAGAAGGATGAGGTTGATATTTTTTCGCTACTGAGGTGGAGGAGTTGGTGTTCCCAGAGGCGACGGCGCAGTTACCGGTGCTGCTTGCAAATTGCCGCTGCTAATTGCGTATCCTTCAGCAATTGGCCCCAAAGCTAGGACTGGGAAAAATGTCAGCGCGCCCAGAATGATGATTACTCCTGCTGTTACGCTGGTGAACAAAATGGAATCTGTTCTGAGAGTTCCGGTTGTTTCAGGAACCAATTGTTTGTTCGTCATGCTGTCAGCTAACAGCAGCAGCGCCACAATCGGAACGTAGCGCCCCATCAGCAAGCTAAAACAGGTGCTTAAATTCCACCAAAGTCCTGTCGGCGCGGGTTGAGAATCGCCCAATCCTTCAAAACCAGAACCGTTGTTGGCCGCCGCCGAAGCGTATTCGTACATCACCTGGGAAATGCCATGAAATCCGGGGTTGCTGATGCCGCTCAAACTGTCGGTAAGGGCGAGGGTAATGGCGCCGGGAATTAAAACTGCGATCGGGTGAATCAACAAAACAACACTAGCTAAAACAATTTCCCGTTTCTCAATTTTGCGTCCCAAAAATTCGGGCGTTCTCCCCACCATCAGTCCGGTGAGAAATACGCTCAAAATCAGGTAAATAAATAAGTAAGCTGTTCCGGTTCCTTGTCCGCCCCAAACAATTTGCAGAAACAAGTTAAACAGAGTAGCAAAACCTGCCGGAGGCATTAAAGAATCGTGCATCCCGTTCACAGCCCCGCACATTGTGCCAGTCGTAGTCACCGCCCAAAGTGCAGTTTCTGCCCAGCCAAATCGAACTTCTTTGCCTTCTAAATTTGGCGCTACGGAACCCAGTAAATTATTGACTTGCGGATTGCCTTGAAACTCGCCAACTGCTGCAATCCCAATCAAGATAACATAAATTACAAACACCATCCAAAAAATCAGCCATCCCTGCTTTTTGTTGTTGGCAAATCTGCCGTAGGTGTGAATCAGAGCAGCGGGAATCGAAACCATTGCTATTGTTGCTAGCAGGTTAGTAAAAGGGTTGGGATTTTCAAAGGGGTGAGCCGAGTTAATCCCGAAAAATCCGCCGCCGTTTTCTCCTAGTTGTTTGATGCTTTCAAAGTGAGCTACTGGGCCGCGAGCAATAACTTGGGTGCTGCCTTCTAAGGTGGTGGCAACTTGGGGGCCTGCCAGAGTTTCTGGCACTCCTGAAATTAGCAATAGCAAGGCGATTATTAAAGATAATGGTAGGAGAATTCTGGTGATTGATTGAATTAAATCAATGTAAAAGTTCCCCAGCGGCCGGCCGGTCAGTCCCCGAATAAAGGCAATCCCTACTGCTAAGCCTGTGGCGGCTGAGGTAAACATTAAAAAACCCAGCGTTAATTGCGATAGATAACTATATGTTGTCTCGCCGGAGTAATGCTGTTGGTCAGTATTTGTGAGGAATGAAATTGTTGTGTGCAGTGCGGTATCCCAGGTTGGTGCACTTAAGCCGGTGGGATTTAAAGGCAGCACTCCCTGAAGCATGAAAATTAAGAAAACAAATATGCCCATTGCTAGATTGCTGTATAATAGCGATCGCGCATATTGCCAGCCTGTCATGGAATCTACAACACGGATGTTGCCGGCTTTATAGATGAGTTGTTCTACAGGTTTGATGGCGGGGTCGAGGATGGTTTTTTCTCCCATGTACACCCGCGCCATGTAATCACCAAAGAAAGGCGCGATCGCTATTAAAATGATTAGCGTTAATGCAATTTGACTTAATCCTTGCAGCATAACTGAGCCAATACTTCCTTAAAAGTGCAATCTACGTTTAACAATCAATATACTTGAGGGTGGGGCTTTTGATAATAAGTCCGCAGGTATAAGTTGCCTTTACAAGTTATGCTAGGCTGTTATATATTTTCCCAAATAGATGAATGTTTAGTTATTTTTGTAACTCTATACTTCAAGGTATAGATGCGACGTAAACGCGGTTATTGGCGCCACAATAGATGATAGGACTTACGCACACGACCCAAGAAACCGGGTTTTTTACCCATATTAAAGGCTATCAACCAGTATTTTTGTAAAAAACCCGGTTTCTGCGTCCTGGACTGCTTATGTACCATTTGCCTAAGTCCGAAAATTGCCAGATAAAATCTAATACCAATTTTTTATGAGGCTGCATAGAATCCGATCCCCCCTAGCCCCCCTTAATAAGGGGGGGACAAGATTCCGATCAAAGTCCCCCTACAACCAGGGGGATTTAGGGGGATCGAGATATGTGCAACTTCACATTAAATTGGTATAAAATGGATGAATATAAAATGTTAAAAAGCTTATTGATAATTAAAAAAAATTTGGTATTTCAAGAGAAGTATTTGCGGGGGCGGTGGTCGATCGCTCTTTTATTTGCGATCATTGCAGCGCTGGAATTTACTACTCCGTCGGAGTATCTGTTTGGATACCTGTACACGGGGCCGATTTTATTGGCAAATTCGCGCTTGAGTCGGTTGGGTAAGTTACAAATTACGCTGGTAGCGGTAGCTTTGACGCTGTTGAATTTGTTTGTTCCTCCTGGAGAAACGATCGCCCTAGCAACTGTAGCTAATAGACTGATCGCAGTTATGGCTTTGGGAGTGACGGGATATTTGAGCGATCGCAATCAGCAGTACCAACAGGCGATCGCGATCGCCAAAGCTCAGTTACAGTCTCAGCAGCAGCTAGCTAGCATCCGAGAAGATTTTGTCTCTACTTTGAGTCACGACTTGAAAACCCCGATGCTGGGCGCGATCGAAACAATTAAAGCCTTTCAGGGAGCAAAATTTGGCGATGTCACTCCCAGCCAGCAAAAGGTTCTCGAAACAATGGCGCGATCGCACAAAATGTCACTACAATTAGTAGAAACGCTGCTGGATGTTTACCGCAACGATGCCGAAGGTTTAAAACTGCAACTTGCACCTGTAAATTTAGCAGCTTTAGCAGCAGAAGTAATCGCCACACTGGCAGATTTATCAGCGGCGCGCCGAGTTTATATTAGTATGAGTTACGGAGACTCCGATTTTCGCCGCTCTTTGTGGGTAAATGGCGATGCAGTGCAACTCCAGCGAGTTTTTGCGAATTTGCTCGCCAACGGCATCAACCACTCTCCACGCGGCGGTAAAGTAGAAATAGTCATGGAATCTTCGGCTAGCTATCAGGTGGTGAAAGTGCTCGATAACGGGTTGGGAATTACTGCTGAGGAACTGCCGCACTTGTTCGAGCGTTTTTATCAAGGAAATGGCGATCGGCAAGCCAAAGGATCGGGATTGGGGTTATACTTATCTCGCCAAATTATTGACGCGCACGGCGGTATAATTTGGGCAGAAAACAAATTGCCGCACGGTGCTTTGTTTGGATTCCGATTACCAGCTATCTCCGCCAATGAAACCTAATTCTCCCTTGCGAATTCTCCTAGTTGAAGATGACGAACTGTTTCGGTTGGGATTGCAAACCAGATTGCAACAAGAAAGTTGCTTGCAAATAATTGCTGAGGCGGAAGATGGCGAAACGGCGGTAGAATTGACTCAGGAACATTTGCCGGATGTGGTGGTTCTGGATGTGGGTTTGCCGGGAATTGGGGGCATTGAAGCGTGCCGCCAAATTAAACAGCGCCATCCAGAAATTCCCGTTTTAATTTTAACATCTCATTCCCAAAAAGCGTTAATTGAAAGGTTGATTGCTGCGGGTGCTCAGGGATATTGCCTTAAGGGAATTGCGGCGGCAACTTTGGTTTTGGCAATTCGATCTGTAGCAGGGGGCGCTTCTTGGTGGGATAAGGCGGCAACTGCGGAAATTAGGGCGGTTTTTGCTAATCCCGAACCTGTGAAATTCGGCGCAAAATCGGAAGTTTTAGACAATCCGCTGACGAAGCGAGAACAGGAAATATTAGCTTTAGTTGCAGGCGGAAAAAGCAATCAGGAGATTGCACAAATATTGTACATTGCTCCGGGGACTGTGCGGGTTCACGTGCACGCGATTTTGCAAAAGTTAGAAGTGCGCGATCGCACTCAAGCAGCAGTGCTCGCTATTCAGAAAGGATTGGTAGCACAAGAATTGTTAGGTAGTCAATCTTAAGTCTGATAGTTTATAATAACTGACAAACCTATATCACGAAAAGTTATGAGATTTATAAATCCCAAAATAGATTTTGCGTTTAAGAAGATATTCGGTTCTAATGAAAGCCGAGAAATTTTGATTAGTTTTTTGAATGCCATGCTTTATGCAGGGGAACCAGTTATCGAAGATTTAGAAATCATCGATCCTTATTTAGCTGGTCAAATTTTTGGCAGCAAAGACACATACTTAGATGTGAAAGCTAGAATCAATGACGGTAAAACAATAATTATTGAAATGCAAGTTTTGAACGTGCCAGCATTTGGTAAGCGGGTTTTGTACAATGCTGCAAAAACCTATGCCCTGCAATTAAATCGAGCCGATCGCTATCAAAGACTCAGACCAGTAATTGCTTTGAATATAACAGACTTTGAAATGTTTCCTAATCAATCTGAAGTAATTTCGCGATTTGCTTTCAAAGAAACACAAAGACTATTCGATTATCCCGATAGCGAGATTGAGTTGGTGTTTATAGAACTGCCAAAATTCAATAAAGAATTGTCGGAGTTGACAACGCTGACGGACAAGTGGATTTATTTTGTCAAAAATACCAGCAACTTAGAAACTGTTCCCGATACAATGGTTGCGGTGCCAGAAATTGAGAGAGCTTTTCAGATTGCTAACGACACGAATCTGAGTCAAAAAGACTTAGATGAATTGCAAAAACAAGAGTCTTGGATTCAAGATCAACAAGGGGCGATAGATCTGGCCACTCAACAAGCTCTAAAACGAGGTAAGTCAGAATTAATACTGCGGCAAATGACGCGGCGAATAGGTGAACTTTCCCCCGACATTCAGACGCAGATATGCGAGTTGAATCTTGAGAATTTGGATAATTTAGGAGATGCGATGTTTGATTTGGAAAGTGTTTCAGATTTGGTGACTTGGTTGCAGCAACATTCCCGAAATTCTACTGATGACATTTAATATCTGAGTTTGGTAAATTTGGCATATATTTAAGTTATCGACGGTCATCTAACCAGAGGTGTCTTGTGCCAAATTTTATCAATTATGTTATGGGTTCGATCGCCTTTATCGACTCTGCTCTCCCTGATATCCACAATCTTTGCAACAGTATCGCAGCCGGGATAGAAGTAATTATCATCGATGCGGCTGGGGATGGAGTAGCACAAATTACGGAAGTGCTAGGGAGTCGCAGCAATATTAAAAGCATTCATATTATCTCCCACGGTCGATCGGCGAGTTTGCTCCTAGGCGCGATCGATCTAAACTTGACAAATTTACAAACTTATGCTAAGCAATTGCAGCGTTGGTGGAGCTCTTTAGCAGACAGTGCAGAGATTTTGCTGTACGGGTGCGATGTAGCGGCGGGTGAAAAAGGCGCTAACTTTGTGCAGCAACTGAGTCGGCTAACGCGGGCAAAAATTGCTGCTTCCAGCGGGCCGATCGGCAGTGCAGCTTTAGGCGGAGACTGGGAATTAGATTATACAACGGGAAGGGTTGTGGCGGAGCTGGCGATCGACCAAGCAACAATGGCCGCCTATCAATTCGTGTTCGGCCGCACCCTCTACGACGGCACAAGTAACTTTCCGTTTCCTGCTGCAACACCCGGTATCGGGGCATTAGGTACTACTCAATTAGCTTATGGAGAGCTACCTGCTGCTCTTCCATTCGCCAGTGGTGCGTTCTCGCCCAACACGGGCATTGATACTTCTACCGTGAATCTCCCGGCTAGCAATGCAGGCTATGCGGGCTACACCAACTACAAATATACCCCTCCAAGTCCGCCAGCCACGCCAGCAACATTTACTCCAGTCAGTGCAACTTTCCCCGCCCTCAACCGCACCAACGGTTACAGCGTTTCTTTCAATGTTGCAGTTACGGCTGAAAACAGTGGTAGTAACGATCGGGCAGGTTTCAGCATCATCGCCATTAGCAGCGACGCTCAAAATGGCATTGAACTCGGTTTCACCAACCGCAACATCACGCCCAACGGAGGCATTTTTGCTCAAAACGGCGGTGTATCGCCAACTCTGTTTACTCGCGGGGAAAATGCAGCGGTTAACATCAGCACTGCTACCGACTATAAACTGGTAGTTCAAGGCAGCACTTACACGCTGTTTTCTGGTGGCGTAGCAATACCAAATTTGACAAATCAGCCGCTGCGGAACTACACGGCATTTAACCCAGCAGTCAGCCAGCCGGCTTTACCCTACAATCCCTACAACCAGCCAAACTTCCTATTTTTCGGTGACGCCACAGATCAAGCAAGTGCCACTTTTACTCTCGGCTCCATCTCGGTTAACAACTTCCCGGTGGCGGCCAATGACACCTACAAAGTCCTGCACGATCAAGTGCTCCCCGGATTTCCAGGAGTTTTAAGCAACGACACGGACGCAGATTT
>NZ_JAUBVZ010000002.1:269787-363920 GCF_036702805.1 Microcoleus sp. A006_D1
GAAAGCAGGCTTTGTCGGGACTGACACTTTCACCTACAGCGTTAGCGACGGGGCTGCTACTGTCCCCGGTACGGTGACTATTAACGTCACCAACAATCTGCCCAAGGTAAATCCCGACACCTACAAAGTCCTGCACGATCAAGTGCTCCCCGGATTTCCAGGAGTTTTAAGCAACGACACGGACGCAGATTTTGATTTGCTGGTTCCCGCCTTAGTCAAAGGCCCGAGCAACGGTACGATCGTGTTCAATCCCCTCGGCGACTTCTTTTATACTCCGAAAGCAGGCTTTGTCGGGACTGACACTTTCACCTACAGCGTTAGCGACGGGGCTGCTACTGTCCCCGGTACGGTGAATATCAACGTTACTAACAATCTGCCGATCGCACAACCTGACACCTACAGCACCAGTGCGGGAAAAGCCCTCACCCAAATATTGCCGGGAGTTTTAGCCAACGACTCCGACGCAGATTTAGACACGCTGACTGCTGCGGTGGCCGCAAATCCGACGAAAGGATCGATCGCCCTCAGCAAAGACGGTTCTTTCACCTATACTCCTAACGCAGGCTTTTCTGGGACAGACACATTTACCTACACAGTCAGCGACGGCATAGTTAGCTCTTTACCAGCTACCGTGACTGTAAACGTCAACAATAACCCGCCTGTCGCGATTCCTGACAACTATACAACTGCTTTTAATACAGGTCTCAACGTGGCAGGTTTGGGAGTCTTAATCAACGATACAGACCCGGAAAACGATCCGCTGACGGCGATTTTGGTAACAAATCCGGCTAAAGGGTCGATCGCCCTCAAAGCTAACGGTTCCTTCGATTACACTCCGAATACTGGTTTTGCAGGGACAGATTCTTTTACCTACAAAGCTAATGACGGAAAAGCTGATTCTGCGATCGTCACCGCCAGCATTGTTGTCAATAATCCTCCGACAAGTCCAACTCCGGTGACAAGTCCAACTCCGGTGACAAGTCCAACTCCGGTGACAAGTCCAACTCCGGTGACAAGTCCGACTCCGGTGACAAGTCCAACTCCGGTGACAAGTCCGACTCCGGTGACAAGTCCAACTCCGGTGACAAGTCCGACTCCGGTGACAAGTCCAACTCCGGTGACAAGTCCAACTCCGGTGACAACTCCAACTCCGGCGACAAGTCCAACTCCGACGGAAAGTCAAACTCCGGCGACAAGTCCAACTCCGGCGACAAGTCCAACTCCGGTGACAACTCCGACTCCGGTGACAACTCCGACTCCGGCGACAAGTCCAACTCCGGTAACAACTCCAACTCCGGCGACAACTCCGACTCCGGTGACAACTCCGACTCCGGTAACAAGTCCGACTCCGGTGACAACTCCAACTCCGGTAACAAGTCCAACTCCGGCGACAACTCCAACTCCAACGGAAACTCCGAGTCCAACTCCGAGTCCAACTCCCACGGAAACTCCGAGTCCAACTCCTGTTGACTCTGACAGCATTGGCGGCGGCAATGCCGATCGCACTTGCGACGAAATCGCCCTACCTGCGATCGATTCAATTCCCGGGCCGAATTCAGTTGATCGCACTTTCAACGGCACTGACGGCAACGATTTGCTAATTGGCAGCAATCTCAACGACGTTATCAACGGTTTCAACGGCGACGACATCCTGCTAGGCGGAAGCGGTAACGACAATATTTACGGCGGGCGGCCCAGCAATATCTCCCTCGGCCCAAATGCAGACAGAGACTTGCTGTTTGGCGGCAGAGGCAATGATTACCTCAACGGCAATGCGGGCGACGATCTCATTTTCGCGGGTAAAGGCGATGATGTGGCGATCGGCGGCAAGGACGATGACTCCATTTGGGGCGACAAAGGCAATGACACTCTGGTTGGGGCTGATGGTAACGATTGCTTGTTTGGGGGAGATGCTGCGGATACTCTCAGCGGCGGTGAGGGCAACGATACGCTGTACGGCGGCAAGGGCGATGATGTTCTGGTGGGGGGTACGGGCAACGATCTGCTGTTGGGCGATCGCGGCAGCGACAGCATTTGTGGCGGTGATGGAGACGATACTATTTTCGGCGATCGACCGATCGGTTTAAATGGCAATCCAGATTTCCTCTGCGGTGGTGCGGGTAACGATTTGCTGTTTGGTAACGGCGGTAGTGACACCATTTGCGGCGGTGATGGCAACGATACTCTCTACGGCGGTAAGGGTGACGATACTTTGACTGGGGGTTTAGGTGACGATCTTCTCATTGGTGGGGTTGGGCGCGATCGCTTTATTTTGACCGCTGGTGAAGGCAGCGATGCAATCACTGATTTTACTAAAGGTGAAGATTTGCTGGTGTTAGCGGGCGGTTTAACTTTTGCTCAACTCACTATTACCCAAAGCCCTAATGCAGCTTCGATCGCGATTTCTCAGAACGGTCAACTGTTGGCTACTGTGAATGCAGTGGCTGGTAGTGCGATCGATCGCAGTGATTTTATCGTATTTGGGCGATCGGATTAGCAGTAGCGGTAGGGTGCGTCAGAAAAGATAATTCTCAATCATCACGAAAAATCCGAAAACTGACGCACCATTGATATCAAATCTGATAGCAACGGAAACACAACAGACTCAGCTTGAAACTGCATAACTACCCAATGATTCAAAATATGACTTTTATGACATTAGGGTTATGACTTTTATGACTTCAGGCAATGAATTTATGAATTGACGTATCATTTCGCCTCTGTAATAATATTAATTAATTTCACATCAACTATCTTTACAAAAAAACCAAGTGAATACAATCTTATTAGGAGCAAAATCATGGAAAGCACAGGTATACTTAGGAGCGATCGCCAACAGCAGCTAACAGCAGCATTAACCACCTTTGGTAACAGCAATCAGCTTAATTTTTTCACGGAACCGAGTCAATTTAGCGGTAGCGTCCCCAGCAACGGCTGGGACGAGTCTCATTTGACAGCCAGCGCGATCGGCGAACCACAACAAATAGCAGATTTTCTAGTACCGAAAACCAGCGACATCCTCAGTTTCTGGGCCAACAATCAAGTCGCTAGCAGTACATCTCATGCTCAACAATCGAACTCAGAGGATCTCGCTGCCGGCACAGATCCGCTAACAGGAACCAGAACGGCAAGTCAGTTAAATTTATCCTACCCAGACAACACCTTAGCAACTGCTCGAAATGTGGTTGGCGTTGACAACGGGCGCGTCAACTTAAGCGATTTTGTCGGAGTGGGCGATCGCGAAGATTTTTACAAATTTACTCTGAACAGCAATAGCGATTTAAGCTTGCGTCTCGACGGTTTGAGTGCGGATGCTGACTTAGAGGTAATTCAAGATAAGAACCGCAACGGTATAGTTGATGCGGCTGACATTATTGGCAGTTCTTCTAATCTCGGTGCCACACCTGAAAGTATTAATTTATTAGGTCTGAATCCAGGGACTTACTATGTCCGAGTCTTTAGCTACTTGGGTGCCTCAACAAAGTACAACCTGACTCTTTCTGCAAAACCTGGTACTGGTTTTAGCAGCAATTATGGCTACGGTTTAGTGAATGCAAATGCCGCAGTTTCCCGCACGCTGAACCGTCCAACTCCCTTCCCAGAAGTTCCTAATTTGGACGGGAATAATTGGGGACGAGACATGGTAAATGCGCCGGAAGTTTGGAATCAGGGAATTACTGGAAATGGCATCGTAGTCGCTGTTGTCGATGGCGGTGTTGACTACACCCATCCCGACTTAGACGGCAACATTTGGCGGAATGCGGGTGAAATCCCCGACAACGGCATTGACGACGATCGCAACGGGTATGTAGATGATGTCAGGGGTTGGGATTTTGTGAGTTACGATAACGAGCCGATGGATGAGTCTATCCTCGGTCATGGGACTCACGTAGCAGGTGCGATCGCGGCCGAACGAAATGATTTTGGCATAACTGGAGTTGCCTACAATGCAAAGATTATGCCTGTTAGAGTTGGGAATTGGAATAATGTTGCTGCTGGAATTCGATATGCTGCTGATAATGGAGCTAATGTAATTAACATCAGCTTGGGACAGAAAACTGTGCCGATCGCCGCCGTCAACACCGCAATTCAGTACGCAACTGACAAAGGAGTTGTTGTTGTCATGGCAGCAGGAAATAATCGTTCTCCTGAACCAGTATATCCAGCTAGAGATGCCGAGCGATTCGGAATTGCAGCAGGAGGAATTGACAGAAATAACAGAATGTATGAATCCTCTGACCGTGCAGGTTCCCGACCTTTGGATTACGTAGTTGCTCCGGGAGTAGACATCTATTCTACAATTCCCGATAACAGTTACGAAACTTACAGCGGCACATCGATGGCAGCACCTCACGTAGCGGGTGTAGCGGCTTTAATTTTGAATGCTAATCCGAATTTGACTCCGGCTCAAGTTGAGTACATCTTGACGACTACAGCCAACCGCAATGGGATAACAGTCTAGAAACAACAGGCAGCAATTATTCAGAAACATTAGTCGATCGCCCTACAACTCCGCTAATCTGTCTTGTTAGAAGTTGCGGGCGATCGATCGCTCGTCAATTGACCAAATTTGCAATTTTAGGGTGAGGAATTATGACTATTACTCGTGTTTCTGTAGACTCAGCAGGCAATCAGGCAATCGGCATTTCCCAGATCCCCTCCATCTCAGCCGACGGGCGGTTTGTGGCGTTTTCATCTGAGGCATCCAATCTCGTGCCGGGAGACACTAACAATCGCAGCGATATCTTCGTGCGCGACTTGTCAACCAACACCACCGCCCGCGTCTCTGTTGACTCAGCAGGCAATCAAGGAAACGACACCTCCGGCAGTCCCTCCATTTCAGCCGACGGACGGCTTGTAGCGTTTACATCTTTTGCCCCCAACCTCGTGCCGGGAGACACTAACAATCGCAGCGACATCTTCGTGCGCGACTTGTCAAGCAACACCACCACCCGCATCTCTGTAGATTCAGCGGGCAATCAAGGGAACGGCGGTGTGCTGATTGGCTTCTTCATTCCCTCAATCTCAGCCAACGGGCGGTTTGTAGCGTTTGAATCTTATGTCCCCAACCTTGTGCCGGGGGACACTAACAATCGCAGCGACATCTTCGTACGCGACAGGCTCGCCAACACCACCACCCGCGTCTCTGTTTCAGCGGCAGGCAATCAGGCGATCAACCACTCATCCAACCCTTCCATTTCAGATGACGGGCGGTTTGTGGCGTTTTCATCTGAGGCATCCAACCTCGTGCTGGGGGACACTAACAATAACGACGATATCTTTGTGCGCGACTTGTTAACCAACACCACCACCCGCGTCTCTGTTTCAGGGGCAGGCAATCAGGGCAACGGCGACTGCTCCAAGCCCTCGATCTCAGCCAACGGGCGGTTTGTGGCATTTTCATCTGATGCCAGCAACCTTGTGCTGGGAGACACTAACAATACCACCGACATCTTCGTGCGGGACTTGTCAACCAACACCACCACCCGCGTCTCTGTTGACTCAGCAGGCAATCAGGGGAACGATGGCTCCAATTTCTCCTCCATCTCAGATGACGGGCGGTTTGTGACATTTTCATCTGAGGCATCCAATCTTGTGCCGGGAGACACTAACGGTAAGGAAGATATCTTCGTGCGCGATTTGTCAACCAACACCACAACCCGTGTCTCTGTAGATTCAGCAGGCAATCAGGGGAACGCTCTTTCTTACATCCCCTCCATCTCAGGCGACGGGCGGAGAGTAGCATTTTCATCTGATGCCTCCAACCTCGTGCCAGGAGACACCAATAGCCGCGACATCTTCGTTACTGACTTAACCAACACTCCAAGCGGCACTAATAACTCTCCAAATGTCATCAACGGCACTCCCGGCAACGACAACCTCACAGGCACTCCCGGCAACGATACCATCAGCGGTTTGCGAGGTAACGACATTCTCAATGGGGGCGACGGCAACGATATCCTCAACGGCGGCAAAGGTTTTGACACGCTCAACGGCGGTTTGGGAAACGATATTTTAGTCGGTGGCGCGGGCAATGATGTCTTTGTTTTAGGTGCAGGATTGGGAGTTGATACTATCTCTGATTTCACCAAAGGTCAAGATACCGTGCAATTAATCAACGGCTTGACTTTCGGACAGCTCTCAATTTCCGCTGGAACTAACGGCACATTAATTAAAGTAGCTAGCAGCGGTGAAGTTTTAGCTTCTTTGACTGGCCTTGCTCCCAACTCGATCGGCCCTGGAGATTTCCTCTCTGTTTAGATATCTGCTTAGCACAAAATGGTTGTTGCCGATCGCGAATCTGTCTTCTCAGAAGTGGCGGGGGCGACAAAAAACTCGTCAATTTACCAAATTTACAATTTTAGGGTGAGGATTTATGACTGTTACTCGTGTTTCTGTAGACTCAGCAGGCAATCAGGCGCAGCGGGGCCCATTGTTCTTCTCCTATCCCTCCATGTCTGCGGACGGGCGGTTTGTCGCGTTTGCTTCGGGTGCCGCCAACCTCGTGCCGGGTGACACTAACAATAACGAGGACATCTTCGTGCGCGACTTGTCAACCAACACCACTACCCGCGTCTCTGTTGACTCCGCAGGCAATCAGGGCAACAGCAGGTCCTCCTACTCCTCGATCTCAGGTGACGGGAGGTTTGTGGCGTTTGATGCTGGTGTTAACATCTTCGTGCGCGACACGATCGGCAACACCACCACCAGCGTCTCTGTTGACTCCGCAGGCAATCTGGGCAACAGCGCCTCTAGCACCCCGTCCATCTCCGCCAACGGTCGGTTTGTGGCGTTTGGATCTAATGCGACGAATCTCGTGCCGGGGGACACTAACAATACCAGAGACATCTTCGTGCGCGACACGATCGGCAACACCACCACCCGCGTCTCTGTGAACTCAGCAGGCAATCAGGGCAACAGTGGCTCTTCCAGTGCTCCCTCTATCTCAGCCGACGGGCGGTTTGTGGCGTTTACTTCTGATTCCAACAACCTCGTGCCCGGGGATACTAACAATAGCAACGATATCTTCGTGCGCGACTTGTCAACCAACACCACCACCCGCGTCTCTGTGGGTTCAGCAGGCAATCAGGGCAACGGCGCATCCCGCGAACCCTACATCTCCGCCGACGGGCGGTTTGTGGGGTTTTGGTCTGATGCCAGCAACCTCGTGCCGGGGGACACGAACAATAGCATTGATGTCTTCGTGCGCGACTTGTCAACCAACACCACCGCCCGCGCCTCTGTGGGTTCAGCAGGCAATCAGGCCAACGGCGCATCCTTCGATGTGTCTATCTCCTCCAACGGGCGGTTTGTGGCGTTTCGCTCTGATGCTTCCAACCTCGTGCCGGGGGACACTAACAATAACGCTGACATTTTCGTGCGCGACACGATCGACAATACCACCACCCGCCTCTCTGTTTCCTCAACAGGCGATCAGGCGACAGACTCCTCCTTCGAGGTTTCCATCTCCGCCGACGGGCAGAAAGTGGCGTTTTCATCTCGTGCCGCCAACCTTGTGCCGGGAGACACTAACAGCGCCCTAGACGTATTCGTTGCTGACTTAACCAACACTCCAAGCGGCACTAATAACTCTCCAAACATCATCAATGGCACTCCCGGCAACGACAACCTCACAGGCACTCCCGGCAACGATACCATCAGCGGTTTGCGAGGTAACGACATTCTCAATGGGGGCGACGGCAACGATATCCTCAACGGCGGCAAAGGTTTTGACACGCTCAACGGCGGTTTGGGAAACGATATTTTAGTCGGTGGCGCGGGCAATGATGTCTTTGTTTTAGGTGCAGGATTGGGAGTTGATACTATCTCTGATTTCACCAAAGGTCAAGATACCGTGCAATTAATCAACGGCTTGACTTTCGGACAGCTATCAATTTCCCCTGGCACTAACGGCACATTAATTAAGGTAGCTAGCAGCGGTGAAGTTTTAGCTACTTTGACTGGCGTTGCTCCAAACTCGATCGGCCCTGGAGATTTCTTCTCTGTTTAGATATCTGCTGATTTATGTTCTCACTACAAATATCATAAAGTTTGTAATGACGACGAAGAGTCCTCTCCGCGGGCTTTTAGTCGATCGGGACTCTTCGTCCTTACTACAAACCTTTATGGTTTTTCTGTGGTACACGATATGGTTTAGGGGGTTTTTTGATTTAAATTTGCGATCGATTAATCGTATAAATATAAATTATTTTATTTATAAGATATTTTTATTAAACCGGATGCTTGACACGAATAATTTATTTTGGTAAATTAAATTTATAGCATTTTCCTTTAATCAATTCACATAAGGTATTAGCAATATGTCTGTTATGGTGCGTGATATCCTCACATTTAATCCAGGTTTCTAGCAAATAATTTGACGGTCGCAAAAAACTATTCTCCTGCTTGAATCTTGCAAACAGGCGACTATTTTTCGCATATGTTATCGAATTTTTATCTCTAATTTAGGTGCATCTAGATGGGACAGATAATTATTAACGAATTCCGGCGCGCTACCGGAGACTTGACTGGCAATGAATATGTAGAGTTACTGCTGACAGAAGATTTAACAGCTACCCAGCTTCAGAGCTATTTTGTTGGCGACTCAACTGCCCCAACAACAGCTAAATATTCGGCTTACAGATTTACTAATATGGCGAGTATTGCTCCTGTGTTTAAAGCAGGTACAATAATTGCGATCGGCGGTGCGCCCGCGAATCAAGAGATTGTTTACAACCCCACACCGTCGGGGACAAATAACGATTGGAACATTCGATTGAGTCCCGATGGTGGATTTTTGAGCAAGCTGCTCCCAGTCGGAAATTTTGATGGGGATTTCGCGGATTCTGATGTTGTTTATGTTGATAATGCTAGCACTACAAATCTCAATACAGTAGATGCGATCGCCTGGAGGACATCGGGAACCCACGGAGCCTTTGGGAATGCAGCTAAGGTGCAAATTCCTGCACCTGGAAACGGGCGCAATGTCGAGTTTTCCAGCGCTATTGGCGGCGTCAACAGAACTGCTAATTATGCTGTCAACAGTCCCGGTTCCTTGGGTTTGCCCAATGGCGGAATTAACACGATTTATATTAACAGCCTCCGCAACCCGCAAGTCAACAGCGCTCCGACTTTGGCAAATTCTAATTTTAATACACTTCTCCCCATTAATGAAGACATAGCCAACGCAGCTAACAGAGGCTTTAGTATTTTTGCTATCACTAGCGAGTTAGGCGGTGACGCTGATGGCGATGCTTTAGGTGTCGCAGTCACAGCCGCAGATAACACTAACGGAAATTGGCAATTTTCAACTACTAGCAATACTTGGAAAAATTTCGGCACAGTGTCGGAAAGTTCAGCAACAGTTATTGGCCTGACTCGTCTTTATAATGGCTTGCTTGGCAATACTCCCAACTCTCAAAATTGGCTGTCTTTGACTAACTTAAATCCTGCCGATCCAACCGCTATTGCTTCAGAAATATTTAGCGGTAATGGAGCTAATTTAAACAGCACTGCTGCGAATAGCATCTATGCTGGGTATACAAATAATCCTTCAAATCCGTCATTTCCTCCGCTCGATCGCAATTCGGGATTTAGCTTGTCTTTTAATCTCCAAATTATCTCGGAATCCCGCACTAATCCACCAAATCAAGCTGGTTTTAGCATTGTTGCGGTTACTAGCGATCGCAAAGCAATTGAAATCGGTTTCCAGCAGCTATCTGCAACTTCCGGTAATATCTTTGCCCAAGGCGACAACATTACTCCGAATCCAGGCGGACAAACTAATGGCTTATTTGTTGCTGCTGAAAATGTTGCTCATAACACGAATATTGCTACTAATTACACTCTGAGAGTTCAAGGAGACAATTACTTGCTTTCAGACGGCAACAATGTTATACTAACAGGCCCGCTGCGAGATTATGCTGTATTTAGCGGTGCGATCGATCCTTATGAAACTCCTAACTTTCTATTCCTCGGTGACAACACAATCTCGGCGCAAGCTAATATCAACTTGACGGAAGTTTCTCTGGTAACGCCTGCGAAAGTCCGCTTTGTACCCAACGCAGACTATTACAGTACCGCTGGAAGCGAACCAAAAATTACTTTTCGGGGGTGGGATGGAAGTAATGGAGCGGGTGGCGGTAGTGCCGGGGTTAATGCTTCAGTTACTGGGGGAACAACGGCGTTTAGCACTAATAGTTTGACATATTCGATCGCAGTTAATCCTGTCAACGATGCACCTGCGTTTGTCAAAGGGGGCGATCGCACTTTCAGCAGCAAATCCGGCCCACAAACCCTCACTGGATGGGCGACTGGGATTGCTGCGGGCCCCGCCAACGAATCGGGACAAACCCTTGCATTTCAAGTGGTAGGGAATGATAATGCTGCTTTGTTTAGCGTATTACCTGCGATCGACTCGGCGGGCACGTTAACCTTTACACCGGCCGCAAGTGCGATCGGCCGTGCTAATATCACTCTCAACCTCAAAGATAATGGCGGTACAGATAACGGCGGTGTCGATACTTCAGCTAACCAAACTTTCACTATCAACCTCACAAATCCCGGCACATTTAACTTCAGTAACGCCAGCTACAGCGTTAATGAAAACGGTACATCTGCCACAATTACCGTGACTCGCGATGCTAATAATGTGGCGGCTGCTGTCAGTTACAGCACAAATGATGGCACGGCTAATGCTGGCAGCGACTACAACCAGACATCGGGAACTTTGAATTTTGGGATTGGCGAAACTACTCAAAGTTTCACGATTCCAATTGTTGATAATTCAGCAATCGAAGGTGATGAAACAGTTAATCTAAGTCTGAACAATCCCACTAATGGAGCAGATTTAGGAGCGATTTCTAGTGCTATTTTGACTATTCTCGATACAACTCCAATTCCAACTCCGACACCAATTCCAACTCCGACACCAATTCCAACTCCGACACCAATTCCAACTCCGACGCCAATTCCTGCGGAAACTCCGACGCCAATTCCAACTCCAATTTCAACTCCGACGCCAATTCCAATTCCAATTCCAACTCCGACGCCAATTCCAATTCCAATTCCAATTCCAACTCCGACGCCAATTCCAACTCCAATTCCAACTCCGACGCCAATTCCAACTCCAATTCCTGCGGAAACTCCGACGCCAATTCCAATTCCAACTCCAACTCCGACGCCAATTCCGACGCCAATTCCAACTCCGACGCCAATTCCAACTCCAATTCCAACTCTAACTCTGACGCCAATTCCAATTCCAACTCCGACGCCAATTCCAATTCCAACTCCGACGCCAATTCCAATTGTGGAACCTGCGGAAATTCCAATTGTGACGCCGACTCCGATACTTACGCCAATTCCAATTGTGGAACCTGCGGAAACTCCAATTCCGACGCCGACTCCGATACTTACGGAAATTCCAATTGCGCAACCTGCGGAAATTCCAATTGTGGAACCTGCGGAAATTCCAATTGTGGAACCTGCGGAAATTCCAATTGCGCAACCTGCGGAAATTCCAATTCCGACGGCTAAAGCTGCGGAAATACCGATCGCAAATCCGAATTATCCCATCGCCCCAACCGAAATTCCCAAACCTGCGGTAATTCCTGCTGTTTCGGAAGACTGTATGTGCGATCGCATAAATTTACCCGATCGCGCTTCCATTTCCCGCCCCAACATCGCTGCAAATACCCTCAGCGGTACAAACAACAGCGATACTCTCACCGGCAGCAATATTAATGACAACATTAACGGTTTTAACGGCAGCGACTTGCTAATCGGCTTATTCGGCAGCGACAATATTTACGGCGGTTTTCCTAGCCCAGTTGCTGTGGGCGCGGATGCAGATAGCGACACGATTTTTGGTAACGAAGATAGCGACTACATCGTCGGGCACGCTGGGAATGATGTGATTTATGCGGGGAAAGATGACGATGTGGCGATCGCAGGCAAAGATGATGACGTAGTTTGGGGCGACAAAGGCAACGATACCTTGCTTGGGGATGAAGGTGGCGATCGTTTATTTGGCGGCACTTCTGACTCGTCTGAGGGCGACTTGACAGGAAAAGATTTGCTTTTTGGCGATCGCGGCAACGACCTTTTATACGGGCAAGAAAGCGCAGATACTCTTGTTGGCGGCGAGGGAAATGATACAATTTTCGGCGGCAAAGGTAACGATCTAATTTGCGGCGAATCTGGCAACGATTTGCTGTTTGGAGATTTGGGAAGTGACACCATCTGTGGCGGCGACGGCGAGGATACGATTTTCGGAGATATTGACAATATTGCGACGGATGCTAGCAGTCAAAAAGATTATTTGTGCGGCGGTAGTGGCAATGATTTAATTTTTGGCAATGAAGATGCCGATAAATTGTGCGGCGGTGAGGGTAACGATACTCTGTACGGCGGCAATGGTGAAGATATTTTGATTGGGGGAAGCGGGCGCGATTACTTTTGCTTGGCTGCGGGAGATGGTGGCGATGTCATTGCTGATTTTACGCCCGGTGAGGATGTATTTATTTTGATGGGAGGGTTAAAGGGCGATCGACTCAGCATAGTTCAAGATGGCGGTGCAACTTTAATCAAAATTGCCAATACAAATCAAATCTTAGCTACCCTCAACGGTATGCAAGCTGATTTCATCACCCAACAGGATTTTAAAGTAATTGAGTTTGGTTTGTATATTTAAGATAGCGGTTGAAACTGCTTGGAGTCTGCAAAATCGAGTCTACTGACGCTTGGGTGCGATCGGCATTCTGACAACCGCAAGGTAAACTGAAAGCATCCCCTGATTCACTCCAATTTACCTATGCCTAGATGGTTCAATACCGCTGGCCCCTGCCGCGCTGATATCCACTATATGCTGCCTGCAACCAGTCGTGTTCCCAGCCTAGAACGACTAATTGCCCAGCAAAACTATTTTGTCATCCACGCACCCCGACAAATCGGCAAAACCACTGCCATGTTGTCTTTAGCCAAACAACTCACCGACAGCGGAAAATACACCGCTGTCATGCTGTCAGTTGAAGTCGGTGCACCTTTTAGTCAAGACATTGCTGGTGCAGAAAATGCCATTCTCGGCGCTTGGCGAGATAATATTGCTTTCCGCCTTCCCAGTGAACTTCAACCTCCAGATTGGACAGGTATCGAGTCTGGACAAAAAATTAGGGCAGCTTTACAGCTTTGGGCACAGGCATCGCCTCGTCCTCTAGTTATTTTGATCGACGAAATTGATGCCTTACAAGACCTTGCTTTAATTTCCATTCTACGCCAATTGCGCGACGGTTATCCCAATCGTCCAACAGCTTTTCCTCAATCAGTCGGCTTAATCGGTTTGCGAGATGTGCGTGATTATAAAGTGGCGGCTGGTGGCAGTGACAGGCTCAATACTTCTAGTCCATTTAATATTAAAGTTCGTTCCCTCACCATGCGGAATTTTAATGCTGCTGAAGTGGTCGAACTCTACAATCAACATACTGAAGATACCGGACAATTTTTTACAACTGAAGCCTCAGCTTTAGCTTTTGAATTGACTCAGGGACAACCTTGGTTAGTCAATGCCTTAGCTAAAGAAATCGTAGAAGAGTTAGTCACTGATGAATCGGTAGCTATTACAGCCGAACATATTTTAACAGCTAAAGAAATTATTATTCAACGTCAAGATACCCATTTAGATAGTTTAGCAGAACGACTTAGAGAGAAGCGAGTTCAAGCCATTATCGAACCGATTTTAGCAGGTTTGGAACTGGGAAATGTACCCAATGATGATATTCAGTTTTTAATCGATTTGGGTTTGTGTAAAATGGATACTCAGGGCGGATTGACCATTGCCAATCCTATTTATCGCGAAGTTCTGCCCCGCGTGCTCACCGTAACGCCAATGGCTTCATTGCCGCAAATTGCACCGAGTTGGTTAACGGCTGAGGGGAAATTAGATACTGAGGCTTTACTGAGAACATTTTTGGACTTCTGGCTGCAACATGGCGAACCATTGCTCAAAAGTGCCTCCTATCCCGAAATTGCGCCGCATTTGGTGCTGATGGCGTTTCTCCATCGGGTGATTAATGGTGGGGGAACGTTAGAGAGAGAATATGCTATTGGGCGCGATCGCATGGATCTGTGTTTGCGATATGGTGAGGTGACATTGGGAATTGAACTGAAGGTTTGGCGTAATAGGAAATCTGACCCTTTGAATAAAGGTTTGGAACAGTTGGATGGGTATTTAGCTAGATTAGGGCAAGATAAAGGTTGGTTGGTAATTTTTGATCGTCGAGACAATGCACTGGAATTGGAAGAAAGACTGAAAACTGAAATTCATCCTAGTCCATTGGGGCGAGAGATTACAGTTATTCGTGCGTGAGGATTTTTTATGCAAGGCGCATATCTCGGCAGCATTATTGCAGCAACTCGCGGTAGGAAGAGGCAAGAAAAGAGTCTTCGTGTAGATGGCTATCCGGTACTTAGGGCGGCAAAACTAATATATTCCCGAAATCGAAAATAAAACCTGCCCACTCAAACCAGAGTCTATCTGTCGGTTTTAAAGAAATTGGCAAAAACACTAACACATCCAAATACCACCACCAGCGCTGAGGAGGAATAGCTTCAGCCTTTCTGATGTCAGCTAAATTGACAAAGCGCGACAACTCATGATAAAAATCGTTTACCTTTGCAATTAATTGGCGATCGCCCTTGGTGAGTAATGTCTTTTCGGCTTCACTCAAATCCGACTCAATTTCTGCGAGGCGATCGCGAATTTGCAGCATTTCCAAGTGTTCTGCACCGCTGACATCTGGAAACTCAACACTAACGCAATAGTTTTTTAACACAGAATTCATAGGCAACTTGAATCAACCGATCGCAAATTCGGTATACTTTCGTTTATAAGGCGCTTGAAACGCCAAAACGATATCCTGTTTCGGCACACCCAAATCAACCAACTCATTAGCAACGCCGATCTCCGTCCCATCATGCTGTATCCAGATTTTACCATCCTGGATATCAATATGCACCACACAGCCGTAGTAGCGACGCCAATCACGCCATCCCACATGAACTAATTGATAATGATCCCGTTCCGTATCAAAAATGATTTGAGATGCGATCGGATCATTTTATGACTGATAGCTTTCATACTTCTTCAGAATTGATTGAACGTACTCGCGATAAGCTTCTATGTTGGCCATTGGACGATCCCTCCCGCTCTGCATTATAAACTAAGGAAATTGGCAAAAATACTAACACATCCAAATACCACCACCAGCGTTGAGGAGAAATAGCTTGAGCTTTTCTGATTTCAGCTAAATTGACAAAGCCCGACAACTCATGATAAAAATCGTTTACCTTTTCAATTAATTGGCGATCGGCTTTGGTGAGTAATGTCTTTTCGGCTTCATTCAAGTCAGATTCAATTTCTGCGAGGCGATCGCGAATTTGAAGCATTTCCAAGTGTTCTGCACCACTGACATCAGGAAACTCAACACTAACGCAATAGTTTTTCAATAGATGATTCATATTTCTAACTCCTTAACTGAACTTAGATATACAAAATCCGAATTAGCTAGATAGCTTTCGGGTAGATCGGGAGGAAAGGCAGTTTCTAAAACTCCCTCCACACTTATCATTACTATCCAAAGCTTATTCTCTATGTTGGCTACCAGTGTAGGATAAATTTTTTCTCCATAAACATAGACATAAACATTGGCATCAGGACTGTTAACTACAGCAGCGATGATTGCATTATATTGTTCCAGATTAGCATCATCTGGTAAATGACCTAAGCCAATCCTTTTGAGCAGGTGGGAAGTTGATTTTCCCGATTTCCAAATGATTTGCTCTCTAACTCGCGCGATCGCCTGAAGGACAGCTAGTCGATTAACTTCATCAATCATCAACTTTACCTTACCTTTTCCCAGCTCCTCACTTATTTAAAATTCGTCAACACCCATAAATTGCGTGTAAGCGATCGGGTTCGCAATCAAGACTTCAGTCCTTCCTTAGCTTAACTCAAGAATGGACTGAAGTCCGAACGATCGAACCAATTCCCTATTTAAAACCAGTCAACACCCCATAAATTGCCCAAATCGCCATCGCCCGCAAATAGTGACTCGCCCGAAAAGTCCCCCCCGCCGTAATCGCTTCCGGCGTGCGAAACTGCAACCCATTCTCATAAATCTGCCTCACCACCGCATCAGTCAATTTAAACGCCTTATCCTCCATTCCCATCTGCACTAAAAAAGCCGCCAACCCAAAATTAATCCCCGTCCAAACTTCCAAAGGATGAGTTGCATTCGGATTTTCCGGCGAACCGTTCAGCATCACCCCATTCGCCGCCCCAAACTCACCATCATTGAACTTTAAAAAACAAGATTCATACACAGTTTCTAAAGCGCTGACAGCACATTCTGGTGGCACAATATCCGGCAATCCCAACAGTTTTGCGTAAAATTGACCGCACAATTGGTCAGCCATCACCACTTCCGAATTACTCTCGCTGTCCAAACGGTAATATTGACCGTTCCACAGTTTTTCCTGATAGTTAGGTCTTGCTTGTAGCAGCCAACTGTGATATAATGCAATCTTTGCTTGCGGATTAGGAATTATTTCGGGTGCTGCATCTTCTAAGATTTCGCCGATCGCGATCGCACATTCCAGCGCCGCCAACCACAAACCCCCGCAATACGCACTAATCCCCCGCATTTGCCAATCATCAAACGTCTGATCCGGCGCACCCGAATTCTCAGGAATGCCGTCCCCATCCTCATCAAAAGTTTTCAGATAAGCCAAAGCCTCAACAATGGCCGGCCAACACTCTTGCAAAAACTCATAATCTGTGCCACCAGTCAATAGGAAATCCCGATAAACCTGCAACACAAAATCGCACGGTAAATCCTTCCACAAATTGCAATCTTGATAGCTAGTATAATTCGTTTTCTCCCAAGGATGTTCGTTAGGAGCACCCAAATCGTGCGGCGTCGCACCTACAGCTTTCCTAATCGCCGCAGCTTGATTCCAGCCAATAACTCTCGGCGTATCGTCACCCGCCGAAATTGCCCTCGCAAACGCAATCATTACCGACTTTTCTAACTCAGGCCACAGCATTAACAAAGCAAAAGAACCGTAAAGCCGCACATCTAAACTTTCGTACCAGCGGTAATCAATGCACTCCAAAACCCCAAATTGACCCTTCGGATCGCGTTCATCAGCCGCACTCCACAGAGTACCGCCGTCAGTCAAAATGTACAACTCATTAAACAGCGCCATTTTAAAACTATCTGACAAATCTGTCCGTTCTAAAATCGGTTTTTGCCAAGCTTCAATATTTTCGCGCCAAGTATCGGAATGCTTCATTGCAGTCCGAATAATCGGCCACACATTTTTGCCATTGCGCCCGAAGAAATCCGTATAACGGCGGTAGTAAGAAATTCCCGATGCAAATTCAGTAACGGGCAAATCCCAAGCTAGGATAAAGGGGATTTTGCGAGTTTTGCCTGGTCGAATTGTAAACCGAACTGCGATCGCACAAGCCAACTGTTCCCCAGGGGCGGCGGCTGTCTCGTCTTTGTCATCCAACAAGAAACCTTCATTTGAAAAGTGTCGCCAGATATCCTCGCCGTTTCCCGCCGGATTCCAGCGAGTCTGATAGAATACTTCTACCGCCGGATTAGTAATAGTTGCGATCGCCCACTGTCCATCCCCTTCTTGTGGCTGATCGTCAGCAGTCAACCGCGTCATCACGCAACCGAAACGGTGAAAATCTTCCACCAACAAATTCATATTCCCGGCACTTTCTCCCCAGCGGGGTTTATAGTCATAAAATGGACTACCATCATCTCGCACCATCACTTCCGGCGACTTGTTGGCATTAGTAAACCAACCGACAATATTCTCCCAAGTTAACATGATGCTGAGAGTAATCGGCGCATCTGTAGGATTGTGCGCCACCCATTCAAACATAGCAACTGGGTAACTGCTTTCTTGATAATTATTGGGCAAAATTGGCGAAAATTGCTCACAGCTTAATTGAGCCTCAAACACATTTTCATAAACAAACCAACTGCGCGGATATAAAGCATGATAAGTCCCAGAATTAGACTTCCCCCCCATTCCTTCAGCCTGCTCTCTCCCATCCGTTACATCCGTTAAATCCGTTACAAAATCCGCTGCCAATCTTCCTTCGCAAGGATACCATTTCCAACTAGATAAACTGCCATCTGTAGGCGGTTCAGTAGACAGTGCATAGGCTTGTTTCTTGCCTTTTGTTTCTTCAAAAACGCTGAATTGACAAGCGGGTAAACTGCGAAAAATGTGCTCGCCGCCGTCAATATGCCAGAGGTTGAAGTCGCCGCGGGGCGATCGCCCGATGCAGCCTGCCCCGAACCCGCCCAGAGGCATTCCGTGCCAGGGCCCGTCGTCGAGATTGCTTGCGTACCGGACTGTATAGGGATTCTCCCAACCGAGGCCGATGGGACGTTTCCAGGTGTGCGGGGGGATGTTTGGATTAAATGTGCGATCGTTATTCATGGGATTTATCTTAGCGCGCGATCGAAATCAACAGTCATTTTTTATTTAAGAAATAGAGGACACGGCAGTGCCGTTTCCCTACCGATGAAATACAGTACCGCACAATCCCGTTTCCGTACCGATGAAATAGAGGATACGGCAGTGCCGTTTCCTGACAGAAATTCCGAGATTTGCCGATCGACAAATGTTTCAAAGGTGAAGATTTTTGGCGCAGTGTAAGTCATTGGAAACTAATAGTTTTTTGCTAAAAATCCTATTCTATCAACTAACCAAATCCCAAATCAGTTCCTTTCCCCGCGTGAACCAAAGCCAACTTTTCGTAACGCTTAGCGTGTTCTACCAACTCCGCAGATTCCTCCTCAGATACATCCCGCAGCCGCTTGGCAGGCACTCCCGCAACCAGCGTGTGAGGGGGAACGTCCTTCGTCACAACCGCCCCTGCACCGACGATCGAGCCTGTGCCCACTCTCACTCCGTCCAGGACGATCGCCCCAATCCCGATCAAACAGCCCCGTTCAATGTAAGCTGAGTGAATCACCGCTCGGTGTCCGACTGTCACAAAATCTTCTAAAATAGTCGGTTTCCCCGGATCGCCGTGTAGAATTGCTCCATCTTGGATATTGGTACTTTTGCCGATCGCAATTCGCTCTACATCCCCCCGCACCACCGCCCCGTACCAGATACTAGCGCCCGCGGCCACTTCTACCCTGCCGATGACAACAGCGCTAAGAGCGACAAAAGCAGCTTGGGAGAGATCCGGCAATGGCCAATAGGCCGGAAGTGCAGGCAGAGGTTCGTTGAGATTGCTCATCTTTTTGGTCGATCGTGATACTTCTAGCAGATTAGCTGGTTGTTGATACGGGATATAATAGGACTATTTGCCACTTTTGCAGATAAATATGCTGGGACGCAATAAATGATTGAAGTTTCCTTGCAATACCCGATGTTTGGCCCGGAAATTCAGTGTCCCCACTGTCGCCAAACAATTCCGGCTCTCACACTCACGGATACCTATTTGTGTCCGCGTCACGGGGCATTTGAGGCAGATCCAAAAACCGGGGAACTGGTTCACCTTCAGTCAGGGCGGCACTGGCGCCGCTGGGAGGATGAATGGTATCGCCAGCACACTCACCCCGACGGGATTCGGTTTGAAATTCACGAAGCGCTCGATCGACTCTATACTCAAGGCTACCGAGCAACTCGCGTGATCGTTGCCCAACGCTATCGAGACTTAATCAGCGCTTATTTGGAACGCAGCACGCCTTGGCGGGGGCAACCGGATTCGCCGCGCCCGAGGCTCTACGGTTTACCTGTGGATTTTAGCCCCGAACCCCAGGAGGAACCTTGCTGGGAAGTGATTAATTTTGATTTGGAAAAAGAGCCGGGAGTTCCGATTAGATATCCCTATTTTCGGTTGTTTGAATAGTCAGTAGTCAGTTGTTATTTGTTATTTGTTATTTGTTATTTGTTATTTGTTATTTGTTATTTGTAGCAACTACCAACTGTCAACTATCAACTATCAACTGCCAACTATCAACTATCAACTGCCAACTGCCAACTATCAACTGCCAACTATCAACTGCCAACTGCCAACTGTCAACTGTCAACTGTCAACTGTCAACTGCCAAATGCACCACGCCTCGATTCGCACTGCTAATATTCACCGGGCGATCGCCTTTTACGAACAGTTAGGATTTACTGTGAGCGATCGCTTTACCACAGGTTACACTCTAGCCTGTTGGATGGAAGGTCTCAACGGACGCATCGAACTAATTCAAATCCCGGAACCAAAACCCGCACCGGATGCTTTCACAGACGAGCATTATGTTGGATATTATCATTTATCTTTCGATTTAACTGAGGCGACAACTGACTTACCTACTTGGTTGCAGTCTCTGAAAGAGCGGTTTGAGGAAGCTGCTAAAGACGAACCAAATCAGTTTCAAGCTTTGAAAGTTTTATTAGAACCGACTCAACAGGCGATCGGGCAAAATGTTTACGAAGTAGCTTTTATTGCCGATACAGATGGTTTGCCCTTAGAGTTTATCCGGCGCCTTAATTATACCAGTTCTGAAAAGTAGATATCTGTAGGGAAACGGCATTGCCGTGTCGGGGCCGCTCGTGCTGCGACTTTTAAGAATTGGTATAAGATTGATGATTGTAGCAAGACTTTAAAAAAATTGCTATTAGAGCGTGTCCGCTCGAAAGACATAATTAAGATTGGTTTGTAGTGAGGACTTTAGTCCGCATCCATCTGAGGACTAAAGTCCTCACTACAAACCGTTTTTATTACGGGTAGTTGACCGGACGTAATACTACATCCGATTTAAAACTGCTACCAATCAAACCACAAAAACAAAACCCGCCGGTGCGGGTTTCATCTTAAACATTATTGTTAATCACTGACGCTTTCAACTACTTCTTAGGAACAAGAGCCTCAGCAGCAGCGGGCCGAGGAGCCGACGCAGCGCTAGTTTTCAAAAGTGCGATCGCCTGAGCGTAGCAAGGATCGTCCTTAGTAGCAACCAAGGTCGGCTTGTTAGCTAATTTCAGCTTTTGTTCGTCGGTGACTACCACCTTCACATCGGGAGTAACACCCTTGTGGCTGATGTCCGTACCGTTGGGAGTATAGTAATGTGCGATCGTCACCGCCAATCCCGAACCGTCAGACAAAGAATGCACCGACTGCACCAAAGCTTTGCCAAAAGTTTGGCCGCCCATCACAGTTGCGCGTTTGTTGTCCTTCAGCGCACCGGCCAAAATCTCACTGGCGCTGGCAGAGTTATCGTCCACAAGCACCACCACAGGCTTGTCAGTGATGGCAGTGCGGTTTGCCCGCATTTCCTGAGAATCGCCCGCGCGATCGACTGTACGGACGATCGCCCCAGTATCCATCCACATCCGGGCGATATCAATGCTCACCCGCAGCAACCCGCCGGGATTACCGCGTAAATCCAACACAAAAGCGTCAGCTTTCTGATCCGAGAGCTTTTTAATCGCCGCCTGCATTTGTTCGCCCGCGTGGGAGCTAAACTCTTGCAAGCGGATGTAACCGACTTTCTTACCAGCTTCATTCTTGAGGCTGTAGCGAACCGCTGCTACCTCAATTTTCGCCCGAGTCAGAGTGATGTCAAACTCGCTTTTGCCTTGACGAGCAATCCGCAGCGTGACTTTAGTGCCTTCAGCGCCCCGAATAATCTGAGCCGCATCCGAGACAGTCATGCCTTTAGTAGCTTTGCCGTCAATCACCAAAATCGTATCGCCCGCTTGAATTCCTGCCTTCAGGGCCGGGGAATTTTCCATCGGCTCGACTACCGTAATCGCTTTCGTTTTCTCGTCTTGTTCCAGCCGCATCCCCACCCCTGTCAGTTCCCCGGACGTTTGACTCGTCAGCGCTTCGTACTGCTTCGGGTCCATAAAGCGCGTGTAGGGGTCTTGCAATTTCTCTAAGGCTTTGCGGAGGGCGGTGTAGGCAGCTTCGCGAGAGGTATAATCTTTGCTCAGCAACTCTTGGCGGGCCGCTTGCCAGTCAGTCTTGTTAAAGCTGCCATCGACATACTCTCGGTTCACAATTTGCCAAGCTTCGTCTAGGACAGCTTTGGGGCTATCTTGAAGCTCGGCGCGGACGGATTGAAAAACGCCGGGAACGAGTAAAGATATCGAAGCGGTTGTTGCCATCGCCCCAGTGAACAGGGCTGCCTGTAACTTAGAAAAGCGTCTGCGGGCTTGATTCATTGAATTTTGGCTCAATTCGATTTTAGATTTTTGATTGGAGATTTTAGATTGCTAAAAAATCTCACACTACTACTTAAACTATGTTTTGGAGGATACATCATCCCTTTGAACAGTTTAACCAGCTTGACAGTCGATCGCCAACCAATCATGACTGTATTTCAATAAACTTAATTTTAAACTTGGATTTAAATGTGCCGTGGTAAATAAAATCGAACAATTTTCGCGTAATTGGTTGAGCCTGCTGGTTAATACAGCGATTTGTGTAGCAGCCCTAGCGGGGGTGATTACCATGCAGTTGGGCGGCATCGCACCAGTTAGCGTTCAGGGGCAAAAGCCACTCTCTGCAATGTCTGCGGCCAGTTTCAAGCAAGACGCGCAGCAAGAAGCCCTGCGGCTGAAAATGCTCAAAACTTTCCCGAGTTTTGGGTTTGACAATTTAATTGCCGACTGGACATTTCTGAAATTTTTGCAGTATTTTGGCGACGACGAAGCGAGAAATGTGACTGGCTACAATCTCAGCGAAGATTATTTTGACATAGTTACGCGGCGCGACCCCAGGTGGGCTGACATCTACCTGTTTCTTTCCACAGCCGTTTCTTTTTATCAGGGAAACCCTGAAACTGCTGTTAAGTTGATCGAGCGCGGTACTAATGCCCTTTCGCCGCAAATTCATCCCCAAGCGTGGATAGTGTGGCGAACCAAAGGTCTTGATGAGTTGCTGCTGTTGGGGGACATTCCCGAATCAATTCGCTCTCACGAAATGGCCGCTGAGTGGGTAGAAAAAACTCCAGACGGGCCGAAATTGGCGCCGAGTTTTCGAGCAACTGCTGAGTTTTTGCGCCGAGATCCCGATAGCGTGCTGGTGCGGTTTAATGCTTGGAGTACGGTTTATTATCAAACAACTGATAAGTTGGTGCGTCAAAGGGCAAAACAAGCTCTGGTAAAGTTGGGAGCTGTGGTGCGAAAAGATAAGGATGGCAAGGAGAGTTTTATTTTGCCGCCTCGAAAGTAGGTTCATTCAATTGACCTGGGACAGTTGACAGTTGACAGCACTTGACAAAAGAAGTCCGAGGATTGGAGTAATGAATACTCTGATTTTAATTTCTCCCTACAAGGGTGGAGGCTTTAAACCAATTCTTTCTGGTACGGGGCGCCCGCCCCAAATGAGGTTTAGCGCAACTCTGAAAACGACGTGATTTCTGTTTGAGTTATTTCGCGCCATTCACCGGGTTTGAGGCCTTCGAGACGCAAATGCCCGATCGCGCTCCTAACCAGCCGCAGCGTCGGAAACCCTACTGCTGCGGTCATCTTACGGACTTGACGGTTGCGGCCTTCGGTGAGGGTCATTTCCAGCCAAGCTGTCGGAATGTTTTTGCGAACTCGAATCGGGGGCTGGCGGGGTGGCAATTCGGGTTCTGATGATAATAATTGCACTTTTGCCGATCGAGTCCGATAATCTTGAATAGTGACACCAGTTTGCAAAGCTGCGATCGCACCTGCATCGGGAACCCGTTCCACCTGAACCAAATAAGTGCGGGGATGAGCAAATTTCGGGTCACTGAGGCGATGCTGCATTTGTCCGTCATCAGTTAACAGTAACAAACCTTCGCTATCGCGATCGAGCCTGCCGACGGCATAAACATCAGGAATCGGAATATAGTCTTTAAGAGTGCTGCGTTTAGTCTCCCCTGAATTGTCAGTGAACTGAGTTAAAACATCGTAAGGTTTGTAAAATAGAATGTAGCGATATGGCATAATAAATTAAAGATTAAAAATACCCAATGTCCTAGATAATTTTAACATTAAGTAGGTTGCTATGAACTAACATTTTGCGCTCTCAGCAATCATCCATTTAGGTGCAGGTTCGCGTACCACCCATAAGAATATAGAATTCTTGTGGAACAGGCATCCTGCCTGTTCTTGAAAATAGTGCAAAATGTGAACATCAATAAACTTAACTATATTTTACCATGCCCGAAGCCACACACCGCGTTTGCATCGTCCTAGGAACTCGCCCGGAAGCGATTAAACTAGCCCCAGTAATTCAACTGTTCAAAAGTTCAGCAAACTTTGACACCCAAGTAATTTTAACCGGTCAGCACCGAGAAATGGTCGAGCAAGTGATGCGAATGTTTGACCTCAAAGCCGATCGAGATTTAGCAATTATGCAGCACCAGCAAAGCTTGACAGACATTACATCCCGGAGTTTGCAGGGTTTGGAAACCTGCTTTAAAGAATTGCAGCCAGACATCGTGTTAGTTCAGGGAGATACAACGACAGCGTTTGCCGCAGCTTTGGCTGCATTTTACCAGAAAATACCAGTAGGTCACGTAGAAGCCGGATTGCGGACGGACGACGTGTTCAATCCCTATCCCGAAGAGGCTAACAGGCGGTTGATTTCGCAGCTCACACGGCTGCATTTTGCCCCGACAGCGCTGGCTCAAGAGAATTTAGGGCGATCGGGCGTTTTAGGAGAAATTCACCGTACAGGCAACACAGTCATCGACGCTTTGCTGTCAGTAGCCAAACGCCAACCAGAATGCAACATCCCCAACTTAGATTGGAGCAAATACCGCACAATTTTAGCAACAGTTCACCGCCGCGAAAATTGGGGACAACCCTTAGCAGGAATTGCGCGAGCATTCATCCAAATCTTAGATAAATTTCCCGATACAGCCTTGCTCTTACCCCTGCACCGAAATCCCACAGTCCGCGAACCATTAAAAGCACTTTTGGGCGACCATCCGAGAATCTTTTTAACAGAACCATTAGACTACGCCGAATTAGTAGGAGCGATGCAGAGAAGTCATTTAATCCTCACAGATTCCGGCGGCTTGCAAGAAGAAGCACCGAGTTTGGGTAAACCTGTTTTAGTATTGCGAGAAACCACAGAAAGACCAGAAGCAATAGCCGCCGGAACCGCTAAACTTGTCGGTACAAATTCTGATACAATTACATCAGCAGCAGCAGAATTGCTGAGCAATCCCGCAGCTTACAACGCAATGGCAATGGCAATTAATCCCTTTGGCGACGGCTTAGCAGCATCCCGAATTTTGAAAATAGTTGCAGACTACTTTTCAGAGTAAAAAAGTAATCCTAAAATAGGTTTGTAGTGAGGACTTTAGTCCGCATCCATCCGAGGACTAAAGTCCTCACTACAAACCAATATGATTGCGGTCATTCTAGGGAAAATGATATAATTCACAATCGAATAAGGTGCGCTCTTATAGCACCTTAGAACTATCAGTAATCTCCACCGCCGCCACCACCCCCAGAGTCTCCACCGCCAAAGCTACCGCCCGAGTCGCTGCTGCTACTACTGTAATCGCTGCTGCTGCTACTACTGTAATCGCTGCTGCTGCTACTGTAACCACTACTGCTACCATTAGAAGAGGAGCGCAAACAGGAGATAATAAACCAAATTATCAATCCCATCAATCCCACAAAGAAGGCCAAGAATAATAAGGAAACTAGGGGGTTATCATCTGTAAAAACTGGCGATTGAGCAGGTATTGGCGACGGTGTTACCGCTGGATTTGATACTGTTGGAGCCAAAGGCAGCGCATTTTGAGATTGAGTATTTGCAGATGGTACGATGGGAGCCAAAGGCAGCACGTTTTGAGATCGCACGTTTGCAACTGGAGTTTGTAAAACATTGACTACCGCCTTTGTCCCCGCCAATGTGCCGCCATCAAAGTCCTGCTGTTTAAATTTTGGCGTAATTTCCGTTTGAATAATACTCACCGTTTTCGCATCGGGCAAAATGCTTTGAATGCCGGAACCTGTTTCAATTTGAACGCGGCGTTCCCCCGACGAAATCAACAATAAAACTCCGTTATTTTTACCTTTTTTCCCAATTCCCCAAGAGTTAAATAATTCTGTGGCAAATGCCTTTGGTGTCGCCGATGGCTTAGTGTCAGGCACTGTCACGACTGCGATTTCTGAGCCATTTTTTGCCTCCAACTCCGCAATCATCTGATTTAGCTGAGTTTCCGTGCTGTCACTGAGAATATTGGCTCGATCCGTTACCCAAGTGTGATTTTGGCGTGGATTCGGTACTTCTTGTACTGTTATAGCTTGACTCGCTACCGGAAATGCAATTGCTGACAAGCACAGCAAACTGCTAAAAATTATTTGTTTTTTGCTAGATTGTAACTGCATCGTTTCAGTCTCCTGAATAAGTGCTAATCAGAAATTTAAATAGATATGTCCGCCTAATTACAATTAAATAACCAGCTCGCTGTGATGTCAATTCATATTATTCAGAAGTTGGAGTCATAAAAGTCATAATTTGAGGTGCTTCTGCACCTTACATTTATACTCCTAGACGCACGGGTGGCCAGAAACCGGGTTTTCAACCAAAATCATTGCTGAAAACCGTCAAAATAAGTTAAAAAACCCGGTTTCTTAGTGGGCGAGTGCGTAACTCCTAATTTAGATGTATTTAAGGAGAAGGAACTTGTGGCTGAAAATTGCTGCTGCCTTTATAACCGGACAAGATAGCAAGTTTTTCCAAAGATAGCCTACCGGTGTAATATTTACCGCGAATTTCCCAAGTGGGATAAGCTTGAATCTTGGCAGCTTTGCACAAATCTGGTTGAGCATCTTTGCCTCTGGGATCGCACTCAATGTAAGTAATCGCGGTAAATGCTTGTTGGCCGAAAAGTTCTTGTTGCGTGTGACAGTGAGGACACCAGTAAGCACCGAACATTCTAGCTTTGATAGTCTGTAAATGGGTTGCTAATGCTATTTGATCCGGCACGGATTCGCTAGTAATCGGCGGCGCTTCTTGTTCGGTGACAGGCAATTTGGCAGGGGGAGCCGGAGGAGGAGGAGGGAGGGTTTGTGCTAAAGTTTGAGTGGATTTGTTGCTGAAACTGAACTGTGCAATTCCTCCGTCTGCTTTGGTACTGCCGAAAATCCCCAAAGTTAGGAAAATGCCGATCGCACAAAACTTGAATTTGCTTACTCTCATCTGGGATTTCATCTTGAATTTACTAGGATTTCGCGAGCTTGATTCATAGCCTCTACAGCATTGTTTACCACAAAGATGTTAAATTGTGCTAAATTCTTAAAGAAAACTTGACTTTCGGCGCTGTCATTTAACAAGATAACTTGCTTGTGAGCTTTGAGAGCGAGGGCAATTTCCGAAGCAGTGCCCGCGCCCATACCGCAGGCAATTATCACATCTGAAGAAAGAATATTAATGTTGTTTCTGGCGTTTCCCATATCGGTGACAATGGCAATATCTACTGCTTCGGAAATGCCGCGAGTGTTATTTCCCGGAAGAATACCGATTGTTAAACCGTTAGCTGATTTTGCTCCTTGGTTGGCGGCATCCATCACGCCGATATTTCTGCCGCCAGTTAGCAATATCCATCCAGCTTCGGCGATGAGTTGTCCGAGTTGATAGGCGTTTTCTAAGTCGGTTGATGTGGCGCTGTCGCCGGGGCCCATGATGCCAATAATGATTTTTTTCATAGTTTGGGGTGATACTATGTCGGCTCAATTCCCTCCGCTTCGCTCCGCCCGCAATCAAAACGGTTTGTAGTGAGGACTTTAGTCCTCATAATAATCATAAGACTAAAGTTTTCACTACCAACTTTATTTAATAAGTTCTTCCAGTGAGGGAAAAAGCAAGTTTTCAGCGCTTTGTTTTGGGCAATCGCAAAGCTGTTGATTTGCGGAAACAGCAGATACATTACCCAGCAGCAAATTGATACTTTCAATTAATAATGGTAAAGTCAATAAAACGATCGTCCCGGACACCAACAAGCTAATCAAGCCGTCGGCCCAATTCCAGTGCAGCCAAGCTACGGCGATGGCTGCTACAATTACCCCAATCGAGGAACAAATGTCCGCCACTGCGTGCAGAAAAGCACTTTTAAGGTTGAGGTCGCCGTGGCAGCAAGAATGCAGGCAAAAAGCATTGACAGAGTTGACGCTTAAACCGACAATTGCGGTAATTAACATCGGGAGTCCTTCTACTTCGGGAGTTGGGGACAGCAATCGGTCGATCGACTCGAAGGCAATCCACAGGGCGATCGCCACTAAACTGATACTATTAACTAAAGCAGCAACGATCTCAGGGCGATCGGGCAATCCCGAAGTATGAAGCATATTTCCTGCCTTTCCCGTCTTCCTGGACGAAAACCAAGTCGCGGCCAAAGTTATCGTCAAAGCCGCCACATCTGAGAGCACATGACCCGCATCCGCCAGCAAAGACAAACTGTGAGAACTCATCGCAGCGATTAACTCTGCTACAAAAAAGCTGCTAAGCAGTACCAAAGCTGTCTGTAACAACCGCACTTTCGCAACTTTTGGTTGGGAATTTCCGCAGCGGGCGATCCTCTTCGACGGCTTCGCTAACGCATTTTTGCTCTCAGAATCAAAATTGTCCTTAACTGGAAATATCATGCAGCAGTCCTTGAAGTTAAATTCTCTTGTCAATTAAACATTAAATTAAGTATAACAGGTTCGTAGTGAGGACTTTAGTCCGCAACAAAGAAGGACTAAAGTCCTCACTACGAACCTAAATTCATATATTTAAGTTGCATGACTTCTCCTCCGCTAACTCCCGACCCGGAACCGCCACCTTCGATCGCCAATTTCCCAGATACTGCAATCAATTCTCCTCCAATTACCGAGATTCAGTCAAATACTTTGACAGGCGAATCTTTAGTGGATTTGCGGCTGTACAACCAATCAAACTTCGATCGTGGCAGGCCTGGTTGGCTAATTTTGCTGTGGTGGTTCGTGCAGGCGATCGCCTTTCCCCTCACTCCACACCCTTGTAATAGCCTCAGAAGCGGCTTGCTGCGGTTATTTGGAGCAAAAATAGGTCGAGGTGCGGTGATTCGCCCTACGGCTCGTTTTACCTATCCTTGGAAAATTGAAATCGGAGATTACAGTTGGATCGGAGATGATGTTGTATTGTACAGTTTGGAGCGAATTGCGATCGGCAAACACTGCGTCATCTCTCAAAAAAGTTACCTCTGCACCGGCACTCACGACCCCCAAGACCCAGCCTTTAGCTTAATAACAGCATCTGTTATCATTAATCATGGCGTTTGGATTGCCGCCGACTGCTTCATTGGCCCCGGTGTCGAAATCGGTGCCAACGCTTTAATTGGAGCTCGCAGCAGCGTCTTTAAAAATATGCCAGCTAGCTTTGTTTGCACGGGAACACCCTGTCGTCCCCGCTATCGGCGAGAAATCCAAAAAGTTCGCAGTTAGGACTTCAGTTTTTTATTCCCCAACTTTGCCGAGAAATATTAAAGCCGTTGAGACAGCCATATATTTACTAATTTACCACAAATGACCGTAAATACAATCCCCCAAGAATTACTGACAGATATCTCCCAAGTCTTTACATCTACCTTATTTAAAATAGGGGACAATCCTGTATCGCTGCGGTCACTTGTGGAACTGATTGTATTGTTCATGGCTGCGATCCTCATAGCGCGAGCTTTTACGGACTTTCTGAAGGAACGCTTGCTCGTTCGATTGGGAATTGACGAGGGAAACCGGGAAGCAATCGCCGTAATCTTGCGTTATTTAATAGTAGCGTTGGGAGCGATCGCCGCCATCCAAAGCATCGGCTTTAACCTCGCTTCTTTGGCAGTAGTTGCAGGGGGATTGGGAGTCGGAATTGGTTTCGGAATACAGGATTTAACAACAAATTTTGTCAGCGGTTTAACGCTGCTTTTAGACAGACCCGTGAAAGTCGGAGACTTTGTGGAATTAGATGGATTGATGGGAATCGTCAAAAAAATCTCGATTCGATCGACCATTATTACCACCAACGACGACTCCAGCGTCATAGTTCCCAACAGCACCATGATTAGCAGCAAAGTTGTTAACTGGAGTTACGACAATCCGCTACTCTGTCTGCGACTCTCCATCGAAGTAGCCGAGAATAGCGACCCGCTGTTAGTGACAGAAACTCTGTTAAATATTGCTTATGTGGAAGCAGGGGTTTTGTACGAACCGCATCCGAAAGTATTGTTTGTTGAGTTTGGCGATGATAGTTTTAAATTTGAGCTTTTAGTTTGGACGGATAGGCCGACAGAAAGAGAAGTAATTAAAAGTTCGTTGAATTTTGCGATCGAGTACAATTTCCGACAGCAGGGAATCGATTTTCCGTTCAATGACCGAGAAATTTATGTGAAAAATCCAGAAGTTTTGTTGTCGCTATTACACAAAAATGAAACGGCAACTGAGGCGACGGAGAAAGCTTCACAAAACTCTCAAAAAAATCCGATTTGTGCAGATGAAATAAAAAAGCGATCGTCACTTAGCTGTTTGCTGCGAGAGGTAGAATACTTTGAAACTCTGACGGATCTCGAATTGCGTCAATTGATTGAAGTTGGATACCGCCAAAGGCTGCGGCCACAAGAATTTTTATTTCGCGAAAACGACCCCGGAGATGCTTTTTACTTGATTCTTTCAGGTTCGGTCGAAGTTTTTGTCGAAGCCATTGACAAACACCTGAACAACCTCGGTACGGGTCAGTTTTTGGGGGAACTTTCTTTGATGTTGGGAATCCCCAGAACTGCTTCTGTGAGAGCTTTGGAAGAAACAATTTTGTTTGCGATCAATAAGGAAGGTTTCCAGAAAGTTTTAACTGAACGGCCTGATTTATCCGAACAGATTATTCAAGAAATAGTCAAACATAAAGAAGAGTTAAGCGAGAGACAGCAGCAACTTATAGAAATGGAATTGGTAGATGCAGCCGAAGACGATGAAAATCCTGTAGAATGGGTGAGAAAACGGCTGAAATATCTGTTTAGTATTTGAAATAATTTTTATGACGCGATTCATTCACGATCTTTTTGCTAAAGAATACCTGGAGGAATTACTCTCGCCGATCGGAACGGTCAATATCGGCAGAGATGTGAGTTCCGAAGTCCGAGAAATCGATGTTTATTTCACTCCCAGCACGGCAATTCCCGAATACTCAGCAACCCTGGGATTGTTGGGGAAAATGGCAAGCACGACGGCAATTTTTGAACCTTTTCGCAATCCGGCAAATGTCAGCGAAATTTGTAGCTGTCTGGGCAAGTCATTGGATGTGCGCGGCGAATTGGAGCGAAAATTTAGACGAGAAAATACTCGCTATGATGACGCTCAATTGCCGAGGCTGTGGATTCTGATGCCCACGGCATCCAAAGCTTTGGTAGATAGTTTTAATGCGATACCGGATACGGAGAATTGGTTGCCGGGAATCTATTTTTTGGGGGCATCTTTGCGCGCCGCTATTGTGGCGATTCACCAGTTGCCGGAAACTCCCGACACCCTGTGGTTGAGGATTTTAGGCAAAGGCGGAGTGCAGCAGCGGGCGATCGCCCAATTGACTGCTTTAGCAACGGACGATCCGTTACGGATTATTGCGCTAGAATTGCTGTATCGTCTACAGTCAAATTTAGTAGCCGACATCCCACAGGAATTAGAGCCAGAAGAGCGGGAGTTAATTATGGCCATTACACCACTTTTTCAACAACAAATACAAGCCGCACAGCAACAAGCTAGAGAAGAAGGACTAGAACGAGGACTAGAACGAGGATTAGAACGAGGACTAGAACAAGGGCTAGAACGAGGCCGACAAGAACAACAGCGCTTAATCTTAGAAAACTTTCTGCGAGTTAGATTTGGAGAATTAACTCCCAAAATGATAGTTTTTCTATCTCCAATATCCAAGTTGCCGGCGGCGGAATTTACAGTGCTGTTGCTGGCATTGTCGATGCTGACAGTCGATGACGCAGGGCGAGAATCAGCGCTTAAATTGTTGGTTGAAAGTGTCTTGCAAGTACGATCGCCTGAATTGGGCGATCTTCTGCCAGCAGCCGTTACTAATTTATTGGCATTCCCTGTGGCAGAATTGACATTGTTTGTAGAACAACTGCCGCAGTTATCGGCGGCCCAATTGAGGGGACGGTTAGGATAAACACCTGAGTAAAACCTGCGATCGCAGCCATAATTCTTCAATCAAATTCCTCGCTGCTGTCGATCGCATCCTTAACATGGAAGATGGAAAATTAGCATAATTTTTAACTTCCCCAAAATATAGACATCACCCATAACT
Organism: Microcoleus sp. A006_D1; assembly: GCF_036702805.1. Classification (NCBI taxonomy): domain Bacteria; kingdom Bacillati; phylum Cyanobacteriota; class Cyanophyceae; order Oscillatoriales; family Microcoleaceae; genus Microcoleus; species Microcoleus sp. A006_D1. Next base: position 302,129 of record NZ_JAUBVZ010000002.1, read on the forward strand.
CCCCCATTCTCAATTTTGGATGTCAAAATTTAATCCAAAATCGCTAAACCTAACTGATAACTCGTCCTCGGAATATTGACTAATTGCTAACAACCAATCCTGGGCGGTAAATCCCTAAATTTTGCAGGTACATTTCTTCTAGTTTGGGCATCGACGATTCCACGGAACCGCCAAAACGCCGAAAAGAAGGCCAGATGTAAGCGAGTTTTCTCACTGCTGACTCCAATCTACCCGCTTCTATATCTTCTAAAGCACCTTTTTCTCGGATTAACTCTACAGCTACAAAGTCTTGATTTTGAGGGCTGAAATCGGTGATGGTAAATTTTTTGGCGAACCTGTCCCAAGTTGTGCTGAGAAACTGATACCGCCCCGCAGCGTCGGAACACAGCTTTTTGCCGTAGCGGCGGCCGCACCTCATTTCCCTGGGATGGTCGCTGAAACTGGCAAATTTGGTGCCGGTATACTGGGTGCGGTAGCCGTCGGGGCTGGCGGTGCCTTCGGCGGCGGCGATGGTGTCGAGAAATGCTTTTACTCGATCGCGCTCGATGTTATCCTCTGCTTTGTCTGGTGAGTCGTCAGTTTCAACAGACGGCAGGCGTTTCGGAGGCGGCGAGATTTCTGCCGAGACAGTTTGCCCCCACAGTTTCGGGGTCATTCTACCCAAAAAAAAGCAGAAACAGATGCACAAACTCCACCCCAGCCTTAAACGGAGGCGTTTGGACTGCTTGCTGCGCTGTTGCACAGGCCACCCGTCTAGGGGAATGGCTGCGGGCAAAATTCTCCTTTGCTGGCCGAAGGCGAACAGCGATTTCAGGGCTAGTAAGGTTTGTTTGTAGAAACGGGGTGCAAGTTTGCGAGCCCTCATGGCTGCGGCAAAAGTATGGACTTCTGCCAGAGTCACTTCTGCCAGCGGTTTTTCTACAAACAGCCGAAAACTATTGGCCGCCTGCCAGCTAAAGCGCTTGCTGCGGTGGGATTGGCGCTCCACCCACAGGCGAATTAGCTCGATGTCTGAAATGGGTTGCAGATGGCTTCCCAGATGTTCTGGTGCGTACAAGAGTACCTCCTGATATCACTTCTAGTTGAAGGTTCCCAGTTAGAACGGATGAGATGGACAGGGATCAAGGGAAACTGGCTTCAACCATACTAAGTGATACTACTAAGCGCTCACGGGGTCAAGTTTCATCGCCGATTGTTCGAGGAGTTGAGTGTAAAGTTGACCGAGTTGGGATGCTACACCGTCCCAACTGAAATAGGTTTGGACGCGCCGGCGGCCTGCTTGTCCGAGTTGCTGGCGCCATACTGAGTCAACTAACAGGCGATCGATCGCACCGGCAAAGGCTGCTGCATTTTTCGGAGGCGCCAGCAAACCAGTTTCTCGCGACACTACGGTATATTTCAATCCTCCCACGTCGGACACGACTACGGGCGTGCGGCAGGCCATCGCTTCAATGGCTACTAAACCAAAGGGTTCGTAGTGGCTGGGAACGACGCAGACATCGGCGGCGGCGTAGTAGGCGGGGAGAATGTCTCGGCTCAAGCCGCCCGGAAAACTGGTAATGTCGCTTAAGCCTAGTTCTTGAACAATGCTGCCGATACGATCGCGCTCTTTACCGTCGCTTTCCCCTTCACGCCAGCCGCCGCCGATAATTAGTTTTAAATCGCCTTTGCGTAGCGCTGACAGACTGACGGCGCGGACTAAGGTTTCGATGCCCTTGCGCGGGTCAAAACGACCGACGTACAGCACGACTTTGGTTTCGGGGGCTATTCCCAACTGCTGGCGGGCGGCCGATCGCCCGATCGACCCAAACCGCTCTATTTCGGTACCGCAGGGAATGATGTCAATCTTGCCTTTTGAGGACACCAGAGACCTCATGTGTTCTCTTTCTTGGGGACTGGTAGCCACCACGCGATCGGCTGTTTCCAGAAGTGTTTTTTCCACTTGCAGCCTGGTTTTGGCAATCATTGGAATTGTCGAAACCGACTTGTATTTTACTGCTCCCAAAGAATGATAAGTGTGAACTTGCCGCAGGGGTTGGGATTTTTTCAACTCCATTCCCACCCAAGAAGACAGCCAGTAATTCGTGTGAACTAAGGGATATTGAAAGCCTGACTCTAACTGAAACTTCTGAAATTCGCGAACAAAAATAGGCAAATATCCGTAAAGTTCGTCGCGGGGAATAAATTCTTGCGGCCCTGCTACTAGCCGAATTGTCCGACAATTGGGGGTGTGTTGTACAATTTTTGCTTGTTGCGGGTCGGATGAGCGGGTGAACATATCAACTTGCCATCCTTGTTTCGCCAGAGCTTCTCCTACTTGACGCACGTAAACATTTTGCCCGCCCGCTTCTTCTTTGCCAATTTCCACAGCCGGATCGCCGTGTACGGAGACCAGGGCGATGCGTTTTTTACTTAATGAAATCATGATTGTTTACCAAAATTTTAAAAAAAACTTGCAGCCGATTAATGTGCGATTTTGGCTACTGCGCGGGAAATGGAAGGTAACTGCTAATTTTTATTAAAGTCAAAATAGGCGATCGATAAATCATCCTTCAGGGATAAGTTTCCGGGGAAAAATTGACACGCGACTTCCTTCTGCTGACAGAGACCAGCAGCAGCTCAAACTCTAGATAATCTAAATGGAAATGAACGAGGGTGAAGAGAATTTCCCGGATTCGGGCCGCTGTCAAACTTGAACCTGCTTTCAGCTTGCTGTTCGAGATGCTCCCGTCAGCCGAAAGTAGAATTTTTACCTTTCTGGATAAATAGGTTTGACTGTGGAGAAAGCAGAAGTAAATCCTCCTGAAGACATAACTTCCTAGGGCGATCGCCAAACAGCAAAATTATTGCCTTCAAAATTTTGCTTTCCTTCTGCCTTCTGTCTTCCGCCTTCTGTCTTCCGCCTTCAGCCTTCAGCCTTTTTCCCTCTTCCCTCTTCCTTCTTCCTTCTTCCTTCTTCCTTCGGCCTTCTTCTGTCAAACCGGGGATAGAGGTTAACCTAAAATTTCCCATTTGTCTAATATTAAGAATTGTTCCGATGTTTGCCTGGGGAGGATTCCCCATTTTCACTGTTGACGAGATTCTTTCTCGAACTTCGCATTAGAGAGCCGTATCGGTTAGCCCAAACTTGGGTAAACTCGGCACCTAAGAAGAGAATTTGAGCGGAATAATTAATCCAAAGCAGGATAATCACGAACGATCCCGCAGCACCGTAGGTAGAGGCAATACCGCTACCTCCCAGATAAACTCCAATTAGGGATTTGCCGATCGTAAACAGCACTGAGGTGATGGCAGCGCCGATCCACACATCATTCCAGGCAAGATCCACATCGGGCAAGAGTTTGTAAATTAAGGCAAACAGCAGCGTAACTACACCAAAGGAGATAGCAAAGTCTACAATCTGCCAAATGCCTACTGGTAAGTGCAGTAAACCGTTCAACCAATAGCTGACGGCTGCTAAAACGGCGCTAATTACTAAAGATACTAGCAGCAGAAAGCCGATGCCTAAAATCATTGCAAAAGACAATACGCGGTCTTGGAAAAATCCCCAGATACCGCGTCCGGGAGGCGGTGAAACATTCCAAATAGTATTGAGGGCTTCTTTAAGGTTAGTAAACACGTTGGAAGCACCCCACAAAAGTGTAGCGATGCCGACTAAAGTAGCAATCATTCCCGACTTTGGTTCGGAAGCTTTCAAGATCAGTTCTTGGACGGTTTGAGCGCCATCTTTGCCGATTAAACTTTGGAGTTGGGTGACGATTTGACCTTGGGCTGCGTCTGCACCAAAGACTAAACCCGCGATCGCAATTACGATAATTAGCAGGGGGGCGAGGGAGAAGACTGTGTAATAGGCTAGGGCGGCGGCTAAGGTAGGCGCTTTATCTTCTTGCCATTCAGTAAAAGTTTCTTTGAGCAGCGATATGACTGTTTTTAAGTTCACGACCTTTGGTTTCCTTATACTTATCGTTCACCAAGGGATTATAAGAGGTTAGGAGTTTTTTAGCGTCGGCCACAAGATAGATTTATCGATTAGCAAACTCGGAAAATTAATTTTATGTCAGATTCCAACACAACTGTCAACAGCACCGATGTCAAACCGCCCAAAAAACTGCTTTTTTGGGCAAAAGTGAGCGCATTGGTAGCAGTGGTCAATTTCTTGCTGGTGCTTTTCCATTTCAGTTATCTTCAGTTGCGCCCTATTTATCAGAGCTATTTGCCTGGTTTAGTTAAAATTTATGACCCGATTAAAGGCATGGATTCGAGTTTGCCAAATCCCGAATCTTTGCCAACCGCTGACCAGTTTTGGCGAATTGATGCGTGGTTTATCGGTTTTTTCTGGGCGGAATTTGCGCTCAAAAGTCTGTTCCACACCCGCCGCCAACCGGGGGTACCTTGGTCGAATTTTGTGCTGAGGCGCTGGTACGAGGTGTTTCTGTTGATTCCGATTTGGTACGGTTGGCGGCTTCTGCCGGTGTTGGTGCGCCTCCACAAGTCGGGTTTGGTGAATCTCGATCGCGCATTTGCTCAAATTACCTACGAACCGGTGGCTTATTTAGCCGATACCATGTCGGAATACATGATGGTGCGGTTTATCAATCAAGCTCAAAGTTCGATCGAACAAGGCGACGCAGCGCGGGTACTGCTAGAACCGCAGCAAGGGTATCTTCACGTCAATCAGGAAAATACGATCGAACAAATTACCAACCGGATTTTGGAGCTGACAATTTACAAAGTTTTGCCGCAAGTGCAACCGGGTTTAGAAGAATTGCTGCACCACAATCTCGAAACAACAATCAAACAATCGGATTTTTATCAACTCCTGCAAACTTTCTCGCCGATTAATATTTTGCCTAAGGAAATGACAGAACAGCTAGCAAATTATCTGGCTCAAACTGCGGTTGATGTGGTTGCAACTACTTACGAAGATGATAAAGGGCGAAAAATTATCGATAATTTCAGCCAAGAATTCAATCAAAGTTTGCGGCGGGAATTGCAAGATGAGAAAACTCTCGGGGAATTGCAGTCTTTGTTATCGGATTTGTTGGAAGAAGTGAAGTTGAATTACATTCAAGGCGGGTTGAAGTCCGATCCGGATGAGACTTTTACGGAAATTAACTCGCTGCGGGAGGTAACGGAGAGTTGATACAGCAATTTGTGTCGGCTTTGTGAATAGGATTCTTTTTTTTACGAACCGCCCGCCAAGGAGAACAGGCGGGACGCCCGTTCCACTCAGCTAGATAAGAACAGGCGGGACGCCCGTTGCACTCAGCTAGATAAGAGAAATAGTTCACAACTTCTACGGGTAAGTAAGGTGCGTATTGCGTACCCTACGAATACGGGTAGTGCGGATATCCGATGTCAATCTATCGCAATAGCCAAGCTAAAATAAGGGTGTTAGTGGAAAACATCTATCATATTATTTATCTATTTTGAACAACTTTACTTCCCTGGAAATAGAAGTCGCCGAAACATTGCTGAGATTAGGAATGTTGCTGGGATTAACACTTTTAATCGCGTTTTTTGTGGCGGCAGAACTAGCATTAGTATCAGCCGATCGCCATCAAATCCGCCAACTCGCCCAGTTGCGCGATCGCCCAACCACCAAAACCGCCGAACTTGTCCACCAAGCGCAGAAAAACATACCGCATTACCTGTCTGTGACTCAAACAGGTACAACAGCAGGGAGTTTGCTGTTGGGTTGGTTGGGCGAGGGAGCGACTGTACACTGGATCGAGCCGTGGCTGGACAAATTGCCGAGCGGTCATTTTCCCGCCATGCTGACGGCGCATTCGATCGCAGTTCCCGTAGCCTTCATCCTAGTAACCTACATAGAAATAGTCTTAGGAGAACTCATCCCTAAAGTATTAGCAACCCACGCCCCAGAACGCACAGCTTTGCTATTGATGCCCGCCCTCGAAATTTGCTCAAAAATACTGTGGCCGCTGCTAGCAATTCTCAACGGTACTGTGCGGCTGCTGACAGGTTGGATTACCAGTAAAAAGTCGGAACCACTGCTATCAGCTTCCGAAGCCACTCTCGTTCAAAAAGATGCTCATTCGGCACTAATTTCTGGCGTCTGGGAAGTCACAGCAGTTAACCAAAAACTCGGGTTAAACCTGCCCACCAACCCAGCGTACCAAACAATCGCCGGATTCGTGATTCACACTTTGGGTAAAATGCCCACTCAGGGCGATCGGCTATTGTGGGGCGAATTAGAAATAGAAGCAGAAAATGTAGTAGAAGGCAGTTTAGAAACAGTGCTAGTGCGTCAGGTAACTCGCCCTTTGTTTGAGACTCAGCAGCCAGAACTCGTGTTAAATTGATAGCAACTCGGGGTTCAAATTTGATTGTAGATCCAACCGTGATAATGGCATTGCAATGCGCCGCTACAAACCTTTCCTGCGGATAAAGGACTGCTGCGGTGCAAACAGCGCTCGCGTAATGTCGCAGCTTGTCCATCTTCTGGGCGAAACATTGCTAGCCACTCCCCCTCAGGCGATCGGGCTAAAACAGTGTTAGGTTGTAATTAGTCGCTCAGTGCGACAACTTACCAAAAATCTGCAAATTGCATAAAGCACAGTTTATGAGGTGGATATGCTGAAAACGCTTTGGGCTACTGTTCGACAAGGGAAAATTGAACTGCTGGAGTTATCAGAGTTACCCGAAGGGGCAAAAGTATTAGTAACAGTCTTACCTGATGAAGAATCTGAGTTTTGGCTTCAAGCTAGTCAAACATCACTAGATAGAGTTTGGGACAATACTGAGGATGATGTTTATGCCCAGCTACTCTAAAAATGACATAATTTTGGTTAGCTATCCCTTTTCAGACTTGTCTAGTTCTAAGGTAAGAGTAGTGTAGTATTTTCTATTAGATGAGTTCGGTTGTCCGTAAGCTGAGCTTTTTAGCAGACGTTAGACTTGAGAAGTCATCATTGAGTAACAAATTATGCCTTTTACAAACTATGCCTTAGATAAGTTCTTCGTTCAGGGAATTTCAGAATTGTCTGAGTGTAATGCTCCCGCTCTAGCAGAACACTTCGCTGAGGTAGAAGATTTGATTCATAACTTTATCCTTAATTCTATATTTAGATATTCTATTAAAACCGAGTACAAACCTTATATTTTTGGAATCTTCCGTCGCGTACAAATGGCTTTAGTTGAGTATCAAAATGGTCGTACTCTACTGCTTTTATATTTAAATGAGAGCAAAAAGAACACATCTTTATATTTTCAAGCGCTTTCTCATTTTGAAATAGCAGTTACACAATTATATCAGGCTTACGAATTTTGGAGAAAACTAGGAAAAAAGATAGAGTCAAAGGAAACGAATTTGTTTGAGAAAGGAGACGGTAGCTCTCTTGAAAAGCTTAATAGACTTTACAATATTAGCAAACATCTTGAAGCGTCAACTATACCTGAAGGAAATTTACACCATGTTTAGATTTCCAACAATGGTATTTGTGCAAACGGAGTCACAATGTCGTTTACAGAGTTAGCAGACCTTGTTAAAGAATACGTAGCTCTTGCTAATGGCTTTTCTAATCTAAATTAAGTTTCAATTCCCTAACTAATCGATCGCGCTGGGTGAGCTGCGGCCCACCCTAGGTTATATCCGTTTACTTGACAGCAAGCTCGATCGCACCCCCAACCAACTGCTCGTAATCCGCCAATAACCACGGAGGCAAACAACTATTCGCATCCTGAATTTGCAACTGGCCAGCGCGACAAAACAGCATCGCCGCTAACAAATTATGCACAGCCTTAGGCGTTCCAAACCCTTTACTCAACTCAGAAACCAATGAGTTAAAAAACGCACATTCACTCTCAGTCAGAGGCTCATTAATAAACCCGCTACCCAGCATTGCCTTGTAACCCTTGCCAAAATCACTCCGATACAAAAGTTCCACTTGTTCGGCAGAAAGACTCAGCCACAAATTAGCAACTTGCGTGCGAATTTGCCGCAAATCTGCTATTACCAATTCAGCCGTCGGGTCAATTTCATAAAGATTCACAGCAGCAGTTAATTGATTGAGAAACTGCGGCAAATAATCTTGGTTGACAATGGTTTGTTCTGTTGCCGGAAATGCGCTCTCAAACACCTTTTCGTAATCCTCAATCAACCACTGCGGCAAGCGGGTGCGAGCGTCGGGAACCCGCATTTTTCCAGGGACAAAATACAGCATCGCACCCAGCAGAGCATTGATAGCTTGAGGATGCACCAACCCTTTACTAATTTCGGTCAATTGCTGCAAAAAGTTTTGTTCCGGTTCAGTCATTGATTCTGCTGGCAAGCCGCAGCTAAGTATTGTTTGATATCCTTTGCGAACTTCTCCTCGGTAAAAATGTTCTAGTTTTTCTGAAGGAATACTCAGCCAAAAATCAGCTAGTTGTTTGCGAATTTGGCGGAGTTCCAAAACTACCGATTCTTCAGATGGATCGATGCGGTAAAGATTGACGCATCCTAGCAGTTGATTTGCAAATTGCGGCGATTGAATGTATTGCGCTAGCAATTCAGAACTTGACTCAGAATTGATGGCAGATTCTGTCTCAAAAACTTGTTCGTAATCCCCAATTAACCAGTGCGGCAAGCGGTTGCAAGCGTCGGGAATGCGCATGGTTCCCGGTGGGAAATACAGCATCGCCGCCAGCAAGGCGTTGACTGCTTTGGGATGCACTAATCCTTTGCTAATCTGCGTTAGTTGCTGCAAAAATATTTGTTCGCTTTCCATCATGGCTTGATGTTGAAAGCCGCTAGTTAGCAATATTTGATAGCTTTTACCGTCAGCACTTTGGTAGGTTGCTTCCAGGTTTTTGGCGGGAATGTTCAGCCAGAAATCAGCGATTTGTTTGCGGATTTGGCGCAGTTGAGATATTGCTGAGATGTTTGATGAATTTATTTGGTAAAGCTGGACGTTATTCGAGAGTATCTCGCCCAAATCTGGCTGCTTGGGAATGCTATCCTGCAAGCTGCGGGAGGCTTCTAGGTGGCTGGTTTGCCAGTTGCTAAAGAGTTCTTGAAATAATTTGCCGATCGCCCCCGAGTATGCAACACTGTCAAAACAGGCGGGATTGCCCTGCATTTTTTGCTGAATTTCCTGCCGTTTTTGCTGCCGCAACTGCGGGTTAGTGCCGAGAGTGACGGCTAGCTGAATGTAAGATGCTTCGTCATGGGCGATTAAATCTGGCATTGAGAGCGATCGTACCACAGCCGCTCCCATGCGCGATCGTAAAGTATCACCATCCCTGACAACAGTTGGTAGCCCAACCTCCAGCGGATCAACCAGAGAAGTCGTCCCCGCATAGGGGTAAGAATCCAAATAAACATCACCCAACTTCAAAACTTCCTTGACATCCGCACGGTTAGGAAAAGTCTTCAACACCCGCAAACGCTGACTCTCAACCCCATACTTAGCAAAAACCCCTTGCATATTATTCACGAAAGCCGCCCCTGGATAATAATTAGTCCAGCTAGGGCCAAAAGGCATTAAAAACAGAACAGAATTAGGAACAGCAGCTAGAATCTTTGCCCAAGTTTCCCTTAACTCCGGCATCAACTTATACAAATTCGCACTCGAAATAAACACAACCGATTCCTCAGAAATGCCAAGGCTATGTCTGTTGAGTTGAATATTAGGAGTATAAGGTTCGAGAGTATAGCTAAAACAGCATCCCAGCCCGTCAACAGTTACTAATTCCTCCCGATAATGCGCGCCTCCCTCAATTGCAGGTTCCATCAACTTGCCAGCAATGTAATAATCAATGTGGCGCATTCCCGTCGTGACAGGAGAATTAAAACAAGTAGTTTGTACCCGCGCCAATCGATGCAGCGCCAGCAAACTAATCGGATGAGTTACAGCAGTAATATTCGTAGCAATCAGCAGAATATCTAAGTCATCAGCGCGGATTTCCTGAACTTGACCCGGCAAGTCATTCGACAGTTGCACCAGTCTGTCAGCGCGACTCTGGCAATACTGTTCTAGTTTATTGCCATCCAGATTGAGAGCGTACAAAATAATCTCAAACTGTTCTCGGTTGAGATATTCAAAAGCAGGCAAAGTGGCGAAAGTTTCCGTCATCGCCCCGAAATGTTTAGTCAGAACACCGACCCGAATTTTCTGTCTGTTTGCAGGCCTTGCCGGAAAAATGCAATCAATTGCCGCCCCGCGATTTTTCATCGCAAATTCAATAATATCTGCCCGCTTCCTGTATATTTCTTTGAGATTGGCACTGTTGAAATACAGCGGGATGAAGTTAGCAGTTTGAGTGAAAAACCAGGCAATTTCCTGCCAAACTTGTGAATTTTGGTTTTGGAATATATTGCGGTGTACGTAACTAACCCATCCCTGCACGTAGCGGCAATAATTGTCCGCCTCTCCTAGTTCTTGAAAGAGCATCGGCGCCGCAAACATAAATTTGAGATAGTCGTTGATAAACCAATTGGGTATAGCTGCATTTTCATACTTCAGCAACAACTGGTCAGCCCGACGGTAGAGAGAAGCTGCTAGTAAGTAGTTAACATCTTTAACAGTTTTAATTCCCTGGGACAGATGTGCTGCTAGTTGACTGGTCAAACTCTGTTCAGTATCAGTCAGTGCTTCATATTTGATAGTGCTGTTGAGCAGCATTTGATGTGCCTTACCTGCATCGCCTGAGTAGGCAGTTTCTAGTTGTTCTGCGGGCAAATTAACCCAATAATCGGCAAGTTGTCGGCGGCTTTGGCGGATGTGAGCGAGGGCAACTTGATTGGTTTGGTCTTTTTGGTAATCTCCCAAGTATTGAGGAAGGGAAGCTAAGAATTGTTCGGGTTTATTAAGTTGAGCTAATTCATCAGCAATTAAGTTACCGTGTTGCTGCAAAATTTGTTCTGACCAACGAACTTCTTCGGGTTTATAAAGTTGAGAGTGCAGGCGAACAATTGTAGCTCTCATCAAGTCTAATTTTGGGCGTTCTCCCGCCATTTTTTGGGTTCTGCTAGAGCCGTCGCCGTGTTGCCTGTAGTAGAGGTAAGGCTGAGGCAATCGATACCCCAACCAGCCTTTTTCATAGGCAGAAATCCAAAATTCCCAGTCTTCGCATCCCAGCTTCATCACTTTTTTCAACCCGCCTACTTGCTCGTAAATTTCCCTTCTAAATAGGGAAGTAGCGGGAGCTTGATTGTCTCTCAAAAACAGATTGGGGTCAAAGTCGCCGTGGGTGACGAAATCGCAGTTTGCTCCGAAGTGCTGCACATCTGTATAGACAAAGCCCACATTCGGTTTCGCTAATAAAACTTCAACGCACTCCTCTATAAATTTGGGATGAATTTTATCATCAGCATCCAGGAATAAAATTAATTTTCCTGACGAATTCTGAACGCCAACATTCCTCGAATCAGCGGGCCCAGTGTTGGGTTTATCGATGAGGCGCAGGGCTTTTTGAGAATATAATTGAATTAAATAATTTGCGAAGTTGCTGGTATCGTCGGTGCTGCCGTCGTTGACAATGATGCACTCCCAGTTTTGATAGGTTTGACTGACAACACTTTCTACAGCTTCTCTGAGTAAATTTGCGTGGTTGTAGCAGGGGATAATGATGCTGACGAGTGCTGGTTCGGGCGTGCGGTAGGGCATGGCATTTAGCTGTGACGGAGAGATTGCAACGGGGACGGTAGTGGCGGGTTTGACACCTCGGCCGATGATGCCGTATTCATTCCATATCTTAAGCGTTTCTTGTTGCGATCGCCCTGAACCATGTTCTAAACCTTGTTGGTTGTGGTAGTAAAGCCCAATGATTTCTGGGATGCGGAACATATTTTCTGTTTTCCCAACCCGCAACCAAAATTCGTAATCGCCAGCACTGGCAAAATCGGCTTGAAAATACCCGTATTTGTCGTGCAGAGATTTTCTCCACATCGGCTGAGAACCTGTGATGCAGCGCTTTTCCAGTTCCTCATAAGAAAATTCCGGCCAATTCCACCGCGTTTGAGCTTGCGTCGCCGCCCAGGTATCGTTGACAATATTGGTAATTATTTGATCTCCGTAAACCAGGGCAGTTTCGGCTTGCAAGTCCAAATGATTGGCCATAATTTCCAATGCGTCGGGGCGGTGTCTGTCGTCGGCGTTAGCATTAGTAATGTATCTGCCTCCCGACATCTGGATGCCTCTATTCCAAGCGCCATAAATGGTTTCTCGCTCTGGTATCCGGCAGTAAATTATGTTAGGATATTTAGCTTGAAACTCCCGAACCACTGCTCCTTCATTCTGTTGGGAATTGCTGTCTATTACAATGATTTCCAGTTCGCCTTTTTGGTACAGGGTTTGGTTTACCAGGTCTTCCAGACATCCGCGAATAAAGTTTTCTGAGTTGTAGGTAGAAACTATGGCGGATACTTTTAATGAATCTGAAACTTGAGGGGTGACATCTTTTGTTTCATATTGAATTTTGGGCGTCTGTTTGTCAATTAAAGTCATGAATTGAACTGCAACATTCGTCAGTTCGCTTTGCAAACGGCTATTGTCGTTCGCCAGCAGTTGTTCAAATTGGCGCGACAAATTTCGATCGAAAAACTCCGTGAAGTGAATTCCTTTTGTTTGCCAAAAATTGTTGATGTAATTGACCTGATGTTTGATATGATAGGCAACAGGACTAGCAAGATATTTCAAGTTGAGATTTTTCTGATGAGCGGTAAGCGGTATCCACAAATCCCACCAGGGAAGACCTAAACTAAATTGGGAAGTTGGAAACTGTTCTAACAGTTGTTTGTCAAAGAAGAAGAAATCAAATCCCTGAGCGTAAACTTTCCCCTCTGTGTTTTCAGATGTCTCGACATCGACTCGCGAACCGAAAACTATGGAATTTTCCGCTTCTTTGCAGATTAAGGCCAGAAAATCACTACCAGCTTTCAGGCGGATATCTGAGTTGACTATGCCGCAGATTTTTGTAGGGCGATCGCGCAAATATGCAAACATATCATCAAGATACACTAGCGGTCTTCCCGCCTCGACCCGTGCATCGCGGTTTACCGCATGAAAAGTAACATTTTCATAGATGGGCTGTAGTTGGCTAATTTCTTCAGGGCTATTGAGCGAAACAGGCGAAAATCCCAGAGCTCGCCAGCTTTCAACAGCAGCCCGCTGATTGTCAATATTTCCCGGTGCGATGCTGGTTGCGATCGCGATATGGTCGATCGCACTCACAGACAAGCCGCTTAAACTAAAATTGTCCGCATCTTGACTGGGAAGCGGTTTTTTCACATAAAAAGCATCTCCCCAAGATGGATGGGAAGGATTGGCCATCGCTACTCGCACAAAGCCGTAGGATGAGAGAAAATCATCAATTTGGTCAATTAACGCGCACCCTTCATAAAGTTCCTCGCGATTAACTTCTGTGATAATTGCGTCTATATATTTCAAAGTCTCGACTGCGCCTTGAAATGCTAAAAGTTCTGCCCCTTGAATATCAATATTAATGATATTAAAGTCAGGGGGAGTGAACGGGCTTTGTTCCATCAGCGAGTCAAGAGTTTTCGAGATTACGGTAACTTGATTCACCTCTACCATGCCGGGGTAAATATCTTTATGCAGCTTCAGGGGCAGAATGCTGCTGCTCATATCGTGGGAATTCACTCGCAGATTGACTGTGCCATTTTCGTTGCTGACAGCGCAATTTGCCGCCCACACATTAGGGATTCCAGCTATATTCTGTTTCAATCTTTCAAAGACAGAAGGGTTAGCCTCTATAAATAGGACTTTTGGCACGCCCATCGCTTGATATTCCTTCATTTCTTGCCCTTCGTGGGCTCCGATGTGAATCAAACCGCGCGGGCTAATCGAGTGTTCCTGGCAAAGCTTCTGTAAGTTGAGATACCCTTTTGTTGCAATCACTTCATTACTGCTATTTTGAGCTATTCTGCCACCAGGAATATGATGTTGATTTGCCTCGAATTTAGCATAAATATCTCCCCACAGTAAGCGGTCATTGCTAGACTCTAGGTAATTGACAAGAAGTTCGTCGGACACCCATTCAGGAAATACTAAATTAGTTTGTTCGCCATTGGCAAAATTGAAAAGCTTGTATCCGAGACTTTTCAATTGGTTGATGCAGTTTTTGGTATCATAAAGAAATTCTATGGCAAACTCAAATGATATATAGGGAATTGGTGTAGATAGTCCCTGCAATACTTGATACTCGAATCCTTCAACATCTATTTTACAAAAATGCGGTCGTCCCCACACTTTTATCATCTCATCTAAGGTCGTAACTTCTACGGTAACAGTTTCATTCCATTGGTAGTTAGAAAAGCGTCCGGTTTGCCATTTTTTAGAAAAAGTTGAGATGTAATTGGCATCAGTACAAACGGAAAGCTGCATCGTTCCCGCTTGTTCCGCCAACCCTTTGTTAACGATGGCGATGTTTTGATTGTGCTGGTATTTGTCGGTCAGGATGTTGACACAATTCGGCTGTGGTTCAAAGCAGATTACTTTCGCCCCAGCGGCAGCATAGACATCAGCTTTTTGCCCGATATTTGCCCCCACATCAAAAACCAGCTCTCCAGGTTGAACAAAGTTACGAATAAAATCTATTGCCATTGATGATTTAATTGCCATTGTTTTAAATTCCTTTTTTAGTGCTGCAACATGAAAGTCAAAAGTCAGAGTTTAGTTGAATCATTATTCGGGAATTTTAACCTTTTACAGGATATTTTAGAAAATGCCGAAGGTCTGTGGCTTAACTTTTTTGAGTGATTTACTATAGATAAACAGCCGATCGCACTGCGGTTGCTCCAAAGCTTCTTCACAGTTATACGCCAAGTCGGCTACCAAAATAGCACAGTCGGGCGATCGCTTGACAAATCAAGGATTATAGTGTAGTCAAAAATGCACTCGTTAGTAAAACACTCCCAGATCCTGACGGCTTCCAGGGCAGTTCGGTTTCCACCACCTCAGACTCCAAACGCACTGCCGGGATTCCTCCCACGCAAAAACAAGTTACAAATACGTTAAGATTGATGAACATAAATAAAAAATCCCAAGTCACAGGGACTAAATAATTAGGAGGATCAACCTCGGTGAATAAACGCTGGAGAAACGCTGGACTGTACGCACTGCTGGCTATTGTAGTCATTGCCTTAGCAACCGCATTTTTTGACAAACAGCCCCCAAGTAGGGAAGTTTGGAAGTACAGCCAATTCATTCAGGAAGTCGAAGGCAAGAGAGTAGACAAAATAAATATCAGTTCCGATCGCAGCAAAGCTCTCGTAACGGCTCAGGACGGCAACAAGGTGATTGTCAACCTGCCGAACGACCCCGAACTGATCAACATCCTGACCAAAAACAACGTAGACATTTCGGTTCTGCCCCAAAACGACGAAGGCTTCTGGGTAAAAGCCCTCAGCAGCCTGTTCTTCCCGATCCTGCTCTTGGTGGGACTGTTTTTCCTGGTGCGACGCGCCCAAAACGGGCCCGGCAACCAAGCCATGAACTTCGGCAAATCCAAAGCTAGAGTCCAAATGGAGCCGCAAACTCAGGTGACATTCGGCGACGTAGCCGGCATCGAACAAGCCAAGCTAGAACTCGCAGAAGTCGTGGACTTCCTGAAAAATGCCGATCGCTTCACCGCAGTCGGAGCAAAAATCCCCAAAGGCGTGCTGCTAGTCGGCCCTCCCGGAACAGGCAAAACCCTGCTCGCAAAAGCAGTTGCTGGAGAAGCAGGCGTGCCCTTCTTCTCGATTTCCGGTTCAGAATTTGTGGAAATGTTCGTGGGTGTGGGTGCTTCCCGCGTCCGCGACTTGTTTGAACAAGCTAAAACTAACGCTCCTTGCATCGTATTTATCGATGAAATTGACGCGGTAGGCCGCCAGCGCGGAGCTGGTTTGGGCGGTGGTAACGACGAACGGGAACAAACCCTGAACCAGTTGCTGACCGAAATGGACGGCTTTGAAGGCAATACTGGCATCATTCTGATTGCTGCTACGAACCGCCCTGATGTGCTGGATGCTGCGCTGCTGCGTCCGGGTCGTTTCGATCGCCAAGTTGTGGTCGATCGCCCCGATTTCTCCGGCCGCCTGGAAATTCTCAACGTTCACGCCCGCGGCAAAACTTTGTCGAAAGATGTGGACTTGGAAAAAATCGCCCGCCGGACACCGGGTTTCACAGGTGCCGATTTGGCTAACCTGCTGAATGAATCGGCAATTTTGGCCGCCCGTCGCAACTTGACCGAAGTCTCGATGGATGAAGTCAATGATGCGATCGACCGCGTGCTCGCAGGCCCAGAAAAGAAAGACCGCGTGATGAGCGAAAAGCGCAAAACCTTAGTTGCTTACCACGAAGCCGGTCACGCCTTAGTCGGTGCGCTGATGCCCGATTATGACCCTGTGCAGAAAATTAGCATTATCCCCCGCGGCCGCGCTGGCGGTTTGACTTGGTTCACACCAAGCGAAGACCGGATGGATTCTGGCTTATATTCTCGCTCATACTTGCAAAATCAAATGGCCGTTGCTTTAGGTGGCCGCATTGCTGAAGAGATTGTCTTCGGCGAGGAAGAAGTCACAACTGGCGCTTCCAATGACTTGCAACAAGTCGCAAGAGTAGCACGGCAAATGGTGACTCGCTTCGGAATGAGCGATCGGCTAGGCCCTGTAGCTCTCGGTCGCCAACAAGGGAATATGTTCATGGGTCGCGATATTATGGCCGAACGGGACTTTTCTGAAGAAACCGCAGCCACGATCGATGATGAAGTGCGTTTGTTGGTAGAGCAAGCTTATCGGCGCGCTAAAGATGTGCTGGTTGGTAACCGCCACGTTCTGAATGCTTTAGCAGAGATGCTAGTTGATAAGGAAACTGTGGATGCTGATGAATTGCAAAATTTGTTGGCTAACAGCGATGTCAAGATGGCGACAATTGCCTAATTGATTTTAAGATTTGAGATTTTAGATTTAATCTAAAGTTTAAAATCGGTAATTGGGGTGGTTCTGGGATTGTCTGGAATTGCCCCGATTTTTTTGTGCTGCGATCGTCGGCTGTTTCAGAGCGTTGTGCTTCTTGCTTTCATTCTCGTATCTTGAAATTATCTGCGTCGATCAGTGTTTTTCTGTCTTATATCTGCCGTTGACCGGCTCGATCAAAGATTTATACAAGAAGTTTGTTGTGCAGTGCGGGCGATCGCACTGCATCATTTCCATGTAACCGGACTTAATATCACCCTTGGTAAACTTCTCGCCGGTGACGCACTTTACTGATATCGACCGTGCGGCTGTCGTCATCAATGGTGTATATTACCCTGTAATCGCCAACCAGAATTCGCCAGCCATTTTTCTCCCCCTTTAACTTGAGACACCCCGGCGGGCGCGGGACACTTGCTAAAGCATTTATCTGGGGATAAATTCGGCTGCTGATTTCAACGGGCAGAGCATCCAGGTCTTTTTGAGCCGAACGTGCAGTAATGACCAAGTAATCAGACATTCAACATACCCTTTTTCTCAAGCTGTTGCTTAACTTCTTCCCAGGGAACTCTTGGTTCATCTTTTCTAGATTCAATGGTCAAAGAGTCATAAACATCCTCCCAGAGTTCGCCGTGCTTCTCGAAGTCGAGCACCACCGCAATCTTTTCGCCTTCGCCGTCAACTAAAAACTGAAAGTCGATCGGTTCGCCACATTCAGCCAACACGTCAGCCCAAAATTCGCTGTGTTCTTTGAGGTCAACAATTGCAGCGGTTTTGTTGCCTTCATTGTCGGTTAAAAATTGAACGCCGCGCATATTGTAGTTTGGCATATATTGAAGTTAGTAAGGTGTACTAAAATTATAGGCGAGACAGAATGAGTTAAGTAGGTGATTACAAAGAAACAATAGTATCTTGTAGGGGCGGGTGCCGGCGAAGAATCTAGGAAACCAGCCAGTTTATGAAGGCCAAACCCGCCCGATCCATCTAATATTTATTTGTACCCACCTACATAGCATGAATCATCAATCTTGGTTGACACTACTAAAAAAACACCGGGCGATCGCCGTCATCCGTTCCTCCGAAAAAGAACTCGCTTGGCAGATGGCATCAGCGGTAGCAGCAGGCGGAATGCAGTTTATTGAAATTACTTGGAACACTCACAAAGCTCCTGAGTTAATTGCTGAACTCCGCTCCGAATTCCCTACTTTTAGTATTGGCACTGGCACTTTATTAAACTTAGAACAATTGCAGCAAGCCATAGACTGCGGCGCTCAATTCCTGTTTACTCCGCACACAGATGTAGCTATGATTAAAACAGCAGTTGATGCCGGAGTGCCGATCGCCCCTGGTGCTTTTTCTCCAACAGAGATTATGGCTGCATGGCAAGCAGGGGCTACCTGCGTCAAAGTGTTTCCGATATCGGGTTTGGGAGGCGCGGCTTACCTGAAAAGTCTGCAAGGCCCTCTGGGGCACATTCCTTTAATTCCCACTGGCGGGGTGACGCGGGAAAATGCCAAGCTATTTATTGACGCTGGGGCGATCGCCGTTGGTTTAGCCGGAGACTTATTTCCCAAAGACTTAGTGCAAAATCGAGATTGGCGGGCGATCGTCCAAATTGCCAGAACTCTCACCCAAAACTTAACAACTTGTTAATCCCTCTTTCCAATCTAAAATTTCAAATCTAAAATCTAAAATAGTACGAGGTCTGAGGAATGAACAGCATTATGAACTCAACTTACTTGCGCCGCGCCGCAACTTTCTGTGCAGGCTGCGCCCTAACAGTTGCTGCATTCTGCGGCGGGCAAAATCCTGCGATTGCCGGCGAACAGCACAACATAATTGCCAATAGAATTATGCAGTTGCAGCAATCCAGTCAACGCTGGATTGAAATTGATTTGTCAAGACAAAAGTTAATAGCTTGGGAAGGAAATAAATCCGTTTACGCGGTGTTTATTTCGAGCGGCAAATCATCGACTCCCACCCGCACGGGAACCTTTGCCGTTCAAACTAAATACCGCGTTGCTAGAATGACTGGGGCGGACTACGATGTGCCGGACGTTCCCTATACAATGTATTACGACGGTGGCATGGCAATTCACGGCGCTTACTGGCACAATTTGTTTGGCAATCCCGTCTCTCACGGCTGCACAAATGTAGCTGTAAATCACGCTAAATGGCTGTTTGAATGGGCCTCGGTGGGGACGCCAGTAGTGGTGCACAAATCTCAGGTTTAGGGCATGGGGCATCGGGCATCGGGCATCGGGTATAGTCGAACATTATTAGAACTGATGCACCGGTGGTCAGAAACCGGGTTTTTTTGCGAAATACTGCGTTACAGCCGTAGATTCGGTCAAAAACCCGGTTTCTTCGATCGGAGTGCATAAGTCCTGGTTTTTTTAGGCGTGCTTAATTCCTAACTTAACTGCACCACTGGCCTATCCTCTAACAACGTTTCATTGGTCAACAAATCTTCCACAGTAATCCGCAAAAATCGCTGTTCGTCAACGCGGAAGAAGATTTTGATGCGATCGCCCCCCGGATACCCCGGCGGCGTCAATTGCGCGATACTGCGAGCTCCATCTTTGTCATTTAGTGGCTGTACCGACGTTTGGCCCGTGAGTTGGCGAGTAATTAGCCGATCGCCATCAAAATAAATCTCCGTGCCCCCAGTTTCCGCTCCCAATTCGCCGATAATTAATTCAATACTCGGCTGATTTTCTAAAGAAGCTCCCAAGACTAATTCTACTGGTTCGCTCATCGGATAAGACTGGCCAGATTTAATTAAACTGTGCCAACTGTGGCAATTTTCGCGACGGTTCCAGTAGCGAATGCCGTAACTGTGATAGAGAAAATCTTTGATTTCTATGCCTTGACTCAGTTGCAGAGCACCTTGGGCGATCGCCTCAAAGGGTTTGTCGCACCGAATCTTTGCCGGCTCGAAATATTGCTGCACCCAGCGTTGCACAGCCGGAATTTGTACCGTACCACCAACTAGCAAAACTGCATCAATATCGCCAATTTCTAAGCCTTGGCGCCGGGCTTGCTGCAATACTTGATTCATGCAATCGTCCAGGTTGTCAAAAAACTGATGTTCGGCGAGAATAGATTCAAAGCCATCACGGTCTAATTCTAATTCGTAACTCTCAAAATTTTCATCATCAAAATAAACCTCAACCGCCTTATTTACCAAAGATAACTGAATCTTTAACCGTTCTGCCAATCTCGTCGTAATCGGAGATTTTGCCAGCCCTTTCGTTTTGACAAAATAGTCAGCCAGCCAATTATCAATATCAGAACCGCCCAAATTTTGTCCGGCTTTAGCCAAAACCCGGGCAACTTTTGCCTTTTGTGCCGAAGATTCAGCTAATAACTTTTCGCCCCATTTCAGCAGAAAACCCAGCGGCTTTTTGTTGCTGTTAATGTCCAGGCGCACTAAAGAAAGATCGAGAGTTCCGCCGCCGAAATCAATGACTAACAGATTTTCGCGATCGGCTAAACCGTAACCCAAAGCAGCCGCCGTAGGTTCATCCAACATCCGCACCTGTTCTACTTGCAGAGATTGAGACACTTTACCCAACCAATGGCGGTAAGCCTCAAAACTATCTACCGGCACAGTAAAAATTAAAGAATCTACAGGTAAAGGCAGTTCGCGAATTGAACTCACAATTCGGCTCAAATACCACTCACCGACTCGTTCAAAATCAACAACTCGCCCGTCAATTTCCGGCACAAAACCCTGAACGGAAGTGCCAATTCCCCGCTTAAAATTGCGGAAAAATCGAGAATCTCCACTCAAATCAAGGCCTTGATCGCGGACTTGCTGACCGACTATTACTTTACTTTGAGCAGCGTCCTCAACGTAGATCAAACTGGGAATTAGGGGCGGATTTTGAGCCGAAATTGCCGACAATCCCGGTAATTTCAAAGTTTCCGGCTGCTGGATGGCCTGATTCCAGCGAGCGATGACGGTGTTGCTAGTTCCAAAGTCAATTGCGATCGTCATTGGGCCAAAATACACAGCTACTAGGGATTAAATCATCTTATGGTATTTCGAGCCGCAAATGCCAACAGATGATCAAATTGTTCTTGCATGAACATTTTGTTGCAAGCGAAACTGCTTTAGTGGCGGAGTCTTCAATTTTGTGCAACTACATCTTTTGCGATGCCACAAAAGCCCGCCACTTTTATAAGCGGCACAAAACTCACCTGTCCGCAGTGGACAAGCTTTTATCTTTGATATCAATCCAATTTTCACAGGGAGCGTCAAAAATGCTGGAAATTGGCGATCGCAAAAAAGCACTCTTAGCTCTCACACTGCTTGTCCCTGCTGCTAGTATTGGTGCAGTAACAGCATTGTATATTGCTCCCGGAAGCTGGGGACAAACACTGTCAGCCTTGTGTCAAGTTTGGTTGCTGGTTTTTCCGATCGCGTGGTCTGTTTTAGTCGATCGCCAAAAACTGCATTTCTCCCTCCCCAAGCGCCGAGAATTGCTAGCTGGAGCTATTTGGGGAACATTCATGTTTGCGGTGATTGTGGGTATCTACAGCCTGTTCGGTCAGCACTCGATCGATCCTGTAGCGGCCAAAGAAAAAGCGCAGGAAATGGGGATTAGTAGCCCTAATATTTTCTTGATAATCGAAGCATATTTTGTGCTAGTTAACTCGCTAATTGAAGAATTCACTTGGCGGTGGTTTGTCTGCAACAAATGCCAGATTATGATGCCGGGAACACCAGCCATATTTCTCAGTTCGCTATTTTTCACGCTCCACCACATTTTTGTCATCGCAGCCTACAGCGACTGGCGCGGTGTGATTTTAGGCTCATTAGCTGTCTTTGCCGCCGGGATAATTTGGTCGCAATGTTATCTAACTTACCGTTCGCTTTGGTCTAGTTATATCAGCCACGCGATCGCAGATTTGGCACTGGCAATTATTGCTTGGCAAATCCTCTTTAACTAGCTGCTCTTTCAGCCACTATCGCTGGCAATTCTACAATAAAACTTGACCCTTTTCCCACCTCACTTTCCAGACTAATATACCCACCCATCATCTCACAAAAATTCTTAGTAATTGCCAGTCCCAAAACCGTACCGCCGCCGTACCTCAGAGTAGATTGGTCTACTTTCGTAAAATGTTGAAATACTTTTTCAATTTCCTCTGGATTCATCCCAATTCAAGTATAGCTCAATACGGTTTACTTAACGCTTTTTTGTCCGAAGAGAACGTCCCCGCGCGGCAATCTCCGTATATATTTTTCACATGATTTTATAGACTGAACAGTCTTAAGTGAACTGTATTGACCTATAATCGCTACTCCTTGAATTTTCTCCAGTTTATCGGCAGGTTTATCGGTACTTAAACTAGCAACTTCCCGAATCGGTGTTAAGAAAATAACTGCGGGTTTTCCCGTTAAGCCAGAGAGTGAAGCTTCGCGGGTGATTTCAGTGCCGCCGACTGCACTTTTAAACCAATGGCGATCGCTGCGGTTGAGGCGATCGCGCGCAGTGCCGCTGCCGCCCGCCACAACGTATCCTTCTAAATTGTCAGCTTCGGCAAGGTATCTGTCGCTGTAGCTGCGGTTGACAGCAGCCAGCAGCTGCAACTGTTGGCTGACTTTCATGCTGATTGTACCGGGATTTTGACTGAGGCTGCGCAACACTTGAACGTTCATTTGTTCCCACCGGGAGATGCTTTCGGTTAAGACATCCGATATTAATTCAAGGTTTTGTGGCGCTGGCGATCGAATAATCTTAGCTGCGTGAAAACTGGTAAACCATATCGCTGCAAGCATCGGCAGCACAGCGCCCAAAATCAGATTAATTGCGATCCGGAATCGCAAACTCAGGAAAAATAATTCTTTCATAATAGGATATTTTTGTAAGCGAACTCGTTTGATACATACCCCTAACCAGCCGCAGCAGCTTAGGAGTCAAGGTTGGCAGGATCTATGTCACTTTACCCGGATTATTTCTTCGATCTTTACACGGTGATTAGATAATTTGCGTAACTTTTTCATTACGGTAATTACTTAGACAGGATTTGGGTGGACTATACCTAATCGGCCCAGAAGTGGCAGTCGCTTTTTTACGTTCTTTCAGGCGATCGCCTTTGATTAACAAATTTAAAACTTACGCAGCCAATTAAATTTATACTGGTGAACGTCTACGTTCTGTACCGCGATTGCGAAACCTACTTTTTCAAACAGTCCCGAAGGCATCAACCGGGTTTTTAGACGAGTCTTTGACCAGAGTGATCGAGTAATAGTTGAAAAAAGTGATTTCTTCCCTGATTAGCACGTTCCAGACTCAAATTCGCGCGATTCCCTCTTTGGGATCGATCGCGCCCTGCCTGTATTTGAGCAAATCACATCTCTGAGTCCTGACAAAATATGATATTTGAGCCAGCAATACTGACAGTAAACTTACAAAAAAATACAGCCACCGCTCCGTGTTTTTGTCTGTTGGATCGATCGGGAAATCAACACTCTCAAATTAAGAATTTTATTCTGGGATATTTCAGTGTAGAATTTTCCCAATCGCGATCGTCAATCTCCTATAGAGTGTTACCTATGCTACATTTTACTGCCAGAATATTTACCCCCAGAGTATTTAGTCCCACCGAAAAATTTAGGTAATTTCCGGTTTCCCGTACCTACCCGTCTGTAAGATAAACAAGTGCTGTTATGTTAGACAGGAAGTGTTGTCTAGCTTGGTGTTGACCGCGAAAAAGCTGAAGTTTAAGTAGGGATCTGCCTTCAGGAGGAAATTGCCTCTCAATCAAAATTTATCCCTACAGGAACTGTTTTGGGTTGACATCAATCGTTATTATCAAATCAATCACAGCGAAATTATGCCAGTTCGATACTGGGGTATTGTGAACAGTCCCTAGGTTTGATTGAACTTACACACCAGGAAAGCGGTAACTAATATTCACCCGCCCCTCTTTCCTATCGAACTCTATAAACCAGCGCTCGTCGCAGCGCCTTGATGGAGTCGAAGTCCTCAGCGGGAGTTAAAAATGAAAATCACGTTTGTTCTTCCTACTCTGTGTCTGACTGGTGGAATACGAGTAGTATCTATTTTCGCAGAACGTTTGAGAAAGCGAGGCCACGAAGTGTTCGTCATCTCTGTACCCCACCGCCAAGCAAGTCTGCGCCAGCAAGTCAAGTCGCTGCTGCGGGGACGGGGTTGGATTGCCACACCTGAAAACGAACCTTCATTTTTCGACAACTTAGATGTAGAACACAAAATTACCGATCGCAACCGCCCGGTAGAGGACAAAGATGTACCTGACGCAGACGTGATAGTTGCCACCTGGTGGGAAACCGCCGAGTGGGTAGCAAAACTCTCCCCCAGCAAAGGAGCAAAAGCTTATTTTCTCCAGCATCACGAAGTTTTTGACTATTTACCTCAAGGTAGAGTAGAAGCAACTTGGATGCTGCCCATGCACAAAATTACCATCTCTCAGTGGTTAGTTGACCTAGCTAAGACTAAATACGGCGATCGCCAAGTTTCCTTAGCTCCTCCTAGTGTGGACACTAAGCAATTTTACGCCTGTCCTCGCAACAAACAATCGGTTCCGACAATTGGCATGATGTACTCTACAATTTACTGGAAAGGAACCGACATCGCCCTGAAAGCTTTTTCCCTAGCTGCCGAAAAAATCCCCAACCTGCGTCTGGTTGCCTTCGGTGTAGATGCCCCATCCTCGGAATTGCCGCTACCAGCCAATGCCGAGTATATAATTCAACCCGACCAACAAAAACTCAAAGACTCTTACAGCAAATGCGATGCTTGGCTGCTGGCGAGCCGCTCCGAAGGCTTCGGGTTGCCAATTATCGAAGCGATGGCGTGCCGCACTCCCGTCATCAGTACCCCAGCAGGCGCTGCTCCTGAAATTTTGAGCGGCGGTAGCGGCATACTTGTCAGACCCGAAGATCCCGAAGAAATGGCAAAAGCCATAGAGCGTATCTGTCAGTTGCCAAATTCAGAGTGGCAAGCCATGTCCGAAGCAGCCTATGCCAAGGTAGTCAATTATACTTGGGAAGATGCCACCGCTCATTTTGAAGCGGGATTGAAAGTTGCTGTAGACAAATCTAAACAGCGGGACGTTAAAATCGTTTCCTTTTCTCCCTACTATGTGCCGGAAGAACCGGAGCGCAAAGTGCCAGTAGTATCGGATCGTAAAAACAAAGTTGAGGTTGGATGCTAACTGCTGCAATTTGAAATTCTGCACGACGCGTGCTCTTGACGCGGGATTGTCAGCAATAATTTCATCTCGTTTGGTGGGGTGCTTCTGCCAAAACCCAAATCGCCAGTGTCCTGTTTTCTACCAAGCAGTCTCGAAACGAATTCTCACCGCATCGACTAGCGAATAGTGGTTCAAAGTTACCGCCCGCCAAAAACTGAAGCCGAGTGTCACAGAGGTTTTAATGCTGGCACCGTTACCGGTGGGACTTGTCTAGTCCTCAAACATCTCCCGATTGCTAAGGGGGATAAGTCGGTGACGCCAAAGTCAGGCCGGCTATCAAGTGACGATCGCCTCGAACGTTCGCCCGCACCCTGCACAAAAAGCCAAAAACAGACTCGTAAGTGCCAACTTTCTGTGATGATGGAGGAGTTTTATAAACCACTGTCCTTCTTCCGCATTTATTCATGAAAATTACTTTTGTCCTTCCTACCCTCGGTCTTACAGGTGGCATGAGGGTGTTATCTATCTACACCGAACTTCTCCAAAAGCGAGGACACAAAATACTTATCGTCTCTACACCCCCGCGACAACCGACTTTGATCCAACAGTTGCGATCGCTTCTGAGAGGTAGGGGTTGGGAACCCGCTCCAAAGAAAGAACTGTCTCACTTTGACGAGGTGGATGTCGAAAGCCTAGTTCTCGAAACCAACCGTCCAATTACCGACCTGGACGTACCTGATGCCGATATTATCATGGCTACTTGGTGGGAAACTGCCGAGTGGGTGGCAAAACTCTCCCCGAGCAAAGGAGCGAAAGTATATTTTCTCCAACACTACGAGGCTTTTGACTACGTACCAAAAGGTCGAGTAGAGGCAACTTGGCGGCTGCCGATGCACAAAATCGCTGTGGCTCAGTGGCTGGCAGAAAAAGCTCGGAATGAATACGGCGATTTGTCTGTCTCTCTCGTCCCTCCCACCGTGGACACCAAACGGTTTTACGACCCCCAGTCGCGAAGTAAGCAACCGCGAGGCAAGCAATCCGTTCCCACAGTCGGGCTGTACTATTCTACAACTCCTTGGAAAGGCTGCGATATTGCCCTGGAGGCTTTCTCTCTAGCTGCTAAAAAAATTCCCAACCTGCGTTTAGTTGCCTTTGGTTCGGGGGAAACTCCTCCTCCTTTTTTGCCGCTGCCGGAGGGTACTGAGTATATAAAGTCACCAAATCAAGACCAACTTAGAGAATTCTACAGTAAATGCGATGCTTGGTTGTTTGGCAGCCGCTCCGAAGGCTTCGGCTTGCCAATTATCGAAGCGATGGCTTGCGGCACTCCAGTCATCGGCACTCCTGCTGGTGCAGCTCCGGAACTACTTGCTGGCGGGGGTGGAATCCTGGTCGAGCCAGAAGACCCAGAGGATATGGCAAAAGCGATCGAGCAGATTTGTCAGTTGTCTGATATCGAGTGGCGAGCAATGTCTGAGACTGCTTTAGAGACGGTGATTAATTATACCTGGGAGGATGCAACTGATCTCTTCGAGGCTGCACTGTACACTGCTATGGAACGTCAGCCACAATTAACGGACAAGGCGTAAAATTGAGGCTGATTTAAAAGATCGGGTAAGATGCGATCGTTTAAGCGAGAATTTTTATCGGGCAAATCGATCTGTCTTCCTACAATTTTCCTGCCAAAAAAAACCTATGGTTGCGTTAATCCCAATTGTTATGTTCGGCTGGATTCCGATCGTTTTTTACCTGTTTGTGAGGTTTCCGACTCAGCGGGCGGTAATTATAAGTTTTGTGGTAGCGTGGCTGTTTTTGCCGCAAGCTTCTTATCCCATCCCCCTATTGCCACCGTATAACAAAATATCGGCGTCTTGCTACGCGATTTTGCTGGCTACTATTTTCTACGATACTGCGCGCATCACCACTTTTAAACCGGGTTGGCTGGACATACCAATGGTAGTTTTCTGTTTGTGTCCCATTGTTTCACAAGTTACTAATGGTGGCAGCCCAATTTCTCCGACTTTCAGCCAAATCATTACTTGGGGTATTCCTTATTTTTTAGGACGCTTGTATGTGGGTAATTTAGACGGGCTGCGACAATTGGCGATCGGAATTTTTGCAGGTGGGTTGGCCTACATTCCTTTTACTTTGATTGAAGGGGTTAGGGGCCCAGTTCTGCACCAAATGGTTTACGGCATGAGTGCCTTTGAGGACTGGGGTCAAGCAAGGCGTATGGGGGGGTGGAGACCGGTAGTATTTATGCAGCACGGTTTGATGGTGGGCGTGTGGATGATGACAGCCGCCTTAATCGGAGTTTGGCTCTGGCAAACTGGGACGCTCAAAAAGTTTCAGGGCCGCAACATCAAGACTTTAGCAATTGTAATAACTATTGCTTTTTTCCTGTGCCGTTCTACGGGGGCCTACAGTTTATTTGCAATCGGGTTGATCGTATTATTCTGTGCCAAGTGGTTTCGCACCTCTTTGCCCCTGCTATTTATAATTGGATATATAGTGTTTTATCTGTACGTAGCTGCATCGGGTCAATTTTCGAGCCAAGAGGCGATCGGCTTCATCACTCAATTATTTGGCGAAGAACGAGCCGCTTCTCTGAAGTTTAGATTTGACATGGAAGAGATATTGGGGGAAAAAGCGCGGCAAAGATTTGTGTTTGGCTGGGGGGATTCGGGCGGAAACCGCGTGTACAACCAGTACGGTAAAGATATCTCGATCACCGACAGCTTGTGGATTATTGCATTTGGCATCTACGGTGCAGTCGGTTTAGTTAGTTTATTTTCTTCATTGTTACTTCCTGTTGTGGTCTTTTGCGTCAAGTATCCCGCCCGAACCTGGTCTAATCCCAAAGTGGCGCCCGCTGCGGCGCTGGGAGTAGCCTTAACTATGTACGTGTTTGACTGTGTTTTGAACGCTATGACTAACCCGATTTTTGCGGTGATTGCTGGAGGAATATCGGGTCTGGTTTTAAAAGCTCCAGAAAGTCTTAAAGCCAAGAAAACCAGTTCGCCGGCAAGAAGACAGTCGCTGGTTCACCAAAAATCAGGATGAGGTTCGCGCTCTTGCCATCTCAGCTTGAATATCTTGTATTCCCTGCATACAAAAACTCAAAAATCTACTACCTTTAAATCAAATCAAGTTCGTGAGTTTCGTTCTATTTCTCAGTTGCTCAAAATTAGTGAGTCTAAAAAATGTAAAAATTTATTTTTTAGATTAATTTACAAGGGTTCAACGATTAGCACGGATTGATTGGGGTTTTGATTAAAAGTGTGTTGCAATTTGTAAATATTAATGGGTCTTACACACTTTCTGCGAGAAGGAGCTGATGCTTTACACAATCTTTAAAATTCCTGAGTGGACAGTTAGGGTGTACGGGGATATACTTAAGAAAGTATATTCACGCCCCGCCCCCAAGTAGTGAAAAACATTCTTGCTGTAGTGGGGGTGAGAGTGAGTTGTAGATTAAGATTAAGGCTGGAAGGTAATAACAAATGAAAACAGTTAATTTATTGAATGTCTCTATAGATAACTTGTCAATAACAGAGTTGTTTGAAAAACTCGATTCCGAAGGCGGTGTCGTATTTACCCCCAATGTAGACCACTTAATTAAGTTGCAGTATGACCGCGACTTCTATGAAGCTTACAATACATCTAATTATAGAGTATGCGACAGTCAAATATTGATGTATGCCTCAAAATTTTTGGGAACTCCTATCAAAGAAAAAATTTCGGGTTCAGACTTGTTTCCGGCATTTTATCTTTATCACAAAGATAACGAGAACATTAAAATATTTTTGCTAGGAGCGGCGGTCGGTATTGCTAAAACAGCCCAGGAAAAAATCAACCAAAAAATTGGTAGAGAAATAGTGGTTGAAGCACTTTCTCCTTCTTTTGGCTTTGAAAAAAATGAGGAAGAGTGCGAAACAATAATTGACGCGATTAATAAATCAGGAGCTACAGTTCTGGCTATAGGAGTGGGAGCGCCGAAACAAGAGAAGTGGCTGGTTAAATACAGAAGCAGATTCACACAGGTCAAGGTTTTCTTGGCCATAGGTGCAACTATTGATTTTGAAGCTGGTTGCAAAGCCAGATCTCCCAAATGGATGAGCGAAGTCGGCATAGAATGGGCGTACCGATTGTTAAGCGAACCGAGAAGGTTGTGGAAAAGATATTTGATCGAAGGTCTGCCGTTTTTCCGCTTGATAGTAGAACAAAAATTAGGGTTTTATAAAATGCCTTTTGTTAGATAAGCTGTCGCGCATTTAAATTGTATATCGAGGGCGGGCTCTCCCGCCCACCCCACAAGAGTGTTTGATTGTTTTTTAACATCTAATTTAAGTGCAGAACAGCTTAGCAAAACCACGAAGCTAAAATGGGAAGGCGGTTCCTAAAAACGGCAGCGACAAATCTTTAACGTAAATGAAGCTGAGTATCAGACTCTGGTGTTTGACTTCAGCGCCAGACGGATGCAAGCTGTGGATAGCCCGATCGCACTTTTTCCCAAAAATATTTATTTTGCCCGGTA
Source organism: Microcoleus sp. A006_D1 (assembly GCF_036702805.1). Lineage (NCBI taxonomy): Bacteria > Bacillati > Cyanobacteriota > Cyanophyceae > Oscillatoriales > Microcoleaceae > Microcoleus > Microcoleus sp. A006_D1. The sequence continues at coordinate 331,774 of NZ_JAUBVZ010000002.1, forward strand.
TTTCCCGGTAAAATCGGAAAGAAACCTTTCTGGCAAATCCCTAACTAGGGATTTAAATCATGAATCTGCCTTCTTTCTTGTGGTTGTGGAAAATAGCGGCTTGGTCAATGGGTGTTTCCCTGCTAGCTTACGTGTTGCTGGCCGTTACTGGAACGTGGATGTTTGCCGCCCGCAGTACGAAACAACCGCGCCCAAAATGGCTGCGTCCCTTTCATTTGGCGACTGGTACGGGGATGGCGACTTTGGTAATTTTGCTGTTGGGAATTGGCGTAGTCGGTACGCTGGGATACTACGGCAATTTAGGTCACTCGGCTCATTTACCGGCGGGGTTAGCTGTTGTGGCTTTGGTGTTGGTTTCTGTGGGAAGCGGGCTGCAAATTGGCCCTAAACATCCGTGGGCGCGTCCCCTCCATATCGGCGCTAATTTGGCTTTGTTTGGGGGATTTGTGATTGTTTTGTTAACAGGATGGACGATTGTACAAAAGTATTTACCGAAAGTTTAACGTTTGTTTTTAGTGAGGATTTCAGTCCTCCGATCGAAGATGCGGACTGAAGTCCTCACTACGAACCTACTACTTTACTGGTGAAATCTAAGATGTGCTGAGCGGTAATCTGCGGCTTTTCTAAGTGGGGAACGTGTCCGCAATCCGGTATCCAAATTAGTTGGGAATTTGCGATCGCACTTTGAAACTTCTCCGCATCCGCCGTCCCCAATATTCTATCTTGTTTTCCCCACAAAATCAATGTCTGCTGCTGAATTTGCGACAGTTTTTCCCCAAAACCGCCGTAGCCGCCGCTTTTGGTAAACGCAATTAAAGCTTGATTCCAGTTGGGCATTTCTAAGTGCAAAGCCGCGCAGGTTTGTGCGTCAACAGAAGCCCAAGTTTCGTCGCAATAAGCATTGACGCTAATTTTTTGGCGAATTTTGGGATTTCGCAAAAATGAAGTTGCCAGATATCCTAAAGGAGGAATTAAAAATTTTCCCTTATTAGATGTGACGGCAAAACCAGCACTGTCTATTAACACTAATTTTTTTACAGCTTCGGGATGGGCGAGGGTGAAATCTATTGCTGCTGCACCTCCCATCGACGCGCCAACTAAGATTACAGGTTGCGAAATAAGGGTTTTCCAGAAATAATAGAGGTGAGTGCCAATTGCCATCGCGCTGAAGGGCAAACCCGCCGCTCTTTCTGTAAAGCCAAAACCCAACAAATCAACTGCCCAAGTCTCATTATTTTCGGCAAGCAGCGGCAACAGGCGGCGGAATTCAAACACGGAACTGTCGAAGCCGTGAAGTAGCAAAATCGGGGTATTTCCGCTGCCTTGGCGCGCGTAGGTTGTGGCAATTTGCTGCTGGTTTAGGGGAGTTGTAATTGGCTCAACTTGAATGCTTTTGGCTAAGGCAATTGAGGTGGATTCTGTAAGTTGTGCGATCGACTTTGGGAGAAAACTTGCTGGCATAATGCTTGATAAATTGTGAATTTGTAGCGGCGGTGCTCCCGCGATCGCCCTAACATTTAAGTATATATCCTCGATCGCCCTTATTTAAGTATTTAGGTCGATCGCTGCTGAGTATCGCTTTGCCCAGGCTAAGGCTGAGTTTGTTAAAGAGATGCTAAAGTATTTGAGAATTGTTGCCAATAATTCTTTTTTAGTTTACTATGCTTAAGGGCAGTAAGTCTTGCTTGATCCAAGTTAAAGCGCAAATCAGCATCTAGCGCCAGAGAGATTAAAACTAGGAACCCGCCAAAAACTCGTCTAATGTCTGGACGCGGGGAATAGCGGCCTCCGAAATATTTAAGGGGAAACAGCTCGCTAGAACGGGGAATTTAGCCCTGTCTGCGATTGTACATCGATCGTATTGAGAATATATCTCAAGTCGATCGTACAAGCAAGCCAAACAATTTGTTACTAAAGTCGATCGACTTCCAAAACAGATGAACCAACAATACAGCCAACAGAACCAAGAGTCAAACCCCGGACAGTTCGGGAGTTTTACCTTTTACGGTGAGACACCAGAAGTCTCTCAAACCGAAGACAGCACAGAAATTCAGCCAGACTCAGCTCAGAGTAAATCATTCCCGCTAGCAATGGCAAGCATCGGCGACAAGCTACTGATAGTTAAACTCAAGGGTTCAGATGGCACAGTGCGCCGCCTCATCGGCATGGGATTTGTCTCCGGCATCGAAGTTCAAATCATCAGCAATTCTGGCGGTTCCGTCATTGTAGCAATGGGCGACAATCGCATCGGTTTGGGGGCGGGTATGGCACAGAAAATTATGTGTACAAATTAGGGGCATTGGGCATTGGGCATTGGGCATTGGCCAAACAGGGCATTGGGCATTGGGCATTGGACGTGAAAAAGAAGTTATTACCAATTACCAATTACCAATTACCAATTACCAATTACCAATTACCAATTATCAATTACCAATTACCAATAGAAAAAAATGAACGAGAAGAAACAACTGGGAGATTTAGCTGTTGGCAGCACCGGGAAAGTGATTGGCTATGAGAAAACAGCCCGCGGCTACAAAGGTAAATTGTTAGCAATGGGATTGACACCGGGAACCGAATTTACTGTCACTCGCCACGCACCTCTGGGAGATCCCGTAGAAATCCTAGTCCGGGGTTTTAAACTAAGTTTACGCAAAGATGAAGCAAAAACCCTATTTGTAGAGGAAGTGAAATAATGGCTAAGCAAATTATTGGATTGGTGGGTAATCCCAACTGTGGTAAAACTACCTTATTTAATGCTCTGACTGGTGCTAACCAGCGAGTGGGAAACTGGCCTGGTGTAACCGTCGAACGGAAAGAGGGAAAGTATACTCACGATGGTTTGCCAATTACTATTGTTGATTTGCCGGGTGTTTATTCTCTTGATGCTGAAGACGGAGATACTGGACTCGATGAATTGGTAGCGCGAGATTATTTGCTATCTGGCGAAGCTGATGTGATTATTAATATTGTTGACGCTTCCAATATAGAGCGAAATTTGTATCTCAGCACCCAAGTCTTAGAGATGCGCGTGCCGATGATAGTAGCGCTGAATATGATGGATGTTGCCAAAGACAGGGACATCAAAATTGATGTTAGCAAACTAGCAGAACGCCTCGGCTGTACTGTAGTGCCGATGAGTGCTACCTCAAATGATGGAGTGCCGCTGCTGCGGGATGCTGTGAATAAGGCGCTACAAAAGCCGATCGTACCATCTGCTTATGTCGCTTATCCGGCTGTGATCGAAGATGCGATCGCCCAACTAATCCCCCATATCGAAAAACACAGCCCAAACCGCACAGTTGATGCCCGCTGGACAGCCCTGAAACTCCTCGAATACCAGGATGAAGTCGCCCCGGAACTCGCAAATACAGAATTAGAACAAATAGTCGTTCCGCACCGCCGCAGAGTCCACGAAACCCTCGATGACGACTTGGATATTATCATCGCCGATAGTCGGTACACCTACATCCGCACCCTCACCCAAGGCGTAGCCGAATCTTCCAGGGAAATCAAAACCAACGTTTCCGACAAAATCGACCAAATTGTGCTTAACCGCTGGTTAGGCATTCCCGTATTCTTGGTGGTGATGTACTTAATGTTCACCATTTCGATTAACGTTGGCGCAGTATTTATCGACTTCTTTGACAACTTCTTCGGGACAATTTTTGTAGACGGTTTCGCTGAGGTTTTAGGAAGTCTCAATTCCCCAGGATGGTTGATTGGATTGCTGGCAAAAGGTGCCGGCGGTGGCATTCAAACCACAGCTACTTTTATTCCCCAAATTGGGATGATGTTCTTGTGTTTATCTGTCCTCGAAGACTCTGGCTACATGGCGCGGGCAGCCTTCGTAATGGACAGATTAATGCGATTTGTCGGACTTCCCGGCAAGTCCTTTGTACCGATGATGATTGGTTTTGGGTGCAACATCCCCGGAATTATGGCGACGCGGACATTGGAAAATAAGCGCGATCGCACAATGACGATTATGATGAATCCATTCATGTCTTGTAGCGCCAGATTAGCAGTTTACGCCCTATTTTGTGGCGCATTCTTCCAAGTCGGCGGTCAAAACATGGTGTTAGGACTTTATCTGTTAGGAATTATCGCCGCAGTTTTTACCGGGCTAATCTTAAAAAATACCATCCTGCAAGGAGAAGCTGCACCGTTTGTAATGGAACTCCCGCCCTACCACATTCCCAAACTCAAAGGCGTGTTGCTGCGGACGTGGGACAGATTGCAAGCTTTTATCAAAAAGGCCGGAATCGCGATCGTACTTATGGTGATTGTCCTCGGATTCATGAACTCCGTCGGCACCGACGGTTCCTTCGGCAAAGACAACAGCAAAGATTCAATTCTGAGTGCAGTTGCCCGCACAGTCACACCCGTATTTACCCCGATGGGAATTACCCAAGAAAACTGGCCCGCCACCGTCGGTTTACTAACAGGAGTATTTGCCAAAGAAGTAATGGTTGGAACCTTAGACTCCCTCTACACCCAACTAGCCGACGAACAAAAAGCAGCAAGTGCAGAACCCGACAAACCAGAGGAACCGTTCAGCTTTTGGGGCGGCATGAGCAAAGCATATCTCAGCATTCCAGAGAATATCGCAAAACTTCCCGGTCAACTTTTTGACCCCCTCGGCTTCAGTTCCGCCAATATTACAGACCAAAAAGCAGCAGAAGAGGAGCAAGGTATTTCTGGTAGCACCTACGGACAAATGTCTAAACGGTTTGGTTCCAGTCAAGGCGCCTTTGCTTATTTACTGTTTGTATTACTGTACTTTCCTTGCGTTTCCGCAACGGCAGCGCTGTACCGCGAAACTAACTTAGGTTGGACAATATTCGCCGCTGCTTGGACTACTGGTTTAGCTTACTGGACTTCAGTGCTTTATTATCAGGTGGCGACCTACGCAGAGCATCCAGAATCTTCAGTTATTTGGGTAGTGAGACTGGTAATAGCTATGGCGCTCACACTTGCGGGATTTAAAATGGCTGGTGCAATACGGCCCAAGCGGCGCGAAGTGATGAATTAAATTTGTCCGCGTTCATCTGCGTTCATCTGCGGCAGGACTTCAGCATCAAGACCAAAGAAACCGGGTTTTTTACTTAATCTGTGGACTACAGCGAAGGATTTTCGTAAAAAAACCCGGTTTCTGACCTCGCTTGCGTCAGTCCTATTAACAAAGAAAGGAAAAAAACCATGATTTTAAGCGACATCCAACAGTTTATTTCCGAAAATAAAAGAGCGTCTATCGCCGACTTGAAACTCCATTTCCGCATGGATGGCGATGCTTTGCGCGGAATGCTCAACCGCCTGATGCGTAAAGGCCGCATCAGTAAAATGGCAGAAGCGAAAAAGTGCGGCGGATGTCACAGTTGCGCTGACGATGCCACCGAGATTTATGTCTGGGTAAATGCCGATAAATCAGCACCTGTAGAGGAACCAGTTTCTGCAAATTGCCATTAAATTCGACAAATTCAGGGTGCTAACTCAACAATTGTCCTACAGCAATCGCCATCAATCCCAAACCTCCCTTTTCCTCTCTAACTCTGCGCCCTCTGCGCCCTCTGCGGTTAATAAAAAAATCTTGTTCATAGCTCAAATACAATTGCTATGAAATCATTGATTTCTCTCGAATGCGGCAGCAACCAAATCCTTGTTTGATGGGTGTTTGATCGGTAAATAAATGGCAAATTCAGCTCCCTGACCTATTTCCGAATTCACTTCAATTCTACCGTGATGCTTCTCAATAATTTGGTAGGAAATCGACAACCCTAAACCAGTTCCTTTTCCTACAGGTTTCGTCGTAAAAAATGGATCAAATAGTTTGGCTATGACACTGGGGTCAATTCCTGTACCGTTATCTCGAATCTTGACCACTACTTGATCTTTTCCGACGATTTCTGTGGAAATTTCAATCTGCTTGTTTCGCAGATTAGTATTGCTCAACAACGCATCCGCAGCATTTGCTGTGACATTCATAAATACCTGGTTTAGTTGCGACGCATAGCACTCGACAAAAGGCAGTTTTCCGTATTTTTTAGTCACAGTAATATTTGTTTTGATTTTGCTGTTTAAAATTAACAGCGTGCTGTCTATTCCTTCGTGGATATCAACTGGTTTCATCGCGGCTTCGTCTAACCTGGAGAAGTTTCGCATTGACAATACAAGTTGCTGAATTCTCTCGGTTCCCATTTTCATTGAAGATAGCAATTTCGATAAATCTTCTGTTATAAAGTCGAGTTCGATTTCTTCAATGTAGTCTTGAATCCGCACGCTGGGATTCGGATATTCTTCTTGATAAAATCCTACAAGTTCTAGCAAAGATTTCGTGTACAGATTGGCATGACAGAGGTTGCCGTAAATAAAGTTGACTGGGTTGTTGATTTCGTGAGCGATGCCGGCCATCATCAGCCCCAAACCGGACATTTTTTCGGCTTGAATTAGTTGGGATTGAGTATTTTTTAAGTCGTGCAGCGCTTGTTGTAGTTGGTGCAACTGCAAGTTTAGTTCGCCATCGCGCTTTTCTACTTGTTCTATCATAAAGTTGAAAGCTGTAGCAAGTTGACCGACTTCATAACCGGCAGGAATGGGTAATTTACTAGAAAAGTATTGATTTCTTGCCATCCAATTCACGTTTTGAGTTAACTCAAGAATTGGTTTAGCTATTTTTCCGGCAACTACCGCACCAACAACAGCGGCTAAAATGATTCCTCCAACCAAAAAACTATCCAGATTTCTCGATAAAGTTAATTGCGTTTTTTGGACATCGGCCATTGGGTTAAACACGGCTGCGGTTACGTTGTCGCCAGTGTCTGACAATGCTACCGTTTTCATCATATAGGAACGGTTCTCGAAATCTATTTTAGTAGGTCGTGTTTGCTGCTGCGGTACTTGCCAGGATTTAGAGCGGATTTCTGGGAAGTTAGTAGCTATTAATTTTCCTGATTGGAAGATAGCAAAGTAATTCTGACTTTTAATATCAATGCTGATTTGCTGTAATTGTTCGTCTGTTACTAAGTAACCGATAAGTACGCCACCAATTAGAGCGTTGTTGTTTTTATTTATAATTGGTGCAAATCCAACTAGCAGGGCTTGCGGCTTGCCGTCAACGCTGACGAAGCTTGATTTTTCTATGCCGTTAATTGCTAATTTTACCGATTCGTAAATGAGCAAATTCTTGTCTGTGAGCGACTCTTCTCGCAATTCTGCGACCATTTCGCCGCGGGCGTTGACGACTTTGACTAAATCTAGTTTGAAGTTAGTTTGTAGAGATAGTATGTCTTGGCGCAAGATGTCGGTGTCTTTTTTTTCTATGGCGCGGATAATTTCTGGTTCTTCTGCTAGCAGTTTAGCTTGCATTGTCAGTTGGTGCGATCGACTTTTGAAGTCTCGCACGGCCAAAGCTGCTTGGTTTTCAACTTGATTCTGCACTCCTGCTTCGAGGCTGTTGCCAAATCCGATTTTTACTGTGTGCATCACGAATAGCAATAAGCTAACCGATACACCTAAAAACGGCACAATAATTTTGAGGCTCAGCGGTGCTTGGGAGTAAAGCTGTGGCTTCGGTGGGCTGTTTTTGCGTCCGCCCACCGGTTCAATATTTTTCATCATTATTGCAAATAAGACTCATTAACTTATTTTAATAGATTCCCTGATAATTGTCATCGTTGGGATGCGACACTTAAAATTTAAAATCTAAAACCCGTTGGCGACTGTGTAGAGATAGCCAAAAATTCAGTATTTCTTCCCCGACTTCTTCTGGATGGAAGTGATGGAAGAAATGCCGCCCGTCTGGACATTCCCAAAGGCGATCGCCTTTTTTGAGAAATTTAGACCAGCGACGCATCACAATAGGAGATACCACAAAATCCGTTTTGCTGCCGCATATCAACAAAGGTACTTCTACACCTTCATCGCTAGAATTAATCACGCTAAATAAAGAGTGTGGACAAGGAGAACAGGCCAAGTCATCCTCAAAATATGGTATAAATTTTTGATTGATACTTTGATTTTGGAATCCCAGCATATCGGCAACCATTTGAGTCAAAACTTGTTTCCCACTCCAGGGAAAAGCTGAAAGATGGCTGTAGTAATGTGCTTGCCAATTAACCGCAGATGGCACACCCACACCTAAAAGTCCCAAAGAACTTACTTTCTCTGGATAGCGGCGGGCGTACATTAAACCAACTAATCCGCTGGTACTGTGGCCGATGAGATGAGTAGGGCGATCGCGCATTGTTAAAAAATCGTGCAAAAGCTCAACAGCCATATCTAAAGAGCAACCTTCGTCTTCAGTTTGTTGGTATTCCCATACTTGCACAGGTACAGAATCATTTAAGTAGGAAAGCAAAGAGCGATCGAAGCATTGCAAACTAGGACTTACACTTAACCAAAGCACGTCATCTGAACTAAACTTCATCTATTTTAAGTTGGAGATAGAGTTATTTATAACTTAAGCATAACATTTAAATGTAGGGTGCGCTCCCGCCGCGCACCTTACCGCTACTACTACCAGTCTACAAACTAAATTCTTTTTTGAGTTGAGATACCCAAGATTTGATCCGCGCTTCCGTCAGATCGGATTGGTTGTCTTCATCAATAGCAAGACCCAAAAACTTGCCATTAACTACGGCTTTAGATTCATTGAAATCATAGCCATCTACCGGCCAATAACCGACTGTTTCGCCACCCAGTTCCGAGATTTTGTCAGCCAAAATCCCCATTGCATCCATAAAATTATCCGGGTAGCCTTCTTGGTCGCCAGTTCCCAAATAAGCTACTTTTTTGCCGCTAAAATCAATATCATCGAGTTCTGGGAAAAAACCTTCCCAGTCGCTTTGCAGTTCGCCGATGTTCCAAGTCGGACAAGCGATAATCAGACATTCGTATTCGGCAAAATCATCATTGTCAATGCTGCCGATTTCGTGCAAAGTTACGCTATCGCCGCCAAATTCATCTCGAATCATTTCAGCGATTGACTCAGTTTTGCCAGTTGTAGTTCCGTAGAAAAGACCAATTGCTTTTGACATTTTTACTCCGAATGTGAAATTTGATAGTGCTTGAGATTTATTTTTTTTGAGTCAGAACTTGGCATTTCTTGCCTGCAATTCAGACAAAACCAGTAGACGCGATTGTGGCTAACCTGAGAAATTAGGGAGTCAAGGCAGCAAGGACACTGTTTTTTCATCTGCTTACAGTTGAAAATTGATTAACCAGGCTGACTCGCTCAGATCGGGGTCTGGTTCGCAGTCAATTAGTAATAGATTCAGCGTCGTTTGTACTTTTAGAGTCCGCGGGATGCCGGCGGGTACAAACACAAATACTCCCGGTGTTAAAGTGACTGTGCGATCGCACACCGTGAGAGTTCCCACTCCTTCTAAGACGGCTATGGTGACATCTGTGGAGTGATCCAGGTCGGGTATTTCTGAATTTTGACCCAAACTCATCACTTTTTGGCTGTCGGCAGGTTGCCGCTCGCTGATTTGCGAGGCTGACGCGGAAACTATTGCTGCTGTCACGGTGATTGACCTCCAGGTACTATTAACTTCTGGTACTTATTGCAATTTATATTCAATAAGCTACCATGCAATTTAGATAAATTGTCAAGATTAAACTATTAAGATTTGTAACAAAAAGGTGGCTGCATTGGAGATAGTTGAGGAAAATACAGCCTTAAATTTAGACAGAGCGGTGGTTTTGGGCGATATAGCTGGAGGGGCGATCGGTAAAATCCCAAAATACTTGCAAATAATATGCAGTTATCTCTAAAAAATCGGGGCGGGTTAGAGAGGGATTTTGTCGATCGCACAAATCCCTCTACAACCCGCCCCCTAACGCTCTTCTGTCACTCCAGGAAAATAAAAATCGCAGCCAATCGATGAAACCGCTACTAAATGGACAATTAGCGATCGCTTTCCTGATAGAAACTCATATCTTAAGCCCCAATACTGAAAATCACTCTCTATAAGACTTTCAGCTTTTGCTTTAGTGAGAGTGACAGAAGAGCGCTAATCACAACAGTCAACTATCAACAATTAACCGACTAATTCTTCACCCCTACGCCCACATACATAATCGACGTATCCTCATTAATTTTGATTTTAAACAACCCAGACTTTTTGTAATCAACATAGTTAGCAAAATTAACTGTTAACAGTTGAGCTGCTTGTTTGAAAACTGCCCCCGAAGGAAATAGCTGCTTTCCACTTGTAAAATTTCCCCAAAAACCGTGCATCTCGGATAAAATGGCGCCCATTTCTCCAAACATATCAAAACCTTTAATTTCAATCTTGCCAAAACCCGTATCCTGCATTACCACAGAAAGTTCTTCCGGGGTAATAAACTTTTCCCAATCGTGAACGCCCCGCCTAATTTCCTGCAAGATATTTTCCATGAGTCCAATCATCACCACTTGCGAGGAAAAAGTTCGGTTGATGGTATCGAAAAAGAACAGTCCTCCGGGCTTGAGAATTCTGTGAACTTCTGACACAACTTGTTTGTAATCTGCAACGTGTTCTAAAACATCCACGCAAATTACCACATCGAAGGTATTGTCCGCGTAGGGCATATTTTCGGCAAAACCTTGTCTGTAGTCAATCTCAAAACCGCTGGTAACTGCGTGATTTCGAGCTGCTACAATACATTTGTCCGATCGATCTATTCCCGAAACCACAGCCCCTCGCTCGGCCATAAATTCGCAGGAAAAGCCGCCGCCGCACCCGACATCTAAGGTTTTCAGCCCTCGCCAATTTGTCGCGTGTCTGTCGAAGAACTCAAATCTGGGTTTGTTGAGATGGTATAAGGCGTAAATCTTAGCATTTTCGTCCCACCAATTATCCGCATTTTCGTCGTAAAATTCTAAATCGTTTTTTACTTCTGTTTTCTGCACAATTTTTTGAGTCCTGATTAGTGGAATATCTAGCGGCAGTTGTCAATCGCCACAGTTTTTGATTATAATACTTTTGGCATAAATTTCAACCAGATGCAGCGCGTTTCTATTATCATCCCAACTCTGAACGAAGCGACTTGTCTGGAACGCACCCTGCGCCAACTCAGCATTCTCAATCCTCCCGCTTGGGAGGTTTTGGTGGTAGATGGCGGCAGTCAAGACGAAACAGTGGCGATCGCCCTTACTTCCACAACCCGTGTTATTTCTAGCAGTATAGCAGGACGTTCCGCACAAATGAACCTAGGTGCAGAAACCGCCAGTGGCGAAATTCTGTGCTTCCTCCACGCCGATACCTTAGTTCCCGACGACATGGTAGCAGTCATTCAGAAAACCTTGTCGGATGCCAAAATTTCCGGCGGCGGGTTTATCTCTCTGATGGCTGGTGCGCAGCAAACAAGATGGGGTTTTTCCCTCCACAATTACCTCAAAACTTACTACGCGCCGCTGTTATTTCGGCCTCATTTATTTTTTAAAGGATTGCGCTTGCTGTTTGGCGACCAAGTTATTTTTTGTCGCCGCGCAGATTTTTGGGAATGCGGCGGTTTCGATGCTGCGCTCCCAATTATGGAGGAGGCGGATTTGTGTTTGAAGTTGGTGGGGCGCGGGAGACTGAAGTTAGTCAACCGGGTGGTGGAAAGTAGCGATCGCCGAGTCGCGCATTGGGGCGAAGTCAAAGCAACTGCGATCTATCTTGCGATCGGTTTTTTGTGGGGGTTTGGCGTTGACCCGAAATATCTCAAGCAGTTTTATGAAGACATCCGCTGAAACAGAAAATCCGCTTAAATTCCCAGAATGTACTGGCTGTATTTTTTGGGCAAAAGTTTCTGCAACAGGTAAATAATTGCTAAACAAGCCAACAAAGTCCCGGCAACTAAAAACCCTAGCTTCAGCAGCGGATCTACGGGGTCAATAAACTTATAATACACTAACAACACATATTGCACGACTGTCGAATCCAGCAGATATATGGGGAATGAATAAGCAGCCAATATTTTGATTAACCCCGAAACTCTACTGGGAAATGCGATACTCTTAGAAAATGCCAGGATCGATAAAACGAACAAAATTGCGTATCCTTGAGAAGATAGTTTGAAAAACGATCGCAGAAACCATCCATCTGAATTAACTCCGCTCATCCAGTAATATTCCCAAATGCTCGCTAGATAAAACAGGATTGCTGCTGCTAAAATTGGCAGTTTTCTGCGTTCTATAATCGGTTGAATTCTGTGACGGGCTGCGCCCAAATATAGACCCGCTGAAAATGGCAAAATCCAACTAAAAATCCACCGCTCTATCAAAGGTAGAGGTATTGATATGTGTTTGAAAACGGTTAAGTAAAAAAAGATGGTAAAAATTGTTTGAATTGTTACACCCAAGGCTAAAACTTTTCTGGGTTCTAAAACTCTTAATTTAACCAGGAGCCACCACCAAGCGTAGCATTGAACAATCACAACGATGAAGTAATAGGGAGGCATTACCGAACCTGTCAGGATGTCTCTGAGCAATGAAAGTAAATCAAATTTTGGGAGCGACCCCAAATTATTTAAGACGTACAAAGCTACTGACCAAAACAGATAGGGTGGTATAATTCTTGACAGTCTTTTTTTGACTACCTGTCCGGGATTATTTTGATTTTCTAGTTTGTTGGTGAGGAAAAAACCGCTGAGCAGTAAAAATGCTGGTACGCAGAACAGTTGCAAGGTATCGATCGCCACAAACAGAATTCGCCGCTCGCGAAATGCCGAGAACCCAGCATGAGTAATCACAACACTGACGATCGCTAAAGCTCGGATCAAATCAAATTCAGCAAACCGATTAGAAGCTTTTTGCATGGTAAAAATTAGATTGCAAAAATTAGGGTCAAATCAGGAATTTTCTGTCTCATGAGTTTTTACCCTAGCAGAAAATTTTATATTTGCTCCTATCTTCACAAAACTTATACCTATTTCAAAGAGTCTGGCTCATATCCTCAATCTGATACCAATTATTAAAAGCTCCCCGCACTCCTCACGGCAATGCCGTTTCCCTACTACTCGATCGTGCGATCGCTCGATCGCCAATTCAGAAAATGACCCACCTGTCACGCTTGGAGTCCAAGCAGTTAGCTAGCTGTTGTTGTGATGGATGTGGGATGCAGAAACACTATCGAGGCGATCGCGCCCGTTGCGGATCACGCGCAGCATATCGCTTAGCTTGTGTTCGATATTATCAAGCACTTGGTCAGCATAATCGTCGGCGCCGTTTTGAATTTCCTCGCATTCAGCCATCGCCCTGACTCTCATCTCTTCCAATTCCTCTTGCGCCTGGTAGCGAATTTGTTCGACTTCGGCCAGCGTCGCCTGCTGAATTGCCTCGCAGTCGAGCAAAACTTGCTGTCGTAACTGATCTGCTTCTATTTTCGCCTGCTGGAGCAGGCCCATATCGTTTAAAAGTTCTGCCGCTCGCTGTTCTGCTGCTTCTATCACTTCCTGAGCGTAGAGTTGAGCTTCTTGGAGCAGTTCGTCTTTGTGCCGGATGATCGTCTCGGATTCCCCAAAGGCGATCGGCAAATTGAGCCTCACCAAGTCTAACTGATCGAGCAATTGTTCTTCATCCACCAGAGTGCGCCTGGTCAGGGGAATGCGCGGGCTGTCGAGAACAATTTCCTCAAGCCGGTTCAATTCCCGCTGGATGTCTACTCCTGCGGTTCTGGTGTCGTCTCCGAATGCTGCTGTGTTCTGAGGTGATTCGCTCTCAGTGCTGCGTCCGGTAATATCGGGTTCGATGCGATTTGGTTCCTGCTGGCGTAACATTTGTAAATATCTAGGGCGACGTGTTTCGGAACAAGATGATCTACTGAGCCACCAAACTTGGCGATTTCTTTAACTACACTACTACTTAAAAAGCTGTACTCGTTAGAAGTTGCCAAAAAGACTGTTTCAATTTCCCCCAGAAGGGTTTTATTGGTGTGGGCCATCTGGAGTTCCATTTCAAAATCCGTTAATACCCGGAGTCCCCGCAGCAGCACTTTGGCTTGTCGAATCTTAGCATAGTTTACTGTCAAACCCTCAAAACTGTCTACTTCTACGTTTGGCAAGTGTTGGGTACAGCGCTGGATCTGCTCGATTCGTTGCTCTACGGTGAACAGAGGGGTTTTGCTGGGGTTTCGGACTACGGTAACTATTACGCGATCAAACAATTTGCAGCCGCGCTCGATAATGTCTGCGTGACCGAAGGTAATGGGGTCAAAGCTGCCTGGATAGATTGCAATCACTTGTTTGGCCAAAGAGGGGGAGATGGGGAGACGGGGAGAGACGGGGGTAGACGGGCAGACAGGGAGATGTGCAAAATCTTCCTTTTTTCTTTTTCCTTTTTCCTTCTGACTGTGAACTGTCCACTGTCAACTGCCCACTGTCAACTGTCCACTGTCAACTGTCCACTGTCAACTGTCTTCTACTTTTTCATGGAATGAGCTTTGTAGAAAGTTTCCAGACTTTGCCTGTCGCCCACAAACCGCCAGTGCCAAGGCTCGTAACTGACGCCTTGGCGATTGTTTTTGGGGAAGGACAGTTCAAAGCTGAAAGCGGTGGCATTGGCTTCTAGCCACTTGAATGCTTGCGTATTTTCAAAGCTGGGACTGAGGTTGGTATCCGGGGAGCTGCCGTCACCGAGGTCGATCGCATATCCTGTATGGTGTTCGCTGTAACCTGGAGGAGCGCTGACTTCGGCTCGCTTGCTGGCGTTTTGCCTGCGTTCGGCTTTCACGTCAAAAAATACGTGCTGTTGGTCGTCCACGGAACGAAAGCCGGATATAGGAGCGAAATAGATCCCTGATGCGGCGGCGGCGTTGGCCATTTCTTGATATTTTGCTGCTGCTGTTTTGCGGAGTTTGACGCTACCGTCGGGGGTGACGTTTACCAAGTCTTGGGCTGGTGCTTCTGGGTACGGCAAATGTCCCAGCAGGTTGTCTGGGGTGGCGGCTTTTGAGTTGGTAGCTGGACTCGCGGCCACTCCAGACGGCGAGCTCGCCGCTGCTGGGTTTTGTTGAGTTTCCTGTGCCCGACTGGTAGCTGGGAAAAAGTTAAAGTTGAGGTGCAGCCAAATGCTGACCCCAAAGGCGACGGCGCCCAACCCTAGCAGTTTCCAAATCAGCCCTTTTTTCTTGGACTGACTCGCCCCTGCTTCTAGGTATGGGCGGTCTCGCACTGCTTCTGGAATTTCGTCAGCGGCAAGCTCCGAGGCTTGCGGGGTTTTTCTCGACAGACTAGCGTTATCCAAGCCAGCTCCACTCCTGCACTTCAATAAGGCTCAACGTTACAAATTGTAGACCGATCGCGCGCGATCGCACAGCTACAATTGCCGCTGAGAATATATACTCTCTTCCTGACGGAGCCCCGTCCCATCCGCCAACTCTCGAATCTGTGACTCGGGCGATCGCCCGTTTTAGTCTAACTGGTTGGCGCTGCTTAATTTTAAGTGTAATTTGCTACTTATTCCACAAAATCTAACAATTCTTCGATCGACACATCAAACGTCCGCGCCAATTTTCGCAGAACACCGATGTCAGCCATTGTCATATTGGGCGATCGGGCATAACTTTTAACAGTATTGTAGGATACTCCAGAGCGATCGGCTACACTAAAACTTAACTTTGAGAACTACTAGATATTAGGGCTTACAAGGCTAGACGGAGCAAAGGAAATGGCATCTACTAATATCCATGCGTATCCAAATACTCTTCAAAAGTCTGGTCTGTTTCGTCAGGGTCGTAGCCGAAAACATCATACATTACCCCTGTATAGTCCTCGCAGCCCTCGCCATCGCGATCGTACACATCCCTAAAGCTTTCCAAGTCTGATGCTTTTGGCGATCGAGAGGGTTGCACTGCGCGAACTTTGCCGTTTGACAATTGCTCTACACTTTTACCTACAGAGATACGCCAAGGATTTTTTGCATTAGCTTGCCTCAGATACTCTATCGCATCTTCGGTTCTGTTTAACTTCGCCGCAGCAAATCCTTCTCCAATCAGAAATATATCTTTTTCTGTTTCCTGCCTTTGTTTCTGAAATACTTGATAAGCCTGCTCAAAATTACCCGCCACTAAAAAACAGCAACCAATCAAAAGAATAGATGTTTTTATATCTACATTTCCTCTGTCGTTTACTGCTTCCTGTAGTTGGATTTGCGCCTCATCCACTCTCTTTAACAGGATTAGTGCCAGAGATAAAGTATGAATTAGATATGAGTCTAATCTGCGGGCGCGATACTTTTCAATGACTTCAATAGCCTTTGTATACTCTGCTTTGCTGATATAAAGTCTAGCCAGCCGTTCAGCGATATAATCTTTTTTTTGTCTTTGCTTTTTGGGAGAACGAGGAAAAGTGAGCGACTCAACTAAATACTGTTCTGCTAGCTCGCGATAACGAATAGCTTCTGGTTTGTCTAGCTGACCGTAACCGCTCAAAATCCAATATTGAACAAATGCCGTTTTTCCGAGAGAATATAACTTATCAACACCCTCACAAACACCGTTTATTGCTGTTGTGGCAGATTCACCTTCCGGCCTGTCTAATTCCCAACATTTATAAAAGTAGTGCCACGCATAGTTGGCATTTTCTAAATCTTTTGGGAAGTAAGTAACATCGTCTTCCCGACAAACATTGTGACTCAATTTCAATGCAAAAACTGCTGTATCCCACTTGTTGACAATCATTTCATAGTATGCAGAGCCGATGCTGTACAGCGATTTTATATATTCGTTACGACACCGACTGCGCTCTCGGTTTTGCTCTGGACTGGTAGGGTCAAGTGATTCCCAAAATTGGAGAGCTTTTTTGAAAGATTCAATTCCTTCTAGACGTTTTTGTTTTGCAACTTCTAAATTCCGATCTTTCCAATAGGTATTAGGTAGGACTTCTGCAAGTAAGTATCCCTTTCGATAATGGTCTTTGATCCGATTTGGAGCTATAGATATGGCCATGTCATAGTATGTGATCGCTGATTCTGCCTCTTTCCGAAGGTTTCCATCACGCCTATTTCTAGGTGTTTTTAGTTCCATAGCATTCTGATAATGCAAGTATGCTAAATTTGCCAAATAAGTAGGATTGTTCGGCATTAATTCGACACATCGCTGGCGCAGCATTTCAGATTCACGGCGAAACTTATTCTTGCTGTTTAAAAATGCTGTTTTTTCTGGCTCTTTTCTAGGGATGTCCTCTACCGAAACCTGGGCCAACTTCCCGCAGGCAAATCCGATTTCGCTCAGAATTGTGGCATCTGTCCATATTGGGTGCTGACTGAGATTCTCTATGGGGGAAAATTTGTTATGTACACCTTCCCAATCATTGCGATTTTTGAAGGCGTTAATTTCATCTTTCATAGTTGACTCCCCTGGATTAGGTAGTTTCATTACAGCTTCCATCTGTTCGCAATCCAGCAGACAGCAGAAAGGTAAAAAAGCATTTTGTGCGATCGCTCCCGCTCGAATCATTTGTCCCCGGACACGTTTGTTAAAATCCTCAGATGAAATATTTAGCTCGGCTACAACAGAAAACCGAATGATTACTTGCGTCGCTGTTTTATTAAACGAACTCACTCTGAGTTTTTTAGCTTTCCGAATATTGTCCTCTTTTTTGGAATAAATACCTATTACATCTTCGATAGATTCAAGAGTTAGATCTGGGAAATTAGGGAACAACCCTACTATTTCATCTAAATATTTGCCTTCATAGGTGATTTGCCCTTGTTGAAACCGCGACTCATCAGCTCTGGTAATAATTGTTACCACTTTTTTGACTCCCTGAATATAGGACTGCCCTGCTTATATCCACTAAACCGGTTTATTTGTATGCGTGCAAGCTCTATGACGGTGCAGGCGATCGCGAGGCGATTTGCGGACACTGGTGCTTATTATATCTAAAATTAGTAAAAAATGATCGTCGGTAGGTCAGGCAAGATGTCAATGCCGTAGATTGCCAGATCGATCGCCCCTTGACTTCATGCGCTACAATTATTAAGAAATCTTTAGTTAAATCCGTTTAACGTCTCGGACGCATTATGAGTCTTCCCATTCGCAACGTCGCCATTATTGCTCACGTCGATCACGGCAAAACCACCCTTGTGGATGCTCTCCTCAGACAGTCCGGGGTCTTCCGCGAAGGGGAAGAAGTCCCAGATTGCGTCATGGACTCCAATGACATCGAGCGCGAGCGTGGCATCACCATCCTTTCCAAAAATACCGCTGTCCGATACAAAGAAACCCTAATCAACATCGTCGATACCCCCGGACACGCCGACTTCGGTGGCGAAGTCGAACGAGTTCTCGGCATGGTAGACGGTTGCTTGCTAATCGTAGACGCCAACGAAGGCCCGATGCCGCAAACCCGCTTCGTGCTCAAAAAAGCCCTGGAAAAAGGACTGCGCCCGATCGTCTTTGTCAACAAGATCGATCGCGAGCGAGCCGACCCCCACAAAGCAGTCGATAAAGTTTTGGATCTGTTCCTCGAACTAGGTGCTGACGACGATCAGTGCGAATTTCCCTACCTCTTCGGTTCCGGCTTAAGCGGTTACGCCAAAAAACACCTCGAAGACGAAGGGGTAGATATGAAGCCCCTCTTTGAAGAAATCCTCGACCACGTACCACCCCCCGTAGGCGACCCCAACAAGCCGCTGCAACTGCAAGTAACCACCTTAGATTACTCAGAATACGTCGGCCGCATCGTCATCGGCCGCATCCACAACGGCACGATTAGAATCGGTCAACAAGCAGTCTTAATCACCGAAAGCGGCGCCATTGTCAAATCAAAAATTACCAAATTGATGGGCTTTGAAGGCCTGAAGCGGATTGATATCCCAGAATCTTCTGCTGGTAATCTTGTCGCCGTTGCCGGTTTTGCTGATGCGTATATTGGCGAGACAATTACCTGTCCCAACGACCCGCAAGCGCTACCTTTAATCAAAGTAGACGAACCAACTTTGCAGATGACTTTCTCTGTGAACGATTCGCCGTTCTGCGGTCAAGAAGGTAGTTTGGTAACATCGCGTCAAATTCGCGATCGACTAATGCGAGAACTCCAAACCAACGTCGCCTTGCGCGTCGAAGAAACCGAATCTCCCGACAAATTCCTCGTATCCGGCCGTGGCGAACTCCACCTCGGAATCCTGATCGAAAATATGCGCCGCGAAGGATACGAATTCCAAGTATCTCAACCGCAAGTAATCTTCCGCGAAGTCGGTGGTCGTCCCTGCGAACCCTTTGAATGTTTGGTGTTAGACGTACCCGAAGAAGCAGTCGGCGGCTGCATCGAACGCCTCGGTCAGCGGAAAGCAGAAATGCAAGATATGCACGTCAGCAGCACCGGCCGCACCCAAATCGAATTTTCAGTCCCCGCCCGTGGTTTGATTGGATTCCGAGGCGAGTTTATGCGCTTAACTCGCGGCGCTGGAATTATGAACCACAGCTTCCTCGACTATCGCCCCCTCGGTGGAGAAATTATCGCCCGTCGCAACGGAGTATTAATTTCCTTTGAAGAAGGAACTGCAACTACTTATTCACTGAAAAATGCTGAAGACCGCGGCGTATTTTTCATTACCCCCGGAACCAAGGTTTACAGAGGGATGATTATCGGAGAAAACAACCGAGATGAAGACATGGAGCTGAATATTTGCAAGTCGAAGCAGTTGACAAACCACCGCGCCTCTGGCGGTGAAGAATTGGCGCAATTGCAAGCACCAGTCGATATGAGTTTGGAACGCGCTTTGGAATACATCGGCCAGGATGAATTGGTGGAAGTAACACCGAAATCAATTCGCTTGCGGAAGGTTTCTAAGAAGTTGGTGAAACGATAGAATCAGTCTAGGGCTGGCAATTAATTTTGCCAGCCCTGAGTGTCTACTTCAAACTACTGTATTTAAAGGCAATATTAATCATTTTAACTCAATCAAAAATAGGTAAAAACGATGTCAACAGTTTATCGTTTAAAAGCCAGCGAACTAGATCGTAACTTTTTAGAACAAATCAAAGCGATTTTTGGAGATAAAGAGATTGAAATAATTGTCTCAGAATGCGATGAAACCGAATATCTATTGAAATCGGAAGTCAATAAAAACAAACTGTTGAAAGCTATTGAAAATGTTAAAGACAGACAAAATTTAGTTGAAGTCGATCTACAGGATTTGCAATGAGCAGAAGAATTATTTTTGAATCTTCTGCTGCTAATCAGAAGCCAAATATCGAGCAAATTATTTCAGTCATTACTAAACCAATTATCGGAGAAATTTGTCATCAGGTTATATTTAGTTATGGGGATGAATTACGGCTAGATTTCGGTGAGATGTCTGCCTATACTCACCCAAAACTAGCACATCTATGCAAAGGTAGTTGGCAATTTGGCGCAAGGGCAACACCTTGGGTTTTCAAGCAAGGCGATCGAATCTTAACTTCTTCCTTGCCGGTAGATATAGATGCAGAAATAGACGAGGTAGAAATAGATGCTGTCAAAAAAGTTTTGCAGCAATTGGAAAATAAAGAATTGATTGATTTTGTGATTGATGCTCATAATATTAGTCTCACTCTAGTTTTTGAGGGTGATTACCAACTAATTTTACAGCCAGATTTCCAAGATGATTCTGGACTTCCCTATTGGGAATTGTTCATGCCAACAGAACAAGTTTTGACGGTTGGGCCTAGATTTTTTTGGGAATGTAAATCAATTCACGAACGTTAAATGATTAAGGAAAGTATCTATAAATCTCTTTCCTATGCAGTATCCTAACGAAACAAACTACGCCCTCATTAACTTTAATACCGATGCGGTAATCTCCCAGCCTAATGCGATAGTAATCTCCATCGCCCTTTAGTTTTTTAAGATTGCTGACTTCATTTAATTTTTCTGCATTCTCAACATCTTCGATCGCTTCCTGAATTCTTTGAAACAAGTCGGCATCAAGAATTTTGAGCAAATCCTTTTCAAAGCTTTTTCTAAACTCAACATTCATGGTTTTGCCTTCAAGATTTTGAAGATTTGCTCGCGACTGACTGTTTCAGTATTTTCGCCTTCTTTGATAGCATTTTCCATTCCTATATCTTCTAGGGCTTCTGTTAAAATTTCCGAAAATACTTCTTTTTGTTCTTTTAATAACTCAAAAATAGCTGCTTTGAGTAATTCTTTAAGCTTGGTTTCGTCTAGAGTAATTTCAGACATAGCTTTTTTCTGTGCTATTTTTTTAAGGTTTTAATTATATCACAAAACAGGGAAAATTTAGCCAAATTCAGTTCACGGGTGGCCAGAAACGGGGTTTTTTCGAGAATACTCGTCAAACCCCCCAGAAACTGCGAAAAACCCGGTTTCTTTGCTTCTCGCCAGAAACCGGGTTTTTCCCTTGAATTATTCGCTGCGCCTCGTAGCAGTAGCCAAAAACCCGGTTTCTTTAAGACTCAAAATGAACTCTTTTGACCCAGTTTACGACAGCCTGAAGTAAATCGGGCTCATGGGGGGAGAAGGTTTGCAGGGGTGGATGAGGTGTGTCGGCGATGAGGCAGATTGTACCGTCGAAGCGGGTGAGGGCTTCGAGGAAAGTAGGGCTAAAACCTTGGGCGGCGGGGGATGTGGGGTCTTCGTAGAAGATGAGGATGGGGTGTTTGTCGCTGTGGCGGCGGAGTCGATTCCAGTAGGATTTGAGTTGGGAGAGGGTTTCGGGTTCGCCGTTGGATCTTTCGGGACAGTTTTGGTCGAGGAATTGTTCGTAGATGTCGGGGGCGGGGTTATTGGGGTCGATGAATTTGCTGGTGTCGATGCAAATTAGCTGTACTGAATCGATTAATTGTGTTTCTACAAGTCTGGCTTCAAGGATTTTGGGTAAATCTGCTAAATTGAGGCTTTGCGTGAAGGGGGTAGAACCGACTCCTGTTGTTTCTGGGACTTCTGGATGGGGTGTGGTGAGTTGATGGTGCCATGCTTGATAGAAGTCGGGGTACGGGAGTTCTTGGGCAATGTTCCAGAGGACTTGATAGCATTTTTCAAAGAGGTTAAAGTTGTTTTCGTAGGTTTTATTGATGAGATGAGGCTTGAGGGCAGAAATCACGTTTCTCCTTTGTGCGTTAGTGGTAATAATTTGTCCTAAATTCCTGGCAGCCCACCCACAGCCATATCCGTCCTGACCGGTTTCGAGGAGTCTGATCCAAGCAGCAATAGTGTTGAGATTGCTCTGTCTGATTTTCTCTAAACTATTGGCAGCCTGTATACGGATCAATTTATCCTTAGTGGTTTCAAGAAGTCTGACCCAAGCAGCAATGGCTTTAGGATTGCCCAGGTCTATTTCCCATAAACTAGAAGCGGCTTTCTGACGAACAGATTCATGCTCAGTAGTTTTGATAATTCTGATTAAAGCAGCAATAGCATCGGGATTGCCTGGGTTGGTTTTCCCTAAACTTTCAGCAATTTCTTGACGGTCAGATTCATTTTCATTAGTTTCAAGAAGTCGGACTAAAGCAGCAATAGCATCGGGATTGCCCAACTGAATTTCACTTAAACTTTTAGCAGCAAGCATACGAATATATTCACGATCAGTGGTTTCTAGAACTGTAACCAAAGCAGTAATAGCTTGGGGATTGTCCAGCCCTATTTTTCCTAAACTCTCGACAGCATAACAGCGGGTATATTCATCCTCAGTGGTTTTGATAATTCTAATTAAATCAGCAATAGCATCAAGATTGCTCTGTCCTATTTTCCCCAAACTAGAGGCAGCGAGCATACAGGTATATGTATCCTCAGTGGTTTCAATAATTCTGACTAAAGCAGCAATGGCATGAGGATTACCCTGCCCTATTTCCTCTAAACTAATGGCAGCAGCCCAAAAGATTTCAAAATCATCAGAAGTTTCGATAATTTTGACTAAAGCAGCCACAGCTTGGGAATTTCCCTGTCCTATCTTTCCTAAACTCTTGGCAACTTTTTTACGGATAAATTTCCTCTCAGTGGTTTCAATAATTCTGACTAAATAATCAATGATTTGGGAATTACCCTGCCCAATTTTCTCTAAATTAGAGGCAGACTGCTGACAGATATTTTCATCTTTAGTGGTTGCGAGAATTCTGACCAAAGCATCAATAGTATGAGGATTTTCGGGGTCAATTTCCACTAAACTCTTAGCAGCTTTGATACAGGTTGATTCATCCTCAGTGGTTTCGAGAACTTTGATTAAAGCAGCGATTGCTTGGGAATTGCCCTGTTCTATTTGCCCTAAAGTATAGGCGACATGCCAACGGGTTGATTCATCCTCAGTGGTTTCGAGAACTCTGACTAAAGCAGCGATTGCTTGGGAATTACCCTGTTCTATTTGCCCTAAAGTATGGGCAACTTGCCAACGGGTTGATTCATCCTCAGTGGTTTCGAGAACTCTGACTAAAGCAGCGATTGCTTGGGGATTTCCTTGTTCTATTTCCTCTAAACTATAGGCAGCTATCTGACAGGTTAATTTATTCTCAGTAGTTTCAATGATTCTGACTAAAGTTGCGATCGCCTCTGGGTTGCCTCGGTCAATTTTACCCAAATATTCAGCGATATTTAGACGAACTTTCTCATCGTCAGTAGTTTTCAGTAAATCAATGAGTTGGTTGACAGCTATACTATAATTTGTCTGTAACAGTGCTGCTCTTGCTCCCTCTGCAATTGGATCGAGAAATGTCTGCCATTTTTGTTTTTCAATATTCAAATAACCACAGCCCCACTTAATGATTGTTGCTACTATTTCATCAGCCCGCGAACAATCTTTAAACTCTCCTATTCCCGCAGCAGCTAGAAAACCGACTCGATATTCATAAAAATCACTGCACCCATCTTTAAACCCACCCAACGCCTCAATAAACTCATCCTTCTGCTTCCGATTCAGACCCTCGATCCCCAACCACAGCAAAATCACCTGCTTCCACTGCGCTGCAAAAATCCGATATTCCTTCCCCACCACCGGAAAATTAACATGATTCCGAGGTAAAAAATAATCCCAATCATCCACCGTCAACGCCGCAAAATACTCCTGAAACGTCGCATGATAAAACCCATAGACAGATTCTTCCGGTTCATCAAAATCGATGCCTACCCGATTTAACCATCCTAGAGATAACGCTAATGATAATAAAGAGGTTTCATCGCTGCGTTCTCCTAAATACTCACTAACTAGCTGATAGGACAAGCGAAAACGACTAGACTTGCCATCAATTGCAGCTTTTGCTAATTCTCCTAACCCTTGATGTAAAAGTTCCTGACACTGACTCTGAGTTTTTCCACATAGCTTTGCGTAGGTTTTGATAAATTGCTCTTTCCAGCGATAGATATACTTAATAAAACTTGCATATAATTTTGCCTGAGTATCCGGTAAAGTTCCCTTTCTCGAACTCCAAATTTGACACAACATCCACAACCGCAACGGATTTTGAATTAACTCCTTGAGACGGGAATTTTCCGACTTTACTAACTCCGCCTCCAAACTCTCCCCCGCCGCACCATCCCCCATCCCCGCAAACCAACGGCGAATATACTCCGTCACCTGTTCCCGGTTAAACTCCAAATTGCGAAACACATCAAACCCCGAAAAAGCATTTTTATCCGCCTCCCAAACATTCACCCGACAAGTCACCACCACCCGCGCCGGCTGTACCCACGACCTTAATAAATCTTTCGCTAACTGCTGCATTCCTTGAGTGTGAGTCATTTCATCCACACCATCCAGCAACAACCAAACCCGACTCATTTGCGCTTCTAAATCCCGGCGCGTGACTTCTCCTTGACACCGACGCAACCACACTTTTTCCAAATACTCACAGATATCTTGCTCCCCTAATTCAGCTAAATCTATCCAAATCGGCAACCCCAAATCTTGCTCTAAAATCCAATCAGCAATCTTCTGCAACCGCGTGGTTTTCCCCGCACCCGGTTCGCCAATAATCGCAATTTTTCGCCCTTGACTAATGTCGCTTTTGCCTTGTCGCAACACATCCTCAAAAAAGCGTTCTTCAGCAATGGGAATCAGTTTTTCTGTTTCTTTTTCCTTTTCTTCCGGCTGAGTCCCAGGCTGAGGTTTTGGTTTTTGACGTTCGACAATGGCTAAGGGAACATAAACGCCATCCAGTTGCGGAGTCATCCCGTTGGCGTTGGTGAAGAGATTGGTGGTGAGTTGCTTTTGTTGCGCGAGGTTGTGGCGGCAGATTTCTTGCCAGTTTATGGGTTCTTCTTTAGGTTTAGGAGTTTCATGGGATATCTCGACTGTGACTGACCCAATTTTAACCTTCCACTTTTCCTCAATTACTTCTAAATTGTCTTTTTTCTCGGCAGTTTGATGATTCAGTTTGAGGGAAAATTTCCAAAATCCTTGATTTCTTGCACTAGGTTTAAGGTCAAGTATACCTAAGTCTTTCAGACAGTCGAGAACATCTTGGATTGCCTCTCCTCTTCTCTGGGCGTTATCGACATTCTTTTCATCCTTGGGTTGAGATAGTTCTAACGCCTTTCCGAAACATTCCACCAATGCCCATAAATCTTCTTTAGTTATCCCTTCAACGATTTTGGTTTGTTTGTTGCGTTTTTGCTGAAATTTACCCGATACCAGCAACTCATCTTCCTTTACCCATTCCACGTTGAAGGTAGCTTTCAGCTTATCCCCCGGCACGTCAATTTCCCCATCCGCGAGGGCGAGTAACGCTTCAACCAGTTTGAAGACGTTGTTTTTTGTGGTGGCGTTTTTCCCGTATTTTCGTGCCATCGCTACCTTTTGAATAAAATTTATCGTCGCTTGGGCAAGTTTGCCCAAACCAGTTGGTTTGCCCAAGCGCTTAACCCTGATTATACAAGGCTTTCATAATTTTTGGTTTTTGCTTGATTGGGCAAAAGCCCAAAAAAATAATTTACCTCATAAGCACAAAACGAGGTGAATTATGGCTACCCAAGAAGACAGAATCAAACAACGCGAAGCATTGGAAGATGCTCATGGTAATTTTGTTGAGCCATATATTAATCAATTGATTGAAGTTAACGCGCAGTCTTTACCCAATATTGATGTTGCGCTTCCTGGGTTGTGCTATGTGTCGGGATGGTTGGCGTTGGTTCTATTGTATTGTTTTTGGATGCGATCGCGCGGGTAAAAGTAATCTTGAACTCAAAAACAGTTGTTCGATAGCGAAAAGTTCAATCGCCCCTTCGATAACTTCTCGCGTCATAGCCTGCCTCCTGATTCTGAAATTTCAGCTTACGCATTCCGATCTATTTGTGCATCTATCTCCGTAAAGATTTACTTCCCCGTTATTTGACATAATCTCATGTTTATTTTATTATTAGCTTCTCGATCGCACTTTCTTTTTCATGTCAATTGACACATCGGACTGCGATCGCACGCTGAACTAAGTCACACAATATGTTTTAATTTATATTTGAGCAAAACCTAAACAAACCCAGCCATGAGTCCAAAATCCATAGCCGTAATCAACTTCAAAGGCGGTGTCGGAAAGACTACCGTCACTTGGAGTCTGGGAAATATCATATCCCAAAGCACAGACTTAGAAGTTCTAATGTTAGACTTAGACCCGCAGATGTCGCTCACAGAGGCGATCGGGCTTAACGAAAATACGGGTCATTTAGATGACAAATTTGGTAAGTGGTACGAAAAATCTCTCAAACACAGACTGACAATTTACGATGCCCTCGAAGTCTTTAAAAAAGCCGGACAGAACTTTAAATTTCCCGTTGGTTTCGACACCATTTATCAGGTTGACGAACAGTTGCATTTTGTCCCTTCAGTTGAAGAATTGTATTGGTTAGATTTGGATGGATTTGAGGGGAAAAGTGTTAAAGACTTCATCCGCCAGTTTAGCGGCAAAATCGCCAACTCTCCCAATCTCCCCAAATACGATTTGATGCTGTTTGACTGTTCACCTTCCTTCAGTCTCCTCACCTACAGCGTACTCTCTTGTTGCGACTTAGTATTAATTCCCGTCAACCCAGATTATTTTGGTTCTCGGGGATTGAGTTTAGTTTTAAACTCGCTCCAGAAACGGATTGAGCCTTACCCGTTTCCTAAGATTGCAGTGTTTATGAATAAAGCTAAAACCTATGGAGGATTGCTGACAAATGAAGTTCAGTTTTACATGAGAGAAGTCAAGAGACTTTGCGCTGAGATATCAAAAGACAATAACATAGAAGTGAGATTTTTAGAATCGACGATTCGGGAAAGTGTCGGGCTAAAACGGGCGATTAATGAAGGAGAACTGCCGCGAGAATTGGTGAAAGAATTTGAGCAACTTTGGCGCGAGTGTGAGGAGTATCTGAAATGATTAAAAAAGACATTTTGGCTGCTGCTGAGGAAGAAAGTGGCGGGTTAGTTGATGAAATTGGCGAACTTAAGGAAATCTTGCGGGAGGTTTCCAAAAAATTAACTAGGATTGAGACTCAAGTCAAGCGGGGAGTGCTTTCCGCTAGGTCTAAAAAATCGGAATTAGCTACTGTTGCTGATGTTGCTAAACCTGCTAATTCATCGGCGGGAAATGTTCTCGAAGTTTATGAAGAATTGCGTTTACAAGCTAAGAATGGTGATGAACTAGAGGTGAGGCAAAAATTGTCTGCTATGAGTGCAACTGATTTGAATTTGATGTGTTGCGAGTTAGGGATGCCGCCCAGCAGCAAGAATCCGTCCCGCAAAAAAATGTTTGAACTAATTATTGGTAGAATTAAGCAGAGTTTGATGCTGTCGCGGCATATCGATCGCCAAACACTTTAAAAATTAGCAGATGAATCGATAAAATGGGTTTTAACTTGCATTGGCTACTGGGATCTGGAACAGGCAAGATGCCAGTTCCACAAAAGAGTTTTCTACAAAAGCCAGTTCCACAAAAGTTTAAGTTGACTGTGGGGTGGGCATCTTGCCCGCCCCTAAAAAGCTGGTTGCAAATTTTGCAACTGTTAAGCTTCCATAAATTATGGCGGTTTTGGTCGATCGCCCTAATCACCCTAACACTCGCAATCACCATATTTTTGAGCCTTCACAGCCCCGGAACACCCGCAGCCCAAAAACCGAGGATACTGGCATTTACAGCTCTCCAAAGGCACGGCAGCGAGGTGAGGAACAGTTTATTTGCGGTCAACGCTACCAATTCTGCTCGCCGCGAACTTGCACCCAACATAGATGTTAGTTATACCCTAGCTTGGTCGCCCAAGGGCGATCGACTGGCTTTCGTTAGCGGAGACACTGACATTTATACAGTCAATGCTGACGGTTCCGGGCTAACTAAACAGTTTGCTGGGGAGTTTTGCAAAGCAGCTAATTTTAAAATATCTTGGTTTTCCAACAGCCAGAAACTTGTTTTTGCTCGTTCCTGCGACGGTTCAACCTCTGATTCTCCAGGCAGTCAATCACTTTATACAAGTGACACTTCTGGCATTAAAGGAACTAAATTAATTCGGAATTTGGAAGCGGGGGGAGAGCCGCCTAAAACAGAAATTTCATCAGCCTTCTATCTTTCTCCTGACGGCCAGCAGGTAGCATTTGTCAAGGATAAAAATATCTACAAAATGAATGCTGACGGTTCGGAAATGACTAAATTAACTCAAAGTCCGGGCAAATATATATCCGGTGGTAGCGAACTTGTCTGGTCGCCCGATCGCACAAAAATCGCTTTTTTCTCCGGTACCTATCCCCAACAGCAAGTTTACACCATTAATGCCGACGGCACAAACCTCAAAAAATTGACGAACAACCCGCAAAATCAGGTTTACAGCGTCAAGCTATTTTGGTCGCCAGACAGCAGCCGCATTGCTTACTATCAGGGCAAACCGGGCGATTTGAGCGGGGAAATGCAAGATATTTATGCGATCGACATTAACGGCCCAACAGCCCAGAACCTCACCCAAAAACCCCAAAATTATGATGCACTTTCTTGGTCGCCCGACGGCAAACTTATCGCCTTCGCCGCCGGAGACTTCAACCAGCAAAAATTATACACAATAAATGCTGACGGTGACAACCTAAATCAACTAGCTCTTCGGCTAGAACCGTCGGCAATCAATGAATTAGCTTGGTCTTCTGACAGCCAACAAATTGCTTTTACATTTAATGAAATCAAAGAAGACAAAAGCAATTTGTATGTAATTAATCGCGACGGTTCAGGATTGACTAAATTGACCAACGACAAGGATTTAAATGCTGGTCTTCCGGTTTGGCAGCCACAGTAAATTTACGGGTTAATTAATCATACAGTCCTGGACGCAAGTGGTTTGACGTGCTGCTTATGTCGGCAAGGTGTGCACTGCCGACCCTACCCGGTTTGGCAACCGCAGTAAAGTATAATCTCCGCGCAAAACTATCTCTGCGTATTAATAGGTACGGGCAGGTTTTGTACAAATTTTATCGATTATTGGCAAAGTCTATTCGCTAAACCTGCCCCTACAGAATTTTTCTCAAATTGGAGCAGATGCAATAATTTTTTTCTCCTTAAATTGCTGGTGAACTTCCAATTCATGTCCTTGAAGTTCCTGATGTTTTTCATCCTGCACCTGTTTGTCAATTTTGGGCAACTTTAAAATCGCTCCAGCCAAAACCCAGTAATAAACAGATACTGGATCTACATCCAGCGGATAGTATTGAGGATTGATCGTAATAAATCCCACAAACACCCAAAAACTAGCTCCGTAACTCCGCAAACTTTTGTCCTTCACAGAACGGTACGCTCGAAAAGTTAGAAAAGCTAAGTGTAAAAGCATGATTTGAAAAGCCATCATTCCCGGATAACCGAGTTCGTAGATCAACTTAGGATGAAAAGTTTCAATTAGCTGCGTAGCACCAAATATCCGCGTTGAATTAGTCGCTCGTCCCACACCTCTCCCGAGAGGTTTGCCAATGATAAAATTGTTGCTCTGCTCCAACTGATTTAACAAAAACTGCTGGGGCGGTGCAGCATTCCAGCGGTTAACAAAACTATCCCACCGCTGCTCGACAATTCCCGGGTTAATTGCCGCACCGACAAACAGCAGTATCGCCAGTCCTGCACCGATGGGAATAAATCGTTTGAAATTGACTAATTGACCGGTGAGAATTAGCAGGATTGCCGTAGCAACTGGAACCATCACTAAAGCAGCTCTTTGACCGGAAATAACTGCATTGGCAAATACTAATGCCATGCCAAGTAAACCGATAACTCGCCACCAGAATGAAGGGTCGCAAAAGGCACAGGCAAAGGTTAAAAAAGCATTAGAGATTAAAAACCACGCCCACTGCCAAGGCGCGACAAAAGTTCCCGGCAAACGGATGAATTTGACTTCGGGACTGAATACCAGAGAACCGCCGACAAAACATCTAGCTTGCAGCGTTGCTTTATATAATTCTTCTCCGGTCATTCCTCGGGTGCCAGCGCACCTTCCGCTTTGCAGCAACAGGTACTGAATCAAACCGAGAACGCAGCAAACGATCGCCAAAACTACGTGCATTCTACCAAAAAACACCAAATCCTTCTTAGTGCGGAGCAGATAATAGGTACAAGCAATCAGCGGTATGTAGCCTATCAATACTTTTAAGCCGAGAATTCCTTGCAGAATAGGTTTGTCGCCTTTCATAGGGTTGAGCTGCATCTCCCCGTTGACAAAAATTAAAGTCAGCATTGCCATCATCAACAGGATGCTGAAGGTAGAAAGCATTTGTTTGGGAATGAACACAGGCAACTGTTTCTTTTTGCAGCCTTGAATTAGGGCGATGAGAGCTGGTATGTAGAAAGCATCTTTGGCTACTTGAAATGCAGCATTCCCGCCGCCAATTGCGTAAGTAATTGTACCGCTGAAAGGCAGGTAAATTAGAAAAGCCCACAAAGCTTGACGGGGGTATTTGTAGGAAAGCAGCAAGATGGCTACGGCTGCGCCTCCTGCCATAGCAATCTTAGGGCGGGCAACGAACAACAGGAGGATGCTGACAGCAATGCTGACCAAGCAGCAAATGACGATCGCCTGCACTAATTCATTGCGCTTTTGTGAAGTTTTGCGTTTTTGAGCAGCGACTTCTTTTTTGCTGAGCGCTGTGGTTTTGTCGCTGTGCTTGTGTTTGGATTTTTGGGATTTGCGCTTGGTTTTCAACATAACTTCTAGAAGGGACTTATGTAGAAGGCTGAAGGCGATATGATCTAGAAGGTAGCAGGCAGAATCAATAAAATAAAAAATATTTGGGAAGATGCGGTTAATTATTTTGAAAGTCGAGAGCGATCGCCAATGTCGATCGAGATTGTGGGTGTGATGCGGGCGCTACTTACACTTGCGACCTTGTAGAATATAACCGCTGCATCTATAATGTACAAATCTCGAAAAAATAATTTTAATCGATCGCTGAAACTGAATATGAAGTTAACAAAATTTGTATCGATCGGCATTGCCATCTTTTTAGGAGCAAGCGCGAGCATATTATCGAGCAGCAGTAGAGCATTGGCGGCCGAAAAAGTTGTCCTCACATTTGGCCCGATCCGTCAAACCATCAATATCAGCGACTTAGAAGACTTTGCCAAAGACGGCACGACGACGGCAACCCTCCAACAAATTATCGGGTTCTCCAAAATGGACCCACAAATACTGCGAGGGTTGATCGGTTTAGAAATCGGTTTAAAGCCAGCTAATCTGGCCCGGGTAATTTACAGCACCCCGGGAGAAAAAATCAGTGACGAAATCGGTCAAGCAATTCGGACTCAGCGCCGCACCGAAAGCGGCAAAGCTCTGCGGGCGGCGGTGATGCTGGCATCCGGCGACGACGGTAAGGTATCGCTGCTGGAAATCCTGAAAAAGTATCCTCTGCCGGAGGTTTACGTAGATGTTGCCAGCATTGCTGCGACTGTTGGGAAAATTCAGGGTTTGGCCGGAAATCTCAGCAGCCTGCTTCAAGATTCGATGCGCGAGACAACGAGGACAACTGAAACAACTAGCACCGAAAGTCCGATCGCACCTCGCCGCAACGTGCAGCCAACAACTCCCCCTCCAGCGCGTCGCCCCAGCCCACCCTTACCAGCACCAGCACCGCAGCCTGTGAGGCCCGTCAGAGGCCTCTGGTAAGAAAATCATCAATGTGTCGTAGGGGCGGGTTTAGCCAGCAGTTGTGGCATCCCGCAGACAATTTTGAGACCAAACCCGCCCCCTCTGGTAAGAAAATCATCAATGTGTCGTAGGGGCGGGTTTAGCCAGCAGTTGTGGCATCCCGCAGACAATTTTGA
>NZ_JAUBVZ010000002.1:364020-446660 GCF_036702805.1 Microcoleus sp. A006_D1
GACCAAACCCGCCCCCGCCCTAATTCTCCCGAAGCAATCAATTTTTCTTGAGCAATTTTTTGAGTAACTTAGGAACCTCCGAAGGCCGAGTGGCTACGGGTATTTCCGCCTCTTCAAAGGCAGCCATTTTGTTTTGGGCCGTAACTCCAAAGGCTTTCTGGGCAGCAGCCCGAGAACTGATCAGGATGCCGGCGTGGCCCAAAGACGGGCCCTTGGGAGCGTAGCGGCCAGCCAGATAAGCAACCACAGGTTTGTCGATCGCCGAAGCGATGTAAGAAGCAGCAGCTTGTTCGCTCCAACCGCCAACTTCCCCGATCAAAACTATCGCCTCCGTACAGTCGTCTTCGTCCAAAATTTGCAGCCACTGCATAAAAGAAGAACCAACAATCGCGTCGCAGCCAATACAAACCGCCATCGACTGTCCCAACCCCGCCTGAGTCAGTTCTAGAGCAACTTCGTAAGTCAAAGTGCTGCTGCGGCTGATCACTCCGATCGGGCCGGGAGTGTAAAATTCCTTGGGGTGAGTTCCCAGCAGCAGTTTGTCTGGGATGATTATCCCCGGAGTGTTGGGCCCGATTACCAACGTTTCGGTGGCTTCTGCTTTTCTGACTAAGCGCACCATATCCAGAGGAGGCACTCCCTCTGTGACGATCGCAATTTGCCGAATTCCTGCCGCGATCGCTTCTTGAGCCGCATCCAGCACCGAGTAAGGGTCTACCAAAATTACCGCAGAATCGATGTGACCCACTGCCGCCACTGCTTGTTCTACCAAATCAAAAATCGGAATTCCCTCCAACTCCCGCCCCCCCCGACCGGGACTGACACCAGCGACTACATTAGTGCCGTATGCTTTCATCATCAGGGCGACACGGGTTGAGGCGGGAGATTCTGTAATGCCCTGTACTAGGACTTTGCTTTCAGGAGTTAAATTCATGTTTTCCAAATTAACAATCGATCTTTAAAAAGCAGAAGGCTTTCATCTGTTGTCCAGAGCTCTCGTTTTGCCGATCGACTGTCGCTACTTGGCCCCGGAGACAGCTTGAGCCGCGGCCTCATCCAAAGTGCTAGCTAGCCGCACCGGCAACTGTCCCAAACGCTTTTTAACAGCATCAGCATCGACCCCTACCAGGCGCAGCACAACTTGGATGTGGCGGTTGGCGCGGGCTTTCCGTTCCAAATAGCCTGCTACTGCGGCGGTGATTTCCTCCGTCTTGGAGGCGCTGCCCAAAATATTTACCAGTATCACCTTAACGCTTTTATCTTGAGCGACTAACTCCAGACCCAACTCCGTGCGATCGCGCAGAGCATTTGCCCCGTCGTAGCGGTCTAGGGAACCCATATTCACAAAATTAGCTGGTTTTCCTCCTTGGTGGGCTACAGCATCCAGAGTTGCCATTGTCAGGCCCACTCCGTTGCACAAAATCCCGATATTCCCATCTAGTTCGACTAATTGCAGGGATTTTTCATCCGAGATTGCGGATTGAGGTTTGGGGTCAAACTCCGGCGGCGAGTACAGCAGCTTCGAGTTAGAATTCCGGCGATCGCCCGCATAGGGATTTCTCCTGTCCCCTACCAAGTCGCTGCTTTGCCTCTTACCCGAAAGTGCGGCCAAGTCTGGATGCCGCCCCAAGGCATCATCGTTGGCGGTGACTTTACCGTCTAAAGCCATGAGTTCTCCCGTTGGACTGATGCCGAGAGGATTGATTTCTACTAAATCTAAATCTTTTTCGACAAACAGCCGGTACATTTTCTCGACAATGGTGCTCACCGATTGAATCAAGTCTCCCTGCAATCCCATTTTCAGCATCAGACGCCTGGCGTAGAATGGCGAAAATTCCTGGTCTACGGCAACTTGCTGCATTTTGTCGATCGACCCTTCGACATCCATACCTCCTTGTCTCGAACCCAGAAGTACCGGGCGGCGGGCTATGGGGTCTAGGAGTACAGCTAAGTACAATTCTTGGTCAGCATTGTACTTTGCTTCTGCCAGCAGCACTTGGGGATATTCGTTTTCGATCGGCAAATTAAAAATTGTTTGAGCAGCAGCTACGGCATCGATCGTATTTTCCACAAATTTAATGCCACCCGCCCGGCCTCGTCCCCCAGCCCGCACTTGCGACTTAAGTACAACTGGGTAGGGAATTTTCAGCCCTTTGAGGTCAGCGGGTTTGTCAATCCGCTGCGACGGCAAAATCGGAATTGCCATCTGGCGAAATAAAGATTTAGCTTGGTACTCTAACAAATCCATTTTTAATAACGGGTGACGGGTAGTTGGCAACAAGCAATTCGTAATTGGCAATTCATAATTAATAGATACTAATTGGCTTTTTGTCAAGTTAAAATTGAAAAGTTATGGCTTTTCTCTTTTAATTTTCGACTTTTGTATTGCCGATTACTTATTCGCTATTACCGCTCGCCGATCGCCGATCACCTAAGCTGTTTCATTTTTTTTTGGGCGATAGAAATTCTTAAACTTTGACTGTTGAATCGGGTTGGAACACTCTAGGGAGATGCTTGGTAGTTCTTTTATCTTCCGATTTTTGACGATACTGTTCCGAGATATTTGCCAGCTAATTATCAATTGATGCTAAGTAAATCACCTAATTAAACCTCAAATACGGCTCGCGTTCAAGCTTGCCGTGTATGTCTTCTCCCTTCTTCCTGATGACTAATGACTTCTTGCCTCTTCCATCTTCCTTCGGTCAACTGTCAACCCAACAACTGTCAACTGTCAACTGTCAACTGTCAACTTAGCAGTGCCTTGATGGACGGTTTTAACCCATTTCAGTCGCTTGGGACGCACCGAAATCCGAGCCGTCACAATCCCTACCAGCAGCCAGTGCAACATATACACAGTACCCCGCAGCGTTTGCAGCAAGGTGACAAAAACTCTTTTAATGTCAAATTTGGTCTCTTTGCGAGTGCGGCGCAAACCGACAAACATTCCCACCAGCGACAAAGTAAGGGTCATAAAAGTTATGGGACTGGCTAGAGGCATCCGGCGCAGCGTAATTGACATTAAAAAATCCGGCAGCGCTACTGTCGGTAAGAAATATTGAGATACCCAAAATCCAAATAAATCCCAAGTTTTCCCAGTTCCCATCCGGTTGCGCAAAATTAGGCGCCAGTAGTCTAGATAGCGCTGATAGCCGCCTTCTGCCCAGCGATTGCGCTGGTGCCACAGGGCGCGAGCGTTAGTGACTCCTTCTTCAGACACGGCTGGGAAAGCCAGAAATTCAATGTCCCACTGGTCTAGGTGCAGCCTCACGGTCAAATCCAGGTCGTCGGTAATGGTTTCCTCGTTCCAGCCACCGCAGCGTTCTAAGGCGGTGCGGCGCATGAATTGGCCGTTACCGCGCAATTCTCCAATGCCGCCGATCGCAATTCGCTGCTGTTGGAAAAAACTATCGAGAGCCATTTCTGCTTCTTGGCCGCGAGTCCACACATTTACCGCAGCATTGGCGATGGCTTTTCTGACTTGTACCGCCCCTACCTGTGCTCGATCGAACACCGGCAGCACCCGGCGCAGCAAGTCCGGTGTTACCGTCGCGTCGGCGTCAAATATGCCCACAAATTCGCCGCGAGTCAGCGGCAAAACTTGATTCAGGGCTCCTGATTTGCCACCGCTGGCATTTGCTCCTCTGCTAAATACTTTGAGCTGCGGGTACTGTTTGGTGAGCTTTTCCAACACTAGGGGCGTGCTGTCGCTGCTGTGATCGTCGATCGCCCAAACTTCGTAACGGTCGATCGGATAATCTAAATTGCAGATTGATTGTACGAATCTGGCAATCACCGCTTCCTCATTTTTCGCCGCCACCAGCAGCGAGACGTAGGGCCAATCTTCTCGACTTTCATCGGCAAGAGGAGGCAGTACGGGCCCCGGCTCGGCAAACAAAACTCGCAATGCTTGCATCCACAGCAGCCCCGTCAACCCCCAGACTACCCACGCACCCCAAGAAATCAAGTGCAGGGCGATCGTCCCTCCCCAAATCGCAGTCAGCAGCGCGGCAGCTTTTCCCCGCCGTCCCCGGTACAGATTTTGAGGAAAAGAGGGAGTTCCCGGCACAGACACCGCCACCGTTCGCTCTGATGAGGTTTCTGCCCCGAATACCCTGTCGCCCATGTCTGGTAGGGCAAATATTTTGCTTACCTTCGAGTTCGAGGTCAAACTCTTGAGCTCTTCTTTAGCTAAATCAGGGATGTCCAAGTTAAGCTCGCTGCGATCGTCGTTTTCTGGCCAAGAACTCTCCTGCATAGGTTACTTGATTCAACCACCAATAGTTTTTGATTTTAAAGATAAGTATCTACTGTACCAGCTTCTGGGATTTTGTCGAAAGCAGACGGCAGGACTCTTCAGTGGGCCCGCTGAAGAGTACGGCAAGGGTAAACTGGCATGGCACAGACTATTCGGCTTGACTTTTGCTTGCGCTTACCCTGGAATATCTGCTAATTTTTGCAGAGCAGCTCAACTAAACTGCTAGTAGTAATTGTCAGGATGTGGAAATATGTCTCTTCCTCAACTGAAGCCCGCCGACGACAAAGAAGTGAAAGTCTACGCGCCTTTCTGTCAGGAGCCCCGGCGCAAGTTTTTGCCGCACGCTATCGGTCTCTACAAGCTCAAAAGCTTGGAGGGGGCAAGAAAAATTGACGGCGGCGAAGATATACCCTTTGTCGCTAGTTGGAATATCTCGTCGCTGCCGATCGATTTAACCCGCTGTCGGGTGCTGTTTGACGGCAATGCTGAACTCAGCTATGAAGTAACTATGCAAAGCTCTGAGTTTGTCAGTTGCTTAATTGAGGTACTTTTAACTTTGCAACGGACTCGTACCGTCGATTTTTCCAAAATGTTTTATCGCAAGCTGATGCGCATGGATGAGTAACTTTCACTGCACCCGCGCTTGGGAAATTGCGCCAATCCTTGGCGCGTTCTGGGGCGCACTAACTGTCTGCGGCCGCTACAAACGGCGATATTACACGATCGGTGCGCCTGTCCTATTGTTTAAGTCCAAATACTAACTAAGTTCTGGGATAATTCCCAATCGCTTTGGGCGCGATCGCCTATACTCGCTCCTCAAGCAAATCTACAGCAGTTTTCCGTTGATTGCGATACAGATTTCGCGTAGGGACTCAGGCTTTGCCTGAGTCCCTACCTGTATTTTAGGCAATTGAAAACTGCTGTATTTGTTGTGCAACAAGCGTCAAATCCTGTTACTGAGACCTCTTCGTAAAAATCGTGCAACAGAAAGGAATATCGTAACCCTAGTTGTTCTTAGCAGTCATATCGTATCCGATCGATTAACCGCACGCGCGACGCGAACGGATCGCGCGTGCGATCCGTTTTTGTGATGGTAATCCACCGGACATGATATCGTTCCCAATTCTTTAATCTTCAATGCTCCATGCTCCAATACCAGGGAATTGGTGTTTGATTTGAGGTAAAGCACATTTCCGCCGAAATCCTAAGTTTATCTAGGTATTAATATTTGTAAACATTCTCAGTAATATCACCGAGGCCTTTTAGGATGAGAGCAAAACTAAAATTAGTTAATTTCTCAGAAAGCCCTTTAAATTATTAAACCTGTCTTCAGCAAGTAATTTTTACTAATCTGGCGATCGCAGGGATTTAATCTAAGTCCTGATTTTTGGCTCGGAGGACTCTGAGATAATTTATAAACCGTCATTTTGGGGGTCTAATTTTCATGCTCAAATTTGGCAGATAAGCGGCAAAAACCGAATTAAATTATACCAATTCCTTTGAGCCACTATCTAGCAACTTAAGTAACCAAAGAGCAAACATCAGTTATTGTAATTACTCCTAGGTGATTTTGAGTAAGTGCATAACTCATAGAAGGCTACATATCAGGTATTGCAGCTACAGATAAAAACCTACCAATTTTTGCAAGAGGTGTATTATGACTCAGCTAACCAAGGAACTGTCTACAGATTGTTTAATTACCGATCGCCCAACAAAATTTACCATTGAACGCGCCACAACAGCCGCAGCAAATAGTGCAAAACCTGCGGATGCTCAGCAGGCTGCGGGCAAACAAATTTCAGAGATTGTGTTTATTGACACAGCCGTTGCAGATTACGACAGCTTAGTTGCCGGAGTCAAACCCGGAATCATCACAGTTATCCTCGACTCGAAGCAAGACGGTGTTGCCCAGATTAGCGAGTATCTAGCCAATTGTCAGCAGGTATCTGCACTGCACATCATCAGCCACGGCAGTCCCGGCAGCTTGCAATTAGGCACAGCTCAATTAAGTTTAGAGACACTGAATGCTTACGCCAGCCAACTGCAAAAATGGGCCGCATCGCTGAGTGCAAAAGCAGAGATTTTGCTTTACGGTTGCAGTGTGGCAGCAGGCGATCGCGGTCAAGCATTCATTCAGCAAATCAGCAGCCTGACCAAAGCAAAAATCGCAGCTTCTACAAGCCTGACAGGGAGTGCAGATTTAGGAGGAGATTGGCAGCTTCAGGCAAGCACAGGCGAAATTGAAATAAATGCGGCAATTCAAGCCGAGACACTGAACAATTATGCCTTTACCTTACCTACCTTGAATACAGTACCAGGGGATGGAGGCGTTACAGTCGGAGTAGATGCCTTTGGGTCTTTTGGCAGGGCTGTTTTTGGCAGTGGAACCACTGATGCGTTTTATGACCCGATCGGTCTCCTACCAGCGAACAGCACCACTTTTCAGTCTGGGGTAGCCATGAGGGTGGGCGGTACAGGAGGATATACTTTTCTGACTACCGGCTCCATCGGCAATACAGGCGGACTCAATCCAAGCATTACTAACTCAACTTCAACAAGTGCTCAAAGCACCTTCAACTTTAGCGGTCTTAACTTTGCACTGACTCAGACAGTCACAGACCTAGTAGTAAATGGGGTAAGGAAAGGGAGTCTTTTAACTCAAACCTACAGGATTACAAACCCTGGAGCTACAAGAGTAGACTTTGAGTTAATGCGTTATGTTGACGGCGACTTGCAATTTGATGGCTCTATTCAAGACACTGGCGGTCGTCGTGTTTCAGGTACGGAGGAAATTCTATTTGAAACGGACAGCGGAGACAACCCTGCACTACCAACGACATTTGTGGGGATTACGGGTATAGGGGGGTCAAATGCCTTACCGGGCCGCTACGAAATTGACCAATACTTACCGTTGCGCGACAAAATTACCGTAGGCGGTGCGCTAGACGACTCAGTATACGGCGACGGCCTGGATGCAGATCAATTCATCGACCCCCTGCCAATCGGCTCAGGCCCCTACGACCTGGCCCTTGCCCTACGAAATAGATTTTCGCTTGAAGGTAATCAGTCTACTAGCTACGCCACAACCACCATATTTGGGACGCTACCGCCAAATGAACTAAATCTCCCCGTCCTCAGCATTGCCCCACTGGGCAGTCCGGCCGAAGCTGGTTCGATTCCAGGCACCTTTAGAATCACCCGCACCGCCAACCCCAACGGACAGCTCTCTGTTAATTTCAATGTAGCGGGGTCTGCCACCTTTACCACTGACTATACTGCAACGGGTACTAATACCAACTTCACCCCAACTAGCGGCACAGTGATTATTCCCGATGGGCAGACAAGCGTCGATCTGACAATTACTCCGATCGATGATAATATTTTTGACCCCAATGAAAATGTCACATTCACCCTCGCTCCGAGCACCAACTACCTTCTCGGCTCCCCAAATATAGCCAGCCTGACGATCGCGGACAATGATACCAGAGGCATTGTTGTCACCTCAGAGCCTACAAACCCCGGTCTGGCAGAAGGCGGCAGCCCCAATACTTACAGAGTAGCGCTCAGAAGCCAACCCACCGAACTGGTAATCTTCACTCTTAAACCAGACACCCAGACAGACTTGGGGGCCGGTGCTGGAAACCCCGTCACCTTCAACTTTACTCCCAGCAACTGGAACGTCACTCAAAGTATCACTGTCCGAGCCGTAGACGATGCCGTAGCCGAAGGCCCTCACAGCAGCATCATTACCGGTAGTGTCACCAGTGCCGACGCTAACTACGACGGCGGTGTACCAGTGACCCTCGACGGCACTGCTGTTGCCAATCTTATTTTGCCAATTACCGACAACGACACGCCACAGGTAAAAATTATCGAGACTGGCGGCACCACCAAAATCGGCGAAGGCGGGGCTACAGATAACTATACAGCGGTGTTAAGCAGCCAGCCCGCGGCCGATGTTACTGTCACAGCCTCCCCAGACATCCAAAGCGACGTGGGGGCTGGAGGCGGAAACCCGATCGCTCTGAAATTTACTCCCGCCAACTGGAACGTGCCTCAACTGGTGACTGTTCAAGCCGTGGACGATGCTGTAGACCAAGGCACGCACTCCAGTACGATCGCCCACAAAGTCACCAGTACAGACGCGAAATACAACCTGATTGCTACTGCCTCGGTCATTGCCCAAATTACCGACAACGATACCGCCGGAGTCACAATTACTCCTCCAAACACCACAGCTACCGAAGGCGGGGCTACAGGCAGTTACAAGCTAGCGCTGACTAGCAAACCGACTGCGCCAGTTAAGGTCAACTTCAATACCGGTTTTCAAATCGACTCGATTTCCACATTCACTTTCACCTCGAACAACTGGGACGTACCGCAAACAGTCACGGTGAAAGCCACCGACGACAGTTTAGTCGAAGGGCTGCACACAGGCACGATTAACCACAGCATCGCCGCTGGCAGTGCGACGGAATATCTGCCAGTGGCGATCGCCCCCGTCACCGTCAGCATCACCGATAACGATGTCGCTAATGCCAGTACGCCCAGCGTCACGATCGCACCTGCAAGCACAAATGCAGCCGAAGGCGGCGCGACAGGTAGTTACAAAGTCTCCCTCAACACTAAACCGACTGCTAACGTTACCGTCAATGTCGCTGCGGGCAGTCAAATAAATGCGATCGCACCGATCGTTTTCACTCCGGTTAACTGGAATGTGCCACAAACAGTAACAGTGACAGCCACCGACGACACTGTGGTCGAAGGAACCCACAGTGGCACAATCAATCACAGCGTCGCAGCAGGCAGTGCTGCCGAATACTTGCCAGTGGCGATCGCACCAGTCACCGTCAGCATCACCGACAACGACACAGCCACCTCGACCGCAGCGGTAAAAATCTCTCCCACAAATACTTCAGCAGCAGAAGGCGGTGCCAATGGCAGTTACAGCGCGGTATTAACTTCCCAGCCAAAAAGTGACGTTAAAGTTAGCTTCGCTGTTGACAGTGAAATAGAAGCGATCGCGCCCTTCACCTTCACGAGTGCTAACTGGAACGTACCTCAAACCGCCACTGTCAAAGCAGTAGACGACTCCGCCGTTGAAGGAACGCAGCTTAGCATCATCACTGCCAGTGCTAGCAGCACCGATCTCGCTTACAACAATATCGGCATTTCCAAAGTCGATGTGTTGATTATTGACAACGATTCCCCCGGCATCGCCGTCACTCCTAACACCACCAATGCAGCAGAAGGCGGTGCAACTGGCAGCTACAGTATTGTCCTTACCAAATCGCCGACAGCGCCTGTCACCGTCAACTTTGCCGCGGGCAGTCAAATAAATGCGATCGCACCCATCACTTTTACCCCCGCTAACTGGAATACGGCGCAAACAGTAACGGTGACAGCCACCGACGACACTGTTGTCGAAGGAACCCACAACGGTACAATTAGCCACAGCGTCGCAGCAGGCAGCGCGGCCGAATACTTGCCAGTGGCGATCGCACCAGTCACCGTCACCATCGCCGACAACGACACAGCTACTACTGCTGCTGGCGTGACTGTTACCCAAAGCGGCGGCAACACGATTGTCGTTGAAGGCGGTGCTACGGACACCTATCAAGTAGCGCTTAACAGCCAGCCCAAAAATGATGTTAAAGTTAGCTTCGCCACAGACAGTCAAA
This sequence comes from Microcoleus sp. A006_D1, assembly GCF_036702805.1. NCBI lineage: Bacteria > Bacillati > Cyanobacteriota > Cyanophyceae > Oscillatoriales > Microcoleaceae > Microcoleus > Microcoleus sp. A006_D1. The sequence continues at coordinate 373,957 of NZ_JAUBVZ010000002.1, forward strand.
TAGAAGCGATCGCCTCCTTCACCTTCACCAGCGCTAACTGGAACCTGCCTCAAACCGCCACTGTCAAAGCAGTGGACGACTCCGTTGTTGAAGGAACGCACCTGAGTACGATCGCATCTAGCGCTAGCAGTACCGATCTCGCTTACAACAATATCGGCATCCCCAAAGTCGATGTCTTGATTCTCGACAACGACAGTCCCGGCATCGCCGTTATTCCCACGAGCACCGATGCCACAGAAGGCGGTGCCAATGGCAGCTACAGCGTTGTCCTCACTAAAGCGCCGACGGCTAAAGTTACCGTCAATTTCGCTGCGGGCAGTCAAATAGATGCGATCGCACCGATCGTTTTCACCCCCGCTAACTGGAATGCAGCGCAAACTGTCACTGTCAAAGCTACCGACGACACTCTTGTCGAAGGAAGCCATACCGGATTGATTTTTTCCAGCGTCGCCCCCGGCAGCGCTGGCGAATACTTGCCCGTGGCGATCGCACCTGTCACCGTCACCATCGCCGACAACGACATCGCCCCGACGCCGACGACACCTGCACCAATCATCAATTTTTCGCCGACAATTATCGTTTCGACGCCGACACCTGCGCCGACACCTGCACCAATCATCAACTTTTCGCCGACAATTATCGTCTCGACGCCGACACCAGGGCCGACACCTGCACCGACACCTGGGCCGACACCTGCACCAATCATCAACTTTTCGCCGACACTTGAGCCGATATTAGGGCAGACACCCACACCAACTCCGACACCAACTCCGACACCAACTCCGACACCAACTCCAACTCCGCAGCAACCTGACGATCCAGATTGCATTTGCGCGCAAATTACCTTACCCCGAATCAGTCCTCTTCAAGGTTTCAATCCGGTTCAAAACAACCTGGTTGGTACCGGTAGCAACGACAGCCTGACTGGCGGCAGTGGTGGCGACGGCATCAACGGTTTGGGCGGAGACGACGTGCTTGTCGGTTTGGCGGGGAACGACAACCTATTTGGCGGATTGATCAGCAACACTCCCGTTGGCCCTTCTGTCGATCGCGACTTGCTGTTGGGCGGCCCCGGCGACGACTACCTCAACGGTCAAGCTGGCTACGACACCCTCTTTGGCGGTGAGGGCAACGACGCTGCTTTTGGTGGCAAAGATGACGACCTAATCTGGGGTGGACTCGGTTCTGACACCCTTGTGGGCGAAGAGGGAAATGACAGTCTCTACGGCGGTACTAACAGTGAATCCGATCGCGATCGCGGTGGCAACGACTTGTTATTCGGTGCCAAGGGCAATGACTACCTCAGCGGTCAGGATGGCTCTGATACGCTTTCTGGCGGTGATGGCAACGATACTGCCCGTGGCGGCAAGGGCAACGACGTAATTTTAGGCGACTCGGGCAACGACTTGCTGTTGGGAGACCAAGGCAATGACTCTATCTGTGGCGGTGACGGGGATGACACGGTGTATGGGGATATTGGCAGCCCGTTGCCTGTTGGTGTTGCTGGCGGTCAAGACCAAGTGTGTGGCGGTGCTGGCAATGACCTGTTGTTCGGTAATGAAGGCAGCGATACGATCAACGGCGATGCTGGCAACGATACGATTTTGGGCGGTAAAGACAATGACAGCTTGCTCGGCGGTGCTGGGGATGACGTGTTGATTGGTGATGAGGGCAGCGATACTTTGGTCGGCGGCAGCGGACGCGATTTATTTGTCTTGACATCCGGGCAAGGAAGTGATATTGTATCTGACTTTAGGAAAGGAGAAGATTTGCTGAGTTTAGCGGGTGGTTTGACCTTTTCTCAACTGAGCATTAGCCAAGGCAATGGCGCAACCTTAATCAACATTGGGAATTCTGGGCAACTCTTGGCAGTTTTGAATGGGGTGCAAGCAAGTACGATCGCCCCGTCGGATTTCGTTCAACTTTTGCGGCTCGGTAGCTGAGCCGAAAACGCAGTAGGTTGAGCTAATCAAAATCAATCTACTGCTCTTGAACTGCGATCGGGCTGGCATCGCAATCAGCCTTTGGGCGGTCGAAATGCCACCCCACCAGACGATTTATGTGTTTTTGATTTTCTCAGGCTCAGTAACAATGTTGTTGTCTAATTTGCGCAACAGAATTGGCGGATAATTGTTCTAATAAAAAACACCTTTCAAATAAATTAGGAGCGATAAATAGTTGTCAAAAAACGCCGCTAAAAAAACACTCTGAAAAAACGGCTTTAAAAAAAGATGTGAAAAAAATGCGAACAAAAAGGTGGCGAACAGGTCAATAAAAATTTCAAGCAAAAAATCGCTCGGTGCAACAGTGACCAAATCGAGTATAATCGGATTGCGAAATTGAGTCGCGGTGCAGAAATACGGTTGAAGAAACTAAATTTATTTAAATAGACAGGTGCAAATTGAGGAGAGAAGGCGTACCCAAATTGACTAAATATTTGCTGATCGGTTCCACAAAAGCTTACAGCGGCAAGTCCGCGATCGCCCTCGGGATGGCACTCGCACTCCGGGAACAAGGACTCGCCGTCGCCTACGGCAAACCTCTGGGAACCTGTTTCAGCTCGCCCGGAGCTGGAGCCGAGGAGGAAGACGTGCGGTTCGCGGTAGAGACGCTGAAGCTCTCAGAAAGTCAGATACCGTCAACTCTGCTGTCTTTGGACGAAGAAACTGTTCACAAGCGTTTGCGGGGAGAAGACAAGACAGATTACCGCCAGTCTCTGGCGCAATATTTGCAAGCGGACTGCGGAGACTTGGTGCTATTAGAAGGCCCCGCTAATTTGGAGGAAGGCAGTCTGTTTGACTTGTCTTTGGCTCAAGTCGCTGAGGCGGTTGATGCCTCTGTGCTGCTGGTAGTGCGCCCGATCGATCTTTATGTAGACGATTTGCTGTCGGCTAAGCGGCGTTTGGGTTCGCGCTTGGCTGGCGTTGTACTCAACGACGTTCCCTCGGACAAACTCGAATCCATCACGGCGACTGTGCGGCCTTTTCTGGAGGCACAGGGTATTCCGGTTTTGGGAATGCTGCCGAGAAGCGCTTTGCTGCGTAGCGTCAGTGTCAAAGAATTGGTGCACCAATTGAAAGCTGATGTCCTCTGCCGTCGAGACCGTTTGGACTTGATGGTGGAAACCTTGACAATTGGTGCGATGAATGTTAGCTCAGCTATGAAGTATTTCCGCAAAGCCAGAAATATGGCGGTAGTCACCGGGGGCGATCGCACGGACATTCAGCTAGCGGCTCTGGAAAGCTCGACTCAGTGCTTAATTCTCACAGGCCACTTGCCTCCTTCTCCCCTGGTGATCGGCAGGGCGGAAGAAATGGAAATTCCAGTTTTGTCTGTGGATTTGGATACCTTAACCACGGTGGAAATTATCGACAGCACCTTTGGTAGCGTGCGCCTGCACGAACCGATAAAAGTGGAATGCGTTACTCAGCTAATGGCAGAACACTTTGACCTCAAGGGCATGATGGTATCCTTGGGCATGGGCGATCGAGTCCATTAAGCAGACAGCCGGAACTCAGCGAAGAAGCTATTCGGCAGAGCGAAGAAGGCAAAGAGATTTTTTTATTTTATAAATAAAAATAAAAAAATCTTAAATTCTCAATTTTTCTGGAATTATACCTTCAGACATTCTGCCTTCTGGCTTCCTCAAATCTCCCCATTTCTGGTCAGATCTCGTAAATCAGCAATTCTTAACTTCTTTTTGGTGGCAATTGCTATTCAGTCTGCTAGAATCCACAACGTAGTTTTATTTAATTTAATAAATTCTTTGAGTCAATCAATTGAGCTACCCAGAGTTGATGATTTTTTACAAGAACTTGCGGCAATCCAGCAAACCAGCTCCAAGCGAGTTGCTCTTTTGGGTTCTCGCCACGTTCCTATTACCCACCAGCAGCTAATTGAGATGCTGAGCTACGCCTTAGTTCTGGGAGGCAACCAGCTCATCACATCGGGGGCTACAGGCACCAATTCAGCCGCGATTCGGGGGGCAATGCGAGCAGATCCTAATCTGCTGACGGTGATTTTGCCACAAAGCATGAGCCGCCAGCCTCGGGAGTCCCGCGACCAACTCGAACAAGTGATACATTTGGTAGAAAATCCCAAAAATGACAGCTTGTCTCTCCCGGAAGCAAGCGCCATGTGCAATCAGGAGATTATTTCTCGCTGTCAGCAACTGATCTGTTTTGCTTTTCACGAAAGCCACACTTTGCTGAAAACTTGCCAGGATGCCGAGGAACAGCGCAAAGTGGTTACTCTGTTCTATTTTGATTGAAATGCGAGGCGGATGATGCTGTTGGGATTGCCTGTGTCGGTTATTTTGCTTGATTGTATTGCAGCGGCGGCGGCGCTGGTTTACGCACCGTTTTTGGTGGTTGCCCTCGCCCGCTTGCAGCTAGGTTACGATCAAGCAGCACCTCGCGCGATGTTTGAGAGGTTGCCTGCTTACGCTCAGCGGGCAACTTGGGCACACCAAAATTCGTTTGAGACGTTTATGCTGTTTTCAGCGGCGGCTTTGATGGCTTTTGTGACGGGGGTTGATTCGGAGGCGGCGGGTTTGGCTGCGATCGCTTTTCCTGTAGCCCGGTTGTTGTTTTCGGTTTTCTATATTCTGAATGTGCCGCTGGGGCGATCGCTCATGTTTGCGATTAGTTCTTCTTGCACTGTTTCTTTATTCTATTTCAGTTTGATGGCTGTTAATGGCTAATTGTCAGTTGTCATTGGTTATTGGTTATTGGTTATTGGTTATTGGTTATTGGTTATTGGTTACTTGTTAATGCCCAATGCCCAATGCCCAATGCCCAATGCCCAATGCCCAATGCCCAATGCCCAATGTCCTATTACCAATTAATAATTTATGGCTGCTAGTTATTCCTTTGATATTGTCAGCGAGTTCGATCGGCAAGAATTAGTTAACGCTGTTGACCAAACAGTGCGGGAAATTCAAAACCGCTACGACTTGAAAGATACCAAAACTACCGTAGAATTGGGCGAAGAATCAATCACTGTCAATACAGACAGCGAATTTACGCTAGATGCGATTCACACTGTTTTGCAAACAAAAGCCGCCAAGCGGAATTTATCTCTGAAAATTTTTGACTACGGCAAAATCGATCCTGCTAGCGGCAGTCGTGTCCGTCAAGAAATTAAACTTAAAAAAGGACTGACTCAGGAAATCGCCAAACAGATTACTAAGTTAATCCGCGATGAGTTCAAAAAAATTCAAGGTTCGATTCAAGGCGATTCAGTGCGCGTGTCTGCTAAAGACAAAGATGATTTGCAGTTGGTAATTCAACGCTTGAAGCAAGAAGATTATCCGGTGGCTTTGCAGTTTAACAATTACCGCTAGATTTGAGAGTTTCTCAGGACTTCAGCCATCAAAGTTGTGGTGAATAAAAACAAAAGTCCTGACTGCAAACAACTTTGTACCTACTTGATATAAAACCTACGCACGGGGACTCAGAAACCGGGTTTTTTTACGAAAATCCTCTCTCTCGTCACAGATTAGGTAAAAAACCCGGTTTCTTTGGTACTAATGCGTAATTCCTGTGATATTAAATATCTAAACCGATGACTGTTAAATCTGGAGGATGTTCAACAACAAACTGGTAATATAACTCTTGCTTGGCTTGGGGCGGCAGAGAGATTATCCATTCTAGCAGTCCCATTTCACCTGCTACGATCTTCGGATTAGTCTGAGTCAACCGCACTTTTATTTGCTCCTTGCGACTGACTGGAAGTTGCTCTTTTAATGTCAACTTAGCAGGTACTTGTTGCAAGTTTGTCACAATTAACCGATAAGCGTAACTCGTGCGCCGCTGATTGCCGATTAGTTTTTTATCGACTTGTCTTTCCACTAATTCCCGCTCAATTTTTAATCTTTCATCAATTCCTAAATTCAGCTTGAATTGTTCACCGGGAGAAACATTTTCTAACTGCATAGTACCGACGAAAGTGTTGTCGCGAAAGATATTTGCTTTACCCGGAAGCAGAGTTGCACCTGTCATCGGATTGGTGACAATTGTTTGCAAATAAGCAAAGCTGACTAAACGCGGAACGGCGGTATATTCAAGTTTAGAGGGATAATTTTCGCTGAAAATAGTGACTTTGTGCGGCGTGCCGTCGCTGGGAATATTGGTATTTCCTCCTACTTGAAATGAGACGGTGCTGCCTTCTCTGGATACTGTTGCTGTGGCGGTTTGAGCTGCTATGGGTTCGGGTGCGGCAGCGGCATATAGCGCCTCTTCTTGCAATTCAAAATCTGCAAAATCATCTACATAGTCTCCCTCCATTTCGGCTTCCGCAGTTAGTCCCCTGCGTGCTCTCATAAATTCTCGGGTTTGAGCAGATTTTGGGTGAACAATATCGATAAACCAGGGTTGGAGTTTTGGCGGCAAACTTCCTAATCCGGGTTTCGCTGTAGATAAAGTCAGCGCTACTCCCGTCCAATCTTCGCCTGTATTTTGATTGACTTTGGCTAGGTAATTGAGATTGATTTGGTTGTTGGTAGTATTTACTCGCAAGTCGTAAAGGGGAGTCCAACTGGCTCGCATGACTACATAGGAAACTTCTAGTTCAAAATTGCCGCTGCCGCTTGGTTCGATCGCAACAATGATGTTAAAACTTTGCTGGGAATGGGGAGTTTGTACTTGGCGCAACTGCTGGCGCAAAGCTTCTATTTGCTTGTCTAATTCGCGCTGCTGTCTTTCGTGTTGGGCGATCGCACTTACGTACTTTTTATAATTAGTGCCTAAAAAATTGAGCAATTCCCCAGTTTCGTTCAAACCAATCTGCTGTTTGGCGATGCCACTAGCAAAGGAAGCGACACTTTTTTCGCTCAAATTCTCGACAAAGTTGAGTTGAATTTTTCGCGAGGCGATTTGGTCTTTTATGGCGCGTTTTTGGGTTTCTAACTCTTGGATTTGTTGGGTTAATTCGGCGATGCGATCGCCCGTAGGTTCGCTGTGAAACACGGTTTCGGTGTGTACTCCCAGCAATCGCACGGCGACTGTACCCGCGCCCGTGGCCCTGACTGACTCTGTTTCGAGGGTTGTGGGGAGGGAGGCGATCGCCAATTCGCGCTCGTTTCCCGTCAGCGAGACTGTGCCGCGTCGTGCGATCAGGGCGCGATCGGTGTACACGGTAACTTCTGAAATTTGCGATTCTACTATTTTGATATTATCGCGATCGAGTGAATTTGAATCAGTCATTGCTACTAATCCCTCTACGAAACTCTTTTAGTGCTTCCAAAGGCGAAGCAAACAAAATGCACCGCTTCAACAAAGATAAGTCTAACTCTGGCAGAAATTCGCTGTTTGTAATTCGCTCATAACCCTGTTCTCGCAAATGGTAAAGCTCTAGCGTTCCGTCTTCCCAGAACCAAACTTCCGGCACACCCATGAGCCGATATTTCTGAAGTTTAATCGGACTACCGCTAGTAATAACTACCTCAACGCATAAGTCAGGAACATCCTTATCTGTCCCGAAACAATAAGACAAATCTGCCTGATACTCGACTTTATCTTCAACAATCTGACTGTAAGCACCGCTAGGGAAAAATTCAATTTCCTTAACTTCAAAGTAGATCCCAAGCAATAGACCAATTATCCATTGAAACGCTTCATGAGGTTTACTAATGCCCACAATTTCTAAAACTCCTTGACAATAAAATAACCGCACTCCAGGCACATTCTCAAAACTAGCTTGAATTGCTTTGAATTGATGCCATGTTAAGCCGCGGCAAGTGAAATGCTGCTCGGCTGCGGGAGAAACTGTGGGATTGTCTATAGTTTGAACCATGACTGTCCTGTTTATTTAAAAATGCTAGCAGTAATTCAATTTTAGCTCAGCGGCTCGATTCCCGCCAAATCCAAAATTTGTCAAGTTTTGCGATCGGCCATTTCTCTAGAAAACTCTTCCAGCGCATCCAAAGGCGAAGCAAATAAAATGCAGCGTTTGAGCAAAGACAAGTCTAACTCAGGCAGCAATTCGCTGTTGGTAATTTGCTCATAACCTTGTTCTCGCAAAGCATAAAGCTTTAGCGTTCCGTCTTCCCAGAACCAAACTTCCGGCACACCCATCACCCGATACTTTTGAAGTTTAATCGGACTACCGCTAGTAACAACCACCTCAGTACATAGATCGGGAACATCTTTTTTAGTCCCGAAACAGTAAGATAAATCTGCCTGATACTCGACTTGACCCTCAACAATCTGGCTGTAAGCACCGCTGAGGAAAAATACAATTCTTCTTTGGATAAAATACTGTCCCATTAGCAAGCCAAGCAGACACCGAATCTCTTCGTGCAACCTTCCAGTACCCACAATTTCTAAAACTCCTTGACAATAAAATAACCGCACTCCCGGCACATTTTCAAAACTAGCTTGAATTGCCTTAAACTGCTGCCATGTTAAGCCGCGCCAAGTGAAATGCTGCTCTGCTGCGGGAGAAACTGTGGGATTGTCTATAGTTTGAACCATGACTGTCCTGTTAATTTCAAAACGTTAGCAATAACTCAATTTTAGCTCAGCGGCTCAATTCCCGCCAAATCCAATATTTGCGGAATCAAGTCTTCTCGCTTGACGGCCATCATGTGTACTCCTTGACACAAATCCCGTGCTAGCTTAACTTGTTCTGCCGCAATTTTTATGCCTTCCTGCAAAGGTTCTGGGGATTTTTCCAAACGGTCGATCGTCTCTTGCGGTATGTTAACTCCCGGTACGTATTTTTTGATAAATTCAGCATTTTTAGCTGATTTAAACAAAAAGATTCCTGCTAAAATTGGTTTGTTGCAGCCAGCAGCAATGTGGTGCATAAACTTATCGAAAACGTCAAAATCTGTAATTAATTGACTCTGAAAAAACTGTGCTCCAGCTTCTACTTTTTTCTCGAATCGGCTTTGCAAACCCGACCAACTGGGGCATTGCGGATCGACAGCAGCACCGACAAATAAATCGGTAACTCCGTCTGTTAAAGCTTTGTCGTTCCAGTCTTGGCCGCCGTTCATTTTTTGAATGACTTGCAGCAGCCGCACTGATTCCAAATCGAATACACTTTTGGCTTTTGGATGGTCGCCGGCTTTGACTGGATCGCCTGTGAGTGCCAAGATATTATGGATGCCTAAAGCGTGGGCTCCCATGAGATCGGCTTGCAGGCCTATTTGATTGCGATCGCGACAAGCAACTTGACAAATCGGCTCTATTCCGCGCTGCAATAGAATTGCGGAAACTGCTAGCGGACACATTCGCAGCACTGCGCGGCTTCCGTCTGTGATGTTAATTGCGTGCACTCTGTTTTTGAGAATTTCCGCCATTGCGATCGTATGAGTCATGTCGCCACCTTTTGGTGGGGCAACTTCGGCAGTAATTATAAATTCTCCGGGGGTGGTGCAGGCTGTGCGAAAACGGTTCATAGTTAGTTGACAGTTGACAGTGGGCAGTGGGCAGTGGGCAGTGGGCAGTTGACAGTGGGCAGTTGACAGTGGGCAGTTGGCAGTTGGCAGTTGACAGTTGACAGTTACTACTAATGACTAATGACTAATGACTAATGACTAATGACTAATGACTAATTAGGTAGAGAATAACCGAAAGCGGTTTTAACCTTAGTTAAAGTTTGGTTGGCAATGGTTTCTGCTTGTTCTCTGCCGCGACGCAGTACAGATGCTAAATATCCCGGATCGTCCATTATTTCTTTGTACTTATCCTGAATAGGTTTGAGTGCATTAATTGTTGTCTCTGTCAACAATGGTTTGAAATCTCCCCAACCCATGTTTTCACATTCTGCTGCGACTTCTTCCTTGGATTTGCCGGAAAGCAGGAGATACAGTGTTAGCAAATTTCTCGCTTCCGGGCGTTCTGGGTCGTCAAAAGTCAAGCCCCGCACGGCATCTGTTTTGCAGCGCTTGATTTTTTTGGCGATCGTATCTGGCGAATCTAACAAATTAATTCGACTCAGTTCGGAAGGGTCAGATTTCGACATTTTGCGCGTGCCGTCAGTCAAACTCATCACTCTCGCGCCGTCAGTCCTAATTAAGGGTTCGGGGAGTTTCAAGACGGGCTTTTCGGGTGTGCCGAATTGGTGGTTTAATCTGATGACGATATCGCGGGTGAGTTCCAAATGCTGTTTTTGATCTTCTCCTACGGGCACTTTGTCGGCATCGTAAAGCAAGATGTCGGCTGCCATCAATACGGGATAATTTAGCAAGCCTGCGTTGACGTTTTCGCCTTGTTTAACTGCTTTTTCTTTAAACTGAATCATGTCTTCGAGCCAGTTAATCGGCGTAATGCAGTTGAGCAGCCATGCTAGTTCTGTGTGCGCCGAGACGTGGGATTGCACGAAAATAGTAGAATGTTCTAAATCGATGCCGCAAGCTAAATAGAGAGCGGCGATGGTGTAAGTGTCGGATGCTAGAGTTGCTGGATTGTGCGGTGCGGTAATTGCGTGCAAATCGACTACGCAAAAGTAATTTTCGTACTGGCTTTGACCTTCTACCCAGTTGCGAATGGCACCGAGATAGTTACCGAGGTGAAGATTGCCTGTTGGCTGAACTCCTGAAAGAACGCGCTGTTTGCCCATGAGGAAAGAATTGAATTGAAGTCACATTTCTATATTGACACGTTATTTTAATTTAAGATAGTTTTGGTTAAAATTTACATTTTGCATGGGCATCTGTGCGGACACGGCATTGCCGTGTCCCTAGGTTTTAAGTCAGGAACAGGCTAGAAGGCTGTTTCACTTTTAAACCTCTGTAGGGACACGGCATTGCCGTGTCTTTACTTTTTAAGACATCTGTAGGGACACGGCATTGCCGTGTCCTTAGCTTGAAAAAAGTTACCAATCTGTCAGCAACCTGGCTTTGCGCAACATAAATGTCAGAACTGTTTCTTGGCCGGTAATAATATCTGCTCTGCCTTCCATTCCCGATTGAATTGAATACTGGCGGGGGACATTTGTCTGGGGTTTTCCGAAGAATTGGCCGCTGGTGGAGTTGAGTTTTGTTAAATAGGTTTGTTGCGGTTTAATTGCTACTTCGTAATAAGCTGTACCTAAATTGTTACCGGGATTTTGAGGGGCGATCGCATCTGGGGCGATTTCGCTGACTGTTCCTTTGAGTGTGCCGTAGTCGGGGAAGGGTAAAGCGGAAATCCTGATCTGCACGGGTTGGCCGATTTGGATGCGGGCGATGTCTTGGGATGTCACCTTGGCTTTGATTACCAGGGGTACGTCGCTGGGGACGATTTGGGCGATCGCGCTGCCGGCTTGTACGGTTTGACCGATATTGCGTACTTCCAATTTGAGAATTGTACCATCAGCGGGGGCGCGGATCGCGCTATTTTCGAGTTTTGACTCGATTTGATTTAGTTCTTTTTTAGCTTGAATTAATTGTTGTTGAATGGACGATCGCTTGACGAGCAAAACCCGCCGACTTCTACCGAGTCTCTCGGCGACATCCGGCTGCGATGTGGCGATTTTTACGATAGCGGACTCGACTAATTCCTGTGCGGCGGAATTTGCACTTTGAATACTCTGAAATTGCGCGCTGGCCAAAATTTGATTTTCCAAGTCGCGCAGTTGGCGATTGATTTGATCTGTTGCTGTCTGAGACTGAGTGACAGTTTCTTGAAACTGCTTTTTTTGATTGCCCAAGAGTGAGGCATTAATAACTGCGATCGCATCTCCTGCTTTTACTGTCTGATTCTCGCTGACAGCAATGCTTTCGACGGTTCCTTCGGTTGCTGCTTGTACGAGGCGCACTTCTCCGGCTGGACGGACGATCGCGTCTGCTTTGACTGTAGCGCTGTATTTGGTGACGCTAGCAAGGGCGATCGCCCCGCCAAAGGTCGCCACCATCAAAATTCCCCCCAAAGTCGTCCAGCGGCTGACAGGGGGCAAAAACTGGTCGTTATCAAAAATTTCAGCGGGGGTGGGTTCGGTAGTGCGAGACATGGCGGCTACTGGGGGTAATGGGAATCGTTTTGAGTTTTGATTTTTGAGTTGAGTTGGGGGAGCAAGATAGTTTTGAGTTTTAATACCAGTTCAAAAAAAGAATGCAACTCGCGCAGAAGCTCCAAACCCATACATAATCAGTCATTCCCTAATCTCAAATCTCACATATCAAATGGTATGAGTTGGCCGAGGGAGAGAGCGCTCTCTTATTTCTTTTGTCACATTAATTTTCCGCTTTCCGGACACCAAGCATAGGTTTAGAAGTCTCAATCAAAATTCACAGGCTCAAAGTCAAAATCCGCACAACTTGGCCGTTCCCAGCAGCAAATTGGCCCAAACATCAAAAATGGCGGAGCTAGCGGGCAGAAGTCATGAAAATAGAGGGTTTCAGCCAGGATTTTTGGCCCTGTTACCCGGTTTTTCTGGGATGTGTACGTAAGTAAGTACATATGTATTAATAGGAGTTCCTGATGTCGGACAATCAACAAGAGTCATTCTTCACCGAACTAAACGATCGAGAATCTGCTACTGTTAGCGGCGGCAGCATTACCAGCGGTTTCAGCATTGGTAACACCGACAGCGCCACGGAAAACAGCACCAGCGATCGCCTCAATATGCTGTTTTTCGTACCACAGCCGAGCCAGCTTTACCTGTACGATCCGATGCGCGATCGCCCTTACAAAACCCTAGTAGTCTAGAGAGGTGAGTCAGGTAGTGCGATCTGAGAAAACTTGAAAAAATCTCAGTAATATTCCGGAAGTCGCCCAGGACTTGAAGAACTATTAGTTAGTAATTACACGAGACTATATAAATTTTATCAAATTTCTAGTTCTCGTTCAATCTTATCAACTTAAAGGAGTCAAATCATCATGCAAGAAACAAAGGACAATTCACTGTTTGCTGAACTCACCCCGGAAGAATCAGCTAGCGTCAACGGCGGTCACTACTATGATTACGATCGCTGTCGCCGGCGCAGTTGGGTCGTGTACCGCCGCAATTGCGACGGTTCCTTCAGAAGAGTAGTCCGCTACGCCTACTACTAAAGTTTACTGCTCTCAATTGAGCTCTATAACTGTGGAGCAAAAAAGCACCCATAACTTTATGGGTGCTTTTTGCTGATTGGGTAGTGGGTGATGAGTAATCTTCATTATGCTCTACCCATTATTCATTTTGCAAAATGTTAAAGAACATCCCTTTTATCGGCAAAATGCCATTATTCGGACAAGTCAACCGGTTTAAGAAGTATCAGGTTGTTCTCCAGCAGAGCGAAGAAGATTGCGGGGCGGCTTGTTTGGCTTCGATCGCGAAATTTTACGGACAGAATTTTACTATTAGTCGCTTGCGAGAATGTGCGGGCACTGGTCAAAAGGGGACGACTTTACTAGGCTTGAAACAGGGGGCTGAGGCGATCGGCTTTAATGCTCGATCCGTGCGAGCAGCGGCTGCTATTTTAGACAAAATTGATGAAGCACCTTTACCAGCAATTATTCACTGGAGCGGGTATCACTGGGTTGTTTTGTACGGAAAACAGGGCGACAAATATGCGATCGGCGATCCGGCTGTCGGTATGCGCTATATTTCCAAAGAAGAATTAGCAGCAGGTTGGACAGATTGGCTGTGCTTGCTGGTAGACCCAGATCCAGAGCGGTTTTTTGCCGAAGCAGACGGCCAACCGCCCGCTAATTCCGTACAAAAATGGATGCGCCGGGTTTGGATTTACCGCCAGCTTTTAATGGAAGCACTGTTGCTGAATATGGTGTTGGGTTTGCTGTCAATTTCTTCGCCTTTTCTCGTACAACTGCTCACCGACGACATTTTGGTGCGGGGCGACACGCAACTTTTGGCAAGTGTGGCGATCGCAGTTATAGTTATGAACCTATTTAGCAGCAGTTTAGGATTAGTACAATCAAACTTGATTGCTCAATTTTCCCAGCGTTTAGAGTTGGGATTGGTGATGGAATTCGGGCGTAAATTCCTGCGATTGCCTTTAAGCTTTTACGAAACCAGACGCAGCGGCGAAATCGTCAGTAGATTACAAGATATCCAAGAAATCAATAAATTAGTTTCTCAATTTGCAATCAGCTTACCAAGTCAATTCTTTATAGCTGTAGTTTCTTTTATTTTAATGTTATTTTACAGCAAGGAACTGACGCTAGCAGCTACAGTAATTGCTCTGTTCATGACTGCCTCTACAGTAGTTTTTCTGCCCGTATTACAGCAAAAAACGCGGAATTTATTTGTACTGGAAGCAGAAACTCAAGGCGTTTTAGTAGAAACCTTTAAAGGCGCGCTGACTGTCAAGACGACTAGCAGCGCCCAGCAACTTTGGGAAGAATTTCAAAGCCGCTTCGGTCGCTTAGCGAGTCTTACTTTTCGCACTACACAAATTGGCATTCTCAATAATATTTTTTCTGGTTTTATTGCTTCAGCGGGCAGCATTACCCTGCTGTGGTTGGGCAGCGGTTTGGTGATTGACAAGGTATTGAGTATTGGTCAGTTGCTAGCATTTATTAGCATGAATCAAAACGTTACTACTTGGGTGACTTCCTTGGTCGAATGTACTGATGAAATGGCTCGCGTCCAGACAGCAACTCAACGGCTTTCGGAAGTTATAGACGCTGAGCCGGAAAGTAAAAGCGATATTAATAAACCTGTGGTAACGCTTCAAGATCGTGACGAAATTGTTTGCAAGAGTGTTAATTTTCACTACCCAGGCAGACTTGACTTGCTGGAAAATTTTTCTGTGACGTTTCCGGGCGGTCACGCAATTGCTTTAATCGGTTATTCTGGTTGCGGAAAAAGTACGCTAGCTAAGGTAATTGCTGGTCTGTATCCGCTGCAATCTGGTAATGTGAGAATTGGCGGTTACAATTTGCAGGATTTGTCTCTCGATTGTCTCAGACAGCAGGTGGTTCTTGTTCCCCAAGAAGCGCATTTCTGGAGCCGTTCGATTCTCGATAATTTTCATTTGGGCAGTCCCGATGTCAGCTTTGAACAGATTGTGAAAGCGTGTAAAATTGCGGGGGCGGATGAATTTATCAGCCAATTGCCGGATAAATATCAAACTGTTTTAGGGGAGTTTGGAGCGAATATTTCTGGGGGACAAAGACAGAGATTGGCGATCGCCCGCGCCATTCTCAACAACCCGCCCGTATTGATTCTAGACGAATCTACCGCAGGGCTAGACCCCGCCAGCGAGGCGGAAGTGTTGGAGAATTTGTTGATGCAGCGGCAGGGGAAAACTACGATTTTTATCAGTCACAGGCCGCGAGTGATCGATCGCGCCGATTGGATTATCATGTTAGAACGCGGCAGGTTGAAATTACAAGGATCTGCTGCAAAATTGCGATCGATTCCCGGAGACCATTTAGAGTTTTTGCATCCTTAAAAATTAGACAAGATTGCAAAAGTCTTTTCGATCAAATTTTCGGACGATGCTCAAAGCCATCCCACAAGAAAAAGTTTTTTGTGGAACGGGCATCTTGCCCGTCCAAGCTATTGCTGTGGAACGGGCATCTTGCCCGTCCAAGCTATTGCTGTGGAACGGGCATCTTGCCCGTCCAAGCTATTGCTGTAAGAAGTCTAATGCACCCGACAAACCAGGGGAATCGCCTCCTGATTTTCCAACACCAAACCGTACTCCAAACCCTCAACCACCGCCTGACAAGAAGCATCCAAAATATTAGTAGAAACCCCCACAGTAGTCCAGCGCTGCTGGCGGTTGCTCGATTCCAATAAAACGCGAGTTTTAGCAGAAGTACCCGCACCAGAATCCAGAATTCGCACCTTGTAATCTGTCAGATAAAAATGGGCTATCGCCGGATAAAAATTCATCAAAGCTTTCCGCAAAGCCGCATCCAAAGCCGAAACCGGGCCGTTTCCTTCCGCACATTCCAGAATATTAGTACCGTTTACCGACAATTTCACCGTGGCTAAAGCCGTACAATCTTCGCCAACCTTATCGCAGTGGACTTGAAATCCCGTAATTTCAAACCAGCGCTGTCGCTGCGACAAAGCCTCCCGCATCAACAATTCAAAAGACGCCTCAGCGCCCTCAAATTGATATCCTTGACTTTCCAAATCTTTCAATTTTTGCAGAATTTGGCGACAAGCAGGATTTTGGCGATCGAGCTCAATGCCAAAAGTCTTAGCCTTCGCCAAAACATTACTCAAACCCGATTGATCCGAAATCACAATTCGCCGGATGTTCCCGACTTTTTGCGGTTCCAAATGTTCGTAAGTTAACGGATTTTTTTCAACCGCCGATACATGAATTCCGCCCTTGTGAGCAAAAGCCGAAAGGCCGACAAAAGGAGCATGATCATCGGGAGCAAGATTGACAATTTCGCTAATCGATCGGCTGACTTGAGTTAATTTAACTAATTGTTCGTTTTGAATGCAATCATAACCCAACTTCAGTTGAAAATTAGGAATCAAAGAACACAAGTCGGCATTGCCGCAGCGTTCTCCGTAACCGTTAATAGTTCCCTGTACCATTTTCACCCCTTCCCGCACAGCAGCCAAAGCATTAGCAACCGCAACTCCCGAGTCATTGTGAGTGTGAATTCCTAACTGTAAGGAATTTGCGCGGGTTCCTAAAGCTGCTAAAACATCGCGAACAACCTGACTGACTTCGTGAGGCAAAGTACCGCCGTTAGTATCGCAAAGCACCAGCCATTCTGCACCGGCATCCGCCGCCGCTGCTAAAGTTTTAATGGCATAATCGGGATTGTGTTTGTATCCATCAAACCAGTGTTCGGCATCATAAATAACGCGCCTTCCCTGACTCCGTAAATATTCAATAGTATCTCGAATCATCGCCAGATTTTCTTCTAGCGTCGTCTTCAAACTTTCAATTACGTGCAAATCCCACGACTTGCCAAACAGTGTTACCCAGCGAGTACCAGCGGACAAGATAGGCTGCAACATTTCATCATTGGCTGCTGTTCTTCCCGGTCGCCTAGTCGAACAAAAAGCGACAACTTCTGCTTGAGTTAGTGGCTGTTCTTTGAGCCGCCAAAAAAATTGTACATCTTTAGGATTCGCCCCCGGCCAGCCGCCTTCAATAAAGGGAATTCCTAAACTATCTAACTGCCGAGCTATGCGCAGTTTATCTTCGAGAGATAAGCAGAGTCCCTCGCACTGAGCACCGTCTCGCAGCGTGGTATCGTAGATCCAGAGCCGATTTGTCATGGGAATTCTCAATTAGAAATTGGTAATATATGACTTATCATATTAGATGAATTTATTTGAAATAAATGCGATAATATATAGGAAAGTTAACATAAATCTAATTGGGGTGAATTGCTGTGGTCAAGGTACAAGCGCAAGGAAAAACATTTGAGTGCGATCGCGGATCGAATCTCCGTGAAGTTTTGCTGAAAAACGGCATCGATCTCTACAATGGCAACGCCAAAGTCATCAACTGTCACGGTTTGGGTACTTGCGGCACCTGCGCCGTCACCGTCGAGGGCGCAGTTTCCGAGCCCGAGTGGCGCGAAAAAGCGCGACTTTCGCTTCCTCCCCATTCTCCCGCATCGAACCGCCGTTTGTCCTGCCAAACTAAGGTTTTAGGCGATATTAAGGTGACAAAATATGACGGTTTCTGGGGCCAGGGTTCGGAAACTGTATGGAAACCTCAAGGATAGATTTTTTGTGCAGGAAGGCTGATAAGCTGTATTGCATTTAGATTGCATATTTTGGGTGATGCTCAGAGCATCGCCCCACAAGAGAATATGTAGGAATTGCCCAAGAATTCTAATTGTAAGGTGCGAGCACTAGCACCTTACTCTCAAGAAGTCAGAGAGGTAAAAAAGCCAGAAAGTCCATAGAAAAGTCAATGAATTCATCTGAAGATATTCTGATTATTGGCGGCGGAATTATCGGTCTTTCGCTAGCAGTTGAACTGAAGTTGCGAGGGGCTTCTGTCGCAGTTCTCACCGCCGATTCTCCACAACCGACGGCCCGGGCCGCCGCCGGAATGCTCGCCCCCCAAGCTGAACGAATTCCCCCCAGTCCGATGCTGGATTTGTGCTTGCAAAGTCGCTCCCTGTATGCTGCCTGGGTGGAACGACTGGAAGAGATTACGGGGTTGAAAACGGGTTATTGGCGATCGGGCATTCTCGCACCAGTCTGTCAAAATCAGCCTCAAGAACAGCCACATTTGTCAAACCTTAATTCTCAATGGTTAGATGCAGACGCTGTTCGCCAGCAGCAGTTAGGATTGGGTGAAGAAGTAATTGGTGGCTGGTGGTATCCCGACGACGCTCAAGTTGACAACCGCGCTTTATTTCGGACGCTTCAAGCCGCAACTAAAGAATTGCAAATTGAGATTATTCAAGGCAGTGCAGGGCAAATTATTCGGCAGGGAAACCGAGTTTTTGGCGTGGAAACAACGGCAGGGAAATTGCAAGCCGACAGTTATGTTTTGGCGTCAGGGCCTTGGTCTGAGCAGTTATTGGATGTTCCGGTTTTTCCAAGAAAGGGGCAAATGCTGTCAGTATGCGTACCAGAAGATAGTGGAGTCACTCAGCCACTGCAAACAGTTTTATTCGGCACAGGCATTTATATTGTACCGCGTCAAGATGGCAGAATTATTATTGGCGCAACTAGCGAAAATGTGGATTTCACCCCAGGAAATACGCCTGCGGGAATCCAAAGTTTGCTAGCAGGAGCGATCGAGTTATATCCTGAATTGCAAAATTATCCGATTCTAGAGTTTTGGTGGGGATTTCGGCCGGCAACTCCCGATGAGCTGCCGATTTTGGGTGCTAGTGTTTGGGAGAATTTGACGCTGGCGACGGGGCATTATCGCAATGGCATTTTGTTGGCTCCGGTGACGGCTAAGTTGTTAGCTGATTTGATGTTGCAGCAAAAGTTAGATCCGTTATTGCCTGCGTTTAATTATTCGAGGTTTGCATTTTCATGACCTTCGGTTTGTAGTGAGGACTTTAGTCCTCTCTTTATAAAGATAAATGAAGAAGGACTAAAGTCCTTACTACGAACTTGATTCTGGTCAACGGCTGAATGCAGGAGGACTAAAGTTCGATGCTGGGAACCATTTTTTTGTAAGTCATAATTAGTTAAGATCCTGTTTTTGGGGTTGGTTCAATTCCCGGCATTTACTCGCAGCCAAATCGTAAGCCTTTTGGTAATCTTTACCGCCTAACATCACATCGCCGTAATATTCATAGGGTTGATTTCCGTAAACCGGCAGCGGGTCATCTTCTGGATAATCTTCTTTTGACTCATCTAGAATTGCTTTGAGTTTCTTGATGCTCAATCGCTGGGCGGGAAAGTAATGAATGTCTTGAGCGCTGAAACCGAGATGGGGAAAAGTGGGGTCAACAATTCGCTCGTCGAGTTCAATCCAGCTATACTCGATGGGTTTGTAAGGTACTCCGGGTGCAGCTAAAAATCCTTGGACGTAGATTGCGCCTTCGGTGGTTAATGCTGCTTTGGAAGCGTTATCAAAGCAGTTTTTCCGGTTGCTTTTGATGCGAGTGGCGATTTCAATAGAAAGCGTCTCATCTAACAGTTCGCTCATGATATATTCTAGTTGCGGGTGCGATTAGATTGTAGCAAGTCGGAGCTGCGAGCGCAAAGAACGATCTTCCTCAAATTCCCGTCTCGATGAGGTGAAATTTGGTAAATGAGTAGCGGTTTGCCAAAAACTCAGGCGGCGCGATACAGGCTGGAAAGTCGATCGCCCGTATCACCCTCCCGGCAGATAAAAATATTTGGGAGTCGCCGAATGTTTGAAAGTGCGATCGAGTTGGGGCTTGAACCCTAAACAGTAGCGATTGGTGAGGTTCCTGAGACGTTTCACAGTTTTTTATGCAAACAAGCCAAAGTTGTGATAACCTCATAGATGTGCGAAAATCGGTTCCAACAAAAAATCACTGTTGGAAGAAACGGGGAAAGTCCGGTGTAAGTCCGGCGCTGTCCCGCAACTGTGATGAGATGATAGAGTCTCTTAGTCAGAAGGCCCGCCGATATCGCAAACCTGTTCTTTTTCGTCTACGAGGCATAGATGATGGTTAATTCAGCATTCTCAAAATTTATGTGTTTTGGCGATCGATCTATTGACTTAGAACGATATAGATTGGATTTCACTGATTCCTGATAGATTTGAGTCAGGCAATAGTTTCTTCGTGAGTGTAAATACGAGGCGATCGTCCACCAATCGCTAAATCTTTCGCTATCGTCTGTCCCTACAATGAGCAAATCATCATACTTTGTACTGATTTGAACTCAGCCTCAGTATATTTTTGCTGCCAATTTTCACTAATTCAATTAACTAACTAGAGTGATGACGATTCTAACTGAGACATTTGGCTATCCTCGGATTGGTAAAAACCGGGAATTCAAGAAAGCCCGAGAAGCATTTGGGAGTGAAAAATTAGAAACAGATGCCTTATTGCAGGGGATTCCTGCGCTGAAAAATATCGTGAAATATGTTAAAGTGTTGCGTGAGGAAGCCGATGCAAGTTGAAAATAACAAGCAGCAAGGTAGCTTTCGCCATTGGCAGAATCTGTTCATACACCAAAATATCCTGACAATTGGATACACCGCTTGGAATGGATTTTTAAAAGTTGGTCGAGGTATGGTGGTTTGTGATGTCGATCTACCTGTCAACAAACTTGTAAATTGGCAGAGTGATACCGTTGGGCATCACTTACAATTCATCACTGAATTATCAGTAACAGATTATCTACAACGACTCGAATTAGAGCCATCCACTCTCTCCAATGTACTTCAAATTATTGCCACCTACAATCCCACCCAAGAAATTATCATTTTGCTAACAGGTAACGGTCAAATTGAAATCGATTTGCTGCAACGTTTAGCAATTTCTCCGGTTGATTGTTACGACCAAGTACGTCAGCGCTGGGATGAATTTCAACTGCACGATACAACCCAAAGGAGAAGACAATGAACTCAATCTTATCAGCAGGTTTATCAAGCATGGGTTAAAATTAAACCGCAATTAACCCATTTTTACAATGGCAAAAATATCCAGATCCTCATTCTCAGCTTAGCACTTATCCACACTACAGACATACTGAATGAAAAGCGCGATCAAAAAGTCAGATTTTGTGCTAGCTCCTTATATGAAGAGCAACAATTTCAAAGCTACTTGCCAAATACTCAATACCGTAATTCCCTATATATTTTTATGGTTTTTAGCATTTAAAGCTGCTGCCATTTCTGTATTCCTTCTACCGCCGATAATCGTGTTAATGACACTCTTTTCAGGACGCTGTTTCTCCTTAATGCACGATTGCGGACACTATTCTCTGTTTAGCTCCAAAAAAGTCAATCGCACCGTGGGCTTTCTGCTCGGTATCATCAATGCAATTCCTCAGTACCCCTGGTCTAGGGGACACGCTTACCATCACAAACATAATGGTAATTGGGATATGTACCGCGGCCCTTCGGCGTTGATTTCTACAGAAAAATTTGCGGCGCTAAGTCCATTCAATCAAAAGATATATCAATTGCTCAGACACCCGTTGATGCTGTTTCCTGGTGGTTTTTTCTACCTGATTATTAAGCCAAGACTCGCGCTAGTTTTGGGGAGTGTTGGTTTTATTCAACATATTTTCACTTGTCTAAATCAAGATTCTGGCATGGGTTTATCTGCAATCATTGCCTCTTATAAATCCAAACATTGGTATACGACGGCTGAGTTTTGGGATTTACTCTTCAACAATATTTGTGTTGTGGGTAGCTGGATTTATCTGAGCAACTTACTTGGGGTTGGCTTTTTCTGGAGTGTTTACTCAATTGTGATGACTTGCTCGGCGGCGATATTTATCTGTATCTTCTTTGTACAGCATAATTTTGAGGGTTCCTACGCTCACAAAACAGAGGGCTGGGACTATCTGCTTGGTGCGATCGAAGGTAGCAGTTATCTCAAATTACCAGCTATTCTTAATTGGTTTTCGGCTGATATTGCTTACCACAATATTCATCATCTTTCTGAGCGAATCCCTAATTACAATCTTCGGGCGTGTCACAATGCTAATCTGCACCTGCTTGGTAATTCAAGAATTATGACAATTGGCGAAATCCCTGATTGTTTCAAGTTCATTCTTTGGGATGCTGATTCTGATAGCTTGCAATCGATCGCATCATTTAAAGAAAAAGTACAAAGTCAATTGGTCAAGGTAAAAGATCTGACGGTTGAAACCGCTTTTGTACAAGCAAAACCCTAGAAAAGCGGGTTGAAGAACGAGTCCTTAAAATTGTGTGGTCTTTTGTCTTATTCAGTCTGTGAAGGCGGAGATAGTTTGGGTAGAGGCGCTTGAAACCGCAGTATTATCTTATAATCGTTCAATCGCCCCATTTTTTTTGGCAATTTCAGCCTATATTCTGCTTTGGAGCTCAGGTAAAAAATGAATTTATTTGTTGTTGTAGTTGGAGTTGTGTTTGCACTACTGGCGATCGCCCTTACGATCTATTTAATCACGGCTCGCCCTTATCAATCATCCGACTCTGTGGCGAATTCCTACGACGAATGGACGGAAGACGGCATTCTGGAGTTTTATTGGGGCGAACATATCCACTTGGGCCATTACGGTACGCCGCCGCAACAGAAAGATTTCCTCACAGCCAAATCCGATTTTGTGCATGAAATGGTGCGCTGGGGCGGCTTGGATCAATTACCTGCTGGTACTACCGTCTTAGATGTGGGCTGTGGAATTGGGGGTAGCAGCCGCATTTTGGCACAGGATTACCGCTTCGCAGTCACTGGAATTACTATCAGCCCGCAGCAAGTTAAACGCGCTCAAGAATTAACTCCCCCAGAACTTGATTTGCAGTTTCGGGTGGATGATGCTATGGCACTTTCGTTTCCCGATGCGAGTTTTGATGTGGTTTGGTCGATCGAAGCTGGGCCCCATATGCCAGATAAAGCCGTGTTTGCCAAAGAGTTGATGAGAGTCGTAAAGCCCGGTGGCGTGCTAGTTGTGGCGGATTGGAATCAAAGAGACGATCGCGAAATCCCTCTGAATTTCTGGGAGAAACCTGTAATGCAGCAACTACTGGATCAATGGTCACATCCGGCTTTTTCAAGCATCGAGGGCTTTTCAGAACTTTTAGAGGAAACGGGGTTTGTAGAGGGCGCTGTAACCACCGCAGATTGGACGAAAGAAACCCTTCCTTCATGGATAGATTCTATCTGGCAAGGTATAGCTAGACCGGCCGGATTAGTACGTTTTGGTATATCGGGTTTTATCAAGTCTCTGCGAGAAGTACCGACTCTTTTACTAATGCGTTTAGCATTTGGTGCGGGGCTTTGTCGCTTTGGAATGTTCCGCGTAATTCGAGCAAATTCCTTGGCAGAATTTACAGCAACAAGTTCTACTAAAATTATGACTGGTGTTTAGGAATGAGAATTAAATAAACTGCAATTTTCATGGTTCTTGTGGGATGGGCGTCTCGCCCGTCCCTTTTGGACGGGCGAGACGCCCATCCCACAGCCTGATGCAGTTGATTTAATTAATGCTCAAAAGCTATTGTAGGGTGCGTCAGCATTTCTAAATCTTTGGGATAATTCTCAAAAATCAGGAGGCTGACGCACCCTACGAGAATTTGAATATGAGCTAGATCATAGAAAGCTTTGGGAGAATTTGGCAAACTGAGAGTAAGCTTAAATAGGAGGTCAAATCAATGACCAATACTACTCTCAATTTTAAGACTGCACCGGGACATGAAGTCCTAGCGGCGGCTGGCAAGAAAATGCTGAGGCCGGGGGGAAAAGTTGCTACGGAAATGTTGTTTGAATGGGCGGATTTTCAACCGAACCAGACTGTTTTGGAGTTGGCTGCTAGTTTTGGATATAGTTCGATCGCCCTTGCGGAGCGTTTTGGCGTTAAAGTAGTGGGTGTTGAGAAAAATCCCGACAGTGTGGCGCGCGCCCGTGCTAACGTTGCAGCAGCGGGTTTGAGCGATCGAGTGGAAATTGTCGAAGGAGATATTTTTCACTTGGATCGGATTTCCCAGCAGTTTGATTGGGTGTTGGCTGAAGCTATTCTGACGATGCAGTCGCCGTCGGGGAAAGCTAAAATTTTATCGGGAATTGGCGATCGGCTAAAACCAGGTGGCAAGTTTTTGTCTCACGAACTTTTAGCCCGAAACCGAGAATCAGAAATTCACAAAGCTTTATCAGAAGTGACTCGCGCTAATTCCACGCCTTTGTCTGAATCGGGCTGGATTGCTGTTTGTCAAAACGTCGGTTTGCAGGTAGAAAAGTGCCAAACCGGGGCGATGGGACTCCTCAACTTGCGGCGAATGTTGGATGATGAAGGGTTTGTGGGCACTGTGCGGATTTTGTGGAATGTTTTAAGTAAAGGGCAAATTCGCGATCGTATCCTAGCAATGCGTCGAGTTTTCCAGCATTACCAACAGGATTTAGGCTACATCATCCTCTGTGCAACTAAACAATCTTAACGGAGTCAAAATTTATGACTGCTACTCTTTTACCACTACAATCTTCAGCAATTCAACTCAGAGATACAATTGAATATCCCGCAGCCGGAGTGCTGAGCAAAATTTTAGTCAAAGACAATAATTGTCAGCATACTTTACTTTGTTTAGCCGCAGGTTCAGAAATTGCCGAACACAATTCGGCGCGTAATGCCACAGTTAATGTAGTCGAAGGAAAGGGGATTTTGACTCTGGAAGGTAACGATATTGTCTTGGAACCGGGGGTGTTTGTTTTTATGCCTGCTCGCGCTCCCCACGCTTTGAAGGCTGAAGAAAATTTGGCGTTTGTTTTAACATTTTCGGAGTGAAAATAAGACCCGGCAAATGGAATTCGTGAGAATAAGACCCGGCGAATGGAATTCGTGAGAATAAGACCCGGCGAATGGAATTCGCGGCGACACAAACAAAACCCGCCTCCGCGGGTTGAAGAATGAGTGGTTAAAATAAAATTATCTAATCTTCAGTCTGCGGAGGCAGACTTCGTTTGTGTAGACGCGGTTTCAACCGTACGTCCTATCTTCGTTGTAGGCGCGATTTAAACCACCGTCCTATCTTCGAGAAGGCTTTAATCTATTTCATCTCCAGAGGCGAGATTCTCCAATTTGTGCCAATCCAATACAGTAATTTTTCCGCCTCGACTGTAGGATACAAACGGCTTCAGTTTCTTAAACAACCGCACGCATTCTTCGTAGGTAATGCCAATACTGCGAGCAATTTGATAGTAGGGAAAACGTTTTTCTAAACATACACTATTATCCACAATCTTCGTGCCTTGCTCGATGCTAAAGTAATGAATGAATCGGGCCAGCCGCACGATCGCCCTTTCCGACACCAAACCGTGCACTGTGTCGTGCAGTTGCTGCAACCGCTGGTTAAAAACCGCCAATATTCGCAAAGCAATCTCAGGATTTTGCCGAATTGCTGCTAGCAAAAATTCCCGTTCTGTGGTAAGAACTTGGACATCAGTTTCTGCTGTCACCGTTGCGGGGGCAATCCCGTTACCCAGCAAAGCAGGTGCGGCAAACATATCTCCCTGAAATAAGGTGCGGAGAATTGTTTCTTTGCCCGCCGCCGCTGTTTTTGCCACCCGCAGCGAACCGCTCAAAACCGTGTATAATTTTTCGGGGATGCGATCGCCCTCATACATCACAACTTCTCCCTGTCGGTAAGTCCGAATTGCTGTGTGTTCTTGCAATCGCTCTAATTCAGTTCGGTTTAAGCTGGCAAATATCCCAATTTCGGCCAGTTGCTCGACGGTTGCTTTCATAGATTTAACTTTAGGCGATCGGAGTTCATTCAGAGTATAATAGCGGTGAATTCAGAATATATCGAGACCAGCAGAGCCATCTACGAAAATGCAGCACCCGAATATCAGCGATATTATTTTGATGAGATAGCTGGCGGATTTGTCCTCATCCACCAACAACACAATCTTAATAATTCGGAAATCTTTATTGCTGAAGTTTTGGCTAAAATAGGGAAGAGAGTTAAAATGCTGAGCGAGCAAGCAGCAGAGGGTGTGAGAACGCCAGATGCTGAGATAGACGGTCAGATTTGCGAATTTAAGGAGTTGACAAAATCTACTAAAAACATCAGATACCGAGTTCAGGAAGGAATCAGCAGGGCAAAAAATCAAGGTGCAGCAGCCGTTATTATTCATGTAAATCGAGAGACTTACGAGTTCTGGAAGATAAACGATGGCATCAGGAAAGCTTTTTATTGGGACGAAGCTCAACTGATTCAAGCAATTATATTAGTATTCAACACCGAAGAAGTTCAAGAGATTGCTAGGGAGGAATGGGAAAATGGAAGACGTTTTTAATGACTTTGAAGAAGCCATACAAACTGGTTTAAAAAATCATATGCCGCGAGATGCCAAATTGATTACACTCGGCCAAATTTTATATGCAGTTACCCGCGACGAAATGACAAATGAAGAAGGTTGGCAGCTAGAAGCAATGCTCGGAGGCAGAGAACAATGGAAAGAGGCACTTGAGTATAGCATTTTTGGCTATCCAGTAGATACAGCAACTCCATCTTTAGACAAACCTCTGGTAATTGCTGGCAAAACTTTTCATTCTCGCTTGATGACGGGGACGGGAAAATATCGCAGCATTGCCGAAATGCAGCAAAGTGTCAATGCTAGTAGGTGCGAAATTGTGACTGTAGCTGTGCGCCGAGTGCAAACAAATGCTCCCGGACATGAAGGATTGGCAGAGGCTCTCGATTGGACTAAAATTTGGATGCTGCCCAATACTGCTGGTTGTCAAACTGCGGATGAGGCGATTAGAGTGGCTCGTTTGGGCCGGGAAATGGCGAAACTTTTGGGGCAGGAAGATAATAATTTTGTCAAGTTAGAAGTGATTCCTGATGCTAAGTATTTGCTGCCAGATCCGATCGGCACTTTGGAAGCGGCAGAGCAATTAGTCAAAGAAGGTTTTGCCGTTTTGCCTTACATCAATGCCGATCCCCTGCTGGCAAAACGCCTAGAAGAAGTCGGTTGCGTAACAGTGATGCCTTTAGGTTCGCCGATCGGTTCCGGGCAAGGGATCAACAATGCTGCCAACATTCAAATAATCATTGACACGGTGAAGATTCCTGTGGTGGTGGATGCGGGGATTGGGACTCCCAGCGAAGCTGCCCGAGCCATGGAAATGGGAGCCGATGCACTGTTGATTAATTCCGCGATCGCCAATGCCAAAAATTCCCCAGCAATGGCAAAAGCAATGGGAATGGCAGCAGAAGCGGGACGTTTAGCGTACTTAGCAGGAAGAATGCCGGTCAAAGATTATGCGATCGCCTCTTCCCCCGAAACAGGCACTGTCAACTCAAAATAAATTCCCCAACTTTTAACGGCGCTTTGAGATCGTTTTTTGGTAAAGTGATGGCAATCAAAAATATTGAGGATTGTTGCCAATGCCTTATACTACCGAAGAAGATGGACGCTTGAACAACTTTGCCAAAGAGCCGAAGATGTACGGTGCTGAATATCCCAACAAGAACCAGCAGCGGAACTACATCATCCTGGGTATTGCAGGAACCCTGTTGGTGGCCGGCTTGGTGTATGTGGCCGCTTCAGTCTAAAAGCTGAGCTGACACTCAAACCTGCTTCAAATCTAAATTTTAAATAATCCTTCAACTAACCATGTTTTCCAACCAGTGGAAACATGGTTTTTGTGTTTCAATGAAAAGCAGGTAGTTGCGATAATCCTGAACTGTGCCGAGCGAGCTGAAAAACTAAATATGACTAGCAGAAATTTGGTGGTTTGCTTGGGGCGATGGGGTTCAGGGACTTGGGTTGCAATTAATCGGACGGCAGCGTCAAAAATTAAAAATTGCTAATTGAAAATCTACAATCCTGTGGTGTTAACGGTGCGATTGACTGCCGAACGGGTCGGTGTTGGGAGCGATCGGCTATCGGCGATTTCAACTCTCAACTCTACAATCTACAATCTACAATCTACAATCTACAATCCAAAATCTAAAATCTAAAATCGCCAGACCGTGATGTCTATTCCTTCCCAAAAAGTTTCTAGCTCGAACAAGCAGATCTATCAACGCTTGAAACAGGCGATCGACCTCAACTTACGCCGTCAAATTTTTATCGCCGCCTGCGACGACTTGTACTTGCGGGACTGTCTGGCAGCCCGCTTGCAGGCAGAATTAGCAGCAGACAGCCCTGACTCCTTTCCTCGCTCCCCGATCGACTATCCCCGATTTGTCAGTTTGGAACTCGACTTGA
This sequence comes from Microcoleus sp. A006_D1, assembly GCF_036702805.1. Classification (NCBI taxonomy): domain Bacteria; kingdom Bacillati; phylum Cyanobacteriota; class Cyanophyceae; order Oscillatoriales; family Microcoleaceae; genus Microcoleus; species Microcoleus sp. A006_D1. The sequence goes on from NZ_JAUBVZ010000002.1 coordinate 402,132, forward strand.
GCGATCCAAATCCTTGGGACTCGATCGCCGCATGGCTGACACAACACCCACCCCATCAAAACAGGGGTGGCTACACCCGTTTGCCAGGATTTCAAATTCTCGGGGCAGAACACCTGACCAGGCATTCAGCAGCCGTGCAGTGGTCGTTCCTAAGCTATTTGAGGGACATCGAAGCAAACCTGCAAATGTGCGAGTCTACTCTGTTGCTGTGGGTGTCGCGCCCTTGGCTAAGTTCGATCGAGCAATCGGCCCCAGAATTTTGGCAATGGCGCACCGGAGTATTTGAGTTTGAAGGCGAACCGACTCCAGCGAAGGAAGACGGAGGGCACTCCGAGGACGGAGGGCACTCTGAAAACTTGGGAAACTTGCGGGACAACGGAGACTCGGGTGCCAAACTTTTAAGATTGTCAGAGTCTGGACAATCCCCATTTCCCGACGAACAAGTCCCAATTCCCGATTCCCCGTCCGCCACAACAGATTCTAAATCCGTCGAACTGGCAGATTTGGTGCTAGCAGCCGCTTCTGAGGAGTTGGAAGCAGAAAATAATCCGGCATCGGAGGACAATTTTCTGCCGCTGCAAACCCTGCAATACATTGAACTGCTACAAGAACATCAATGCTGTTCCGAAGCATTGGCTTTGGCTTATCACAGTTTGGGAAATTGCTACCGCGATCGGATTCTGGGCGGCGACGCTTCCCCACAAAACCTGACAATCGCCATTGGCGCGATCGAGCAAGTGATTGCGTACCTCGAACTCGACGCCAGCTTACAGTCCAACCAACCACCAACTGACGAATGCGCGCGGCTGATTGCCCAATTGACACAAAATTTAACTGACGGCGCCCAGGAGTCCCACAGCCTACCGCCCATGGACGATCTGCTCAACGATCTCGGCACTTTCTACTGGATGCTGTCGCGCGATCGCACCAACGGCTCCAATGCCTCAGATCCGCAATCCTGCCTCGAACGCAGCATCGCCCTCTATCTTGAAGGTTTGAACCGCACAGATGCCGAGAGCGCACCCCAAACCCGCGTTAGATTAAACAAAAATTTGGGCATCGCTTCGGCTGATTTAGCCCGCTATCGAGACAAGACAGAGAACTTGCAGCAAGCAGTTGCAGCTTACCAACAAGCGCTGCTGGATCTCGATCCGGAGACGGAGCCCCAGCAGTACGCTGCGGCTCAGAATAATTTGGCGACAGCATACTGGAATTTAGCCCAAGATGGTGAGCCGATCGCCTATCTCAAAAGCGCGATCGCAGCTTATACCGAAGCCCTCTGGTGCTATAGTCCCGAACGAGAACCCCTCAACTATGCCGGAGTCCAAAACAATCTCGGTACAGCCTGCTGGAACCTCGCCCAGCACGAACCCTCAGAACTCCTATTAGTCAAGGCGATTGGGGCCTACCGCGAAGCGTTGAAATACCGCACCCGAGAATTAGTACCCGCAGCCGCAGCAGCCACTTACAACAATCTGGGTACCGCTTATTGGCATTTGGCGAACCAGTTTCAGCAAAAACAAGCGCGGACGGAATCATTACAGCAAGCAATTACCGCCTACGAAGCCGCCTTGGATATTGCGAGCGAGCTCGATCGAACTCAACTCACCTTTGACACTCTTGCCGCCCGCAACAATCTCGGACTAGCCCACTATCAACTAGCCACAGACCCAAATTTCGCCGCCAACAAAGCCGCACAGACTAGCCATCTTGAAGCAGCACTGCACCACCAGTTGCAAGTGTGCGCCGGTGTCGGACAACATCTCAATCACAAAGGGTTAACATATGGAGATAAACTCAACCTGCAAGCCCCAGCAAACTCCCAAGCTGCTGATTCCCGGCAAACAGCATTGAGCTATATTGTCAAAACGATTAGAGCTTTCTATAGTGAATGTGGGCTGCAAGGCCAAAATTTAGCCTTATCCAAAGTTCCCGGAGATTTATTGCCTGAAATCTTGCGTAGGTTATAAATATGGCTATAACTATATAAAAGCTCAATTTTTTCGAGATTTGTATCCAGTTTTCTCTTATTATGGCTGAATATTCTTGCCTAATTCTTCAAGTAAAGTTGTGGTCATGGCCCCTGTAAAAATCCTTGTGGTTGATGACGACCCGGCAATCCGAAATTTAATTCATCGTTTTTTGAGCCAGCAAGGTTATCAAGTTGAGTCGGGCGAGGACGGTCAGACTGGTCTAGAATTATTTGAGCAACTCAATCCTGACTTAGTAGTTCTAGATGTAAATTTACCCGATACGACTGGCTACAAACTTTGTCAAGAAATGCAAAGACGCACGGGCGTGTTTGTGTTGATGCTGACCAGCCGAACCGATGAAGCTGACAAAATGAAAGGGTTTGCCGAAGGCGCTGACGACTACATTACTAAACCATTCAGTCTTGTAGAAATTGGAGCTCGCGTTGCAGCCATCTTGAAGCGCAAACGCATAGTTACTCCCACTGAGCAACAAAGTCTTACCTTTGGACAGCTACTAATAGATCCCGTCCGCCGCGAGGTGATTATCAGCAGTCAAATAGTTGCTTTGACTGCTTTAGAATTTGACCTGCTCTACTGTTTGGCCAGCAAACCCGGTCGCGTGTGGAGGCGATCGGAATTGCTGCATGAAGTGTGGGACTACGAGTATGTAGGAGCCGATCGCGTGGTGGATGTCCATATCGGTCAAATTCGCCGCAAAATTGAACCAGATACCAATCAAGTTTCCATGATTCAAACCGTCCGGGGAGTGGGTTACAAATTTGAGCCAACAACCTAGCAGCATAACGTACAAAGCTCTAGGGGCGGGTGCACGCCCGAGTTCTAATTCCGATCGTGTTCGATCGATTACTCGTCATAAAAACAGTTCGTAGTGCGGACTTCAGTCCGCGTTGTGGAGCGGACTGAAGTCCGCACGACCAACTAATCTGATTGCTGCAAATACTCGCCCACTTCTAGCGCCCGCTCAAAACCCCTGCGGACGCAATCTCCCAAAGCCACGCCGCCAACGTAGTTGCTGCACAAATACAGCCCTGGCAAAGATTTTAAACCCCGATCGATCTGTTGCAGGCGATCGAAATGACCCAAATTGTACTGAGGGATCGCCCGCTTCCACAGATTCACGGCTAACACCTTCGGCGGAGCCGCTGAGGGCTTCAGCAAAATCCGAGACAAATCGCGGTGCACCTCCCCAACAATTTGTTCTGTGTCGAGATTGCCAATTTCCGAATCAGTAGCCCCGCCGATGTAACTGCTGAGAGTTTGCCAACCCGCAGGCGCGCGATCGGCAAATAAACTCGATGTCCAAATCGTCCCGAGGGTGCGAATTCCCTGCCCCCTCGGAATTAAATTCCCAAAACCCACTAATTTTTGCTTGACATCCGACACCGGATATGCTAAGACAACGCAGGCAACTGTAGGATAAGTAAAAGCTTGCAGAGCGCTGCTAATTTCCGGTTCCAGAGGCTGCAACAACTCGGCTGTAACGTAAGCAGGCGTTGTCAAAACCACAGTCCGGGCCTCAACTTCCTGCTGTCCCTCGGGCGTCGAAAAGACAGCAATATAAGTTTCGCGTTGTGTGCGATCGAGCCGAGTCAGATGCCAGTTGAGTTTCAGCCGATCGCCCAAATTCGCAGCGATCGCCTCTGGCAGAGCCTTCAACCCCCCTTTAAACGAGCCCAACTCCCCCGGCTTAGTCTTCGGCACATTCGGGTCTGCAACATTCTTGAGCCCCCCCTTACCAAGGGGGGATTGGGGTTTTTTTTTCCTAGCAGAAAGCAGCGCCCCCGCCACCAGCCCGCCACCCAAATCAGCCATCTTTGTTACCCGGCCAAAAGCAGCCGCCGCGCTAAGTTGTTGCGGATCACCCGCATACACCCCAGAAACAAAAGGTTCTACCAAGCGCTGCATAACTTCCGTACCGAGATGACGGCGGAAAAATTGAGAAACAGTTTCCTGATCGCCCTGCTGCGAAAGTTGAGAACCCATTGCCGGCGCAACAAACCCCAAAGCCCCGAACAAAGCCCGCAGTTTCCCCGGAAAACTCAGCAACTGAGACTGAATCATCGCCCCAGGAGTCATCGGCACCGGTTGCAGCTTATTTTGCCAATACACATAACGCGGCAATTTGCGATCGGCAAAAATCAACTCCTGCTTAAGTCCCACATCAACAGCCAACTTCATCAACTCCGGCGTCGGCGAAAAACTATTCGGGCCCTCCTCCCAGAGAAACCCCCCCGCTGTCACAGTTGTGATATTGCCACCCACACGTCCCTGACTCTCAGCGACCAAAATTGCCCGAGGCGATGCACTCGTTGCTTCTTTTTGAAGTGCGTGCGCCAAACTTAAACCGCTAATCCCCGCACCCACAATCAAGGTATCTAAAATTTCCATAGTTACATATAAAAATATCGCAATCTTTATTGTACATGGGTTTGCGTGGCTTCTGTTCTTTGCTGAGCCTATTCCAAAACCACTTTCAGATTACCGAATCGGGAATTGGGAATCGGGAATCGGGAATCGGGAATCGGTAATTGGGAATCGGGAATCGGCAAACTTTCCCGTATTTCTCAAGCATTTTTCTCAAAGCTTGTAGCTCAATATCTGCTCATCTCCCCGTATCCCCGTCTCCCCATCTCTCCCATATCCTTCACGAGAACGGAGTTGCATTATTGCTGTGCACATCTTGAGGAGATTGAAACAGAGTTTCGAGATAAACTCTTGCAGCTTGGCGGTAGCTGCGCGAAGCTTCCGGCGTACCGCTGTCGGCATTCTGCAACAAAAACAGCGACAGGGACGCGGAGAACACTCGGTCTAGATCCCATTCAGGATGAGTTTCCAGGTAAGTTTTGAGAGAATCGTGCAGCGTTTCGGGAATTTCGGCAAAAATACTGACTGTCGGGTTCATCATTTTTTTAGTCTCGCTAATAAATTGAAAACAGAACCCCCCTTCGGCCGGATACAGGTGCAGGCACAGCCGAAATCAGAGCGCTTTTTTTTAGGTCGGTCGCATCATTGTGCGTATCAGGAGGTGAGTTTGTCAATGTTGCGAAATATTACAAACTCCTTGAACTCAAAAAAATATTTACGAAACAATCAGCCTTTAAGCACATTTTTTGTTACATAACTTTATATTTTGGAGTTTTTATGAAGGATGGGACAGCAGATTAACGAAATCCCCAATTCCGCAGCAAGAGCCGACCGTGCCGTTAATTTCTGTGGAAAACTTTCTCCCTTCTGTGGAAAACCTCAGACTAGCCTGTGGAAACGCTGTGGAATGTTTAGGGAAAAGTTAGAGAAAAAATAAGAATTGCAAAGGGGAGTCATTGCTCATCGGTCATCGGTCATTGGTCATTGGTCATCGGTGATTGGTCATCGGTCATTGGTCATTGGTCATCGGTGATTGGTCATCGGTGATTGGTCATTGGTCATCGGTGATTGGTCATTGGTCATTGGTCATTGGTCATTAGTCATTGGTGTTTTCAGCCCTCTGCCTTCAGCCCTCAACATCCATCCGCTACATCCGTTAAATCCGCTACACAATCCGTTGCCGAACTTCCTTCTAAGAGTGCCAGTCGGCGGCTTTTTGGCGGATGGTTGCCAATTCTTGGGGCGGCATTTTGTCGAGGTTGGCTAGGATAAAGCTCATGCGACCGATCGACTGAAGCTTGTCCCGGTGGCGCGCCAGGAAGTCCCAATAGAAAAAATTGAACGGACAGGCGTTGTCGCCCGATCGCACTTGGCGATCGAACTTGCACCCACCACAATAATCGCTCATTTTATTGATGTAATTCGCAGACGCAGCATAGGGTTTCGACGCCAACACACCGCCGTCAGCAAACAAACCCATGCCCAGCACATTAGTCTGCATTACCCAGTCATAGGCATCAATAAATGCGCTGTGGAACCAATTTTCTAGCTCCTGGGGCGAGATTCCCGCAATTAGACCAAAATTGCTCAAAATCATCAACCGCTGGATGTGGTGCGCGTAACCGCTGCCTTCAACCTGAGTTAAAACTTGGCGCAAACAGTTCATATCAGTTTTGCTAGCATCCCAAAAAAACTCCGGCAGCGGCTGAGTGTGGTTGAACCAATTCTTCTGAAAATAATCAGCATCCACGTAAAAATACACACCGCGAATGTATTCTCGCCAGCCCAGAATTTGGCGAATAAAACCTTCGACACCGTTTAAATTTAAGTTTTTTTCGAGGTAGGCTGTTTCGGCGGCTTGAATAACTTCTAAAGGATGTAGTAAGCCAATATTGAGATAGGGAGAAATTAGGGAATGCCACATTGTTTCCTCCCCCGTTACCATCGCGTCTTGATAAGGGCCAAAAGTGGGGAGACACTGTTCGATGAAATTATCTAATACTTGCAATGCTTGCTCTCGCGTCACCCCCCAGCGAAAAGGCTCAATATTTCCGTATGTTGGGAAAGATAGAGCTTTAACTTGTGCGATAACCTCTTGAGTTATGGCATCCGGTTCAAACCAGAGAGCTTTCGGTGTATTCAGTTTGCCTTTTGGCGGCTGGCGATTTTCTTTATCAAAATTCCACTTGCCTCCGACTGGTTTCTTGCCATCCATTAAAACTTGGAAACGCTGGCGGCTGACTCGATAAAAGTCTTCCATTAACAAACGTTTGCGGTTTGATGCCCAATCTTTGAACTCTGTTGCTGTCCACAAAAATTGATTGTTGGGAATTAAAGTTATGTTGCAGGGAAGTTGCAAGTTTTGAACGAGCTGTAAAAAAGGGCGATCGTTTGGCATCATCACCCGCAATTCGGTGATATTGTGAGCTTGAATCCAAGCTTTGAGAGGTGTTTCAAAGTCGCCCGATCTTGTGTAAGTGACTTGGCAGCCGCTGCCGCGCAATTCTTCAGCAAAGTGCCGCATTGCTGACCAAATTAAGACTAATTTTTGTTGGTGGTAGGGTCGCTGTTGAATGTGCTGCCAAGATTCAATTAAAATTATAGGTAGGGAAGATTTATTATCTGTGTGGTTGAGAGCAGCTTGGTTCTGCCAAAGTTGATCGCCTAAGATCCAAATACCAATACTCATTTTATTTTTTTACTCTGAAATTTCACTTTTGCTTTTGCTGATGGTTGGTTGTCACTTCAGGAAACTTTATTTGCTGAAAATTCACAACTCAAAACTCATGTTTTTTGAGGTGCTTCCGAGGACTTGCTAGAGCATAACATTGATTTCCAAAGATAGGGACACCGACCAGCAAATTTAAAATTAATGTCGGTATATCCTTCGAGTTTCAATAATTTGGTCAGCGTCTCTACTGAAAAAAATTTAATGTGACCGTTATCCCAAAGTACGGTAAAATGTTTGTCCAGTTTGCCAGTAAGAGCTAAAGCCAGGTTTTTTAAATAGCCGTGATAGGGTGTGGAAATAATTAGCCTCCCTCCCGGCTTGAGGCATTTTTTTGCAGCTTTTGCCAGCTCTTTCGGATAAAGTAAGTGTTCGATTACTTCAACGGCTAAGACAACATCAAATGAGTGCACCATATCCGTATCGGGGAGTTCGTAAATATCTGCTTGGAGAAACTGACACTCGGGGAAACTTTGACGGGAGATGGTAATTCCGGGTGCAGAAGTGTCAACGCCCACAACTTCGCAGCCGTGCTCTGCTATGACGTGACTGAGGCTGCCATTGCCGCAGCCGAGATCTAAAACTCGCAGTTTTGTGGGGCTGGCATCCTGAAGTGTCGCCAGCATTTCTAAAAGGGGAGATATCAAATAACCGTGATGATATCTGGGACGGTTGTTTGTGTAATAATACGTATAATTGGTAAAGTTTTTTTTCATCAATTAAGCTATGAAGACTATTGCCGAGACCGCAAATTTAGGGAAAGTGGGTACAGAGTTTGGGTCAATGTTCGCCACCTGACGGGTTGTGAGAGTCGATCGGCGACTCGAACCTCTCATTGTTTGACAGTGAATTGTGGTCACCGAATCAATCGGATGTGAAAAGAAATTTTTCACAGGGTGCAAAATCTCTAATCGCCCATTCGATCGGGCCGATCGCGAAGGCATTCGCAAAGAAAAAATCCGCTAGAGCAGGAATTATCTTTCGATCGCTAGCCGGAGACAGAACTGTTTGCCTCAGACCTTCAGCGACAACCGTGCACCCCTGCGATTCTACCAAAATTAGGGGGTTAGAGCCTCGTCCTTCTAGGACGACTTGATTCTAGAAATCCTCTTGGCATTTTGTAGAAATTTGGTAAGATCAAACAAGGAGGTGATGCAAGTGTTCAATCTGACTTATGAATTCAAGTTGAAACCGACAAAAACACAAGTAGCAATATTTGAGGATTGGTTGGAACAATGTCGCAAGGTCTATAATTATGCCCTGCGAGAACGTAAAGATTGGTATAATTCGCGAAAATGTCGGATTGACGCTTGTTCACTCCGGTCAGAATTTATCATCAGTGCTGACACGCCTAGACCCACTTATTCAAGTCAGTGTCAAGCGCTAACCGCATACAGGAAAACCAGTCCTGTATTGCAGCTCATTAACGCTCAAGCCTTACAACAAGTATTGCGAAGGTTAGAAAAAGCTTTTGTCAGTATGTGGGAACAAAACCACGGATTTCCCCGGTTCAAAAAAAGGGGAACCATGAGGTCTTTTGTGTTTCCACAATTGGGCTTAAACGCAATTCAAAATAGTAGTGTCAAACTGCCTGTAATTGGCTGGGTAAGATTTTGGCAATCCCGATCCATTCCCGATGGCGGAATTATTAAGCAGGCACGGGTAGTAAATCGCGCATCCGGCTGGTATGTAATGCTGACCGTTCAATGGGACGTAAAAATTCCCGACGTAATGCCACACGGAAATCCCCTAGGAATCGATGTCGGACTAACTAATTTCATAGCAACTTCTAATAGTCTTCAAGTCAAGCGCCAAAGGTTTTTTATTGACGCAGAACGCAAGCTTAAATTGCTGCAAAAACGTGTGAGTAAAAAGCGCCTTGGCTCAAATAATTGGCGCCAAGCTCAGAAGAAAGTGGCTCTTTTGCATGAATACGTTGCTAATTGTCGAAAAGATTGGCATCGCAAAATCTCTCATCTAATTTGCAACGATGTGGGGATGGTATTCGTTGAGGACTTAAATTTAGTTGGACTATCCAGAGGGATGCTGGGTAAGCACTGCTTAGACGCTGGATGGGGTCAATTTTTCACTATTTTGGAACAAACCTGTTTGAAGCGCGGGGTGTACTTCCAAAAAGTGGATGCTAAGAAAACCAGTCAGATTTGTCCAAATTGCGGTGTCGAAACAGGCAAAAAAGAGCTTGATGAACGTACTCATACTTGCTCAAATTGCGGTAACACAACCGATAGAGATGTTGCAGCCGCTCAAGTAGTTCTAATTAGAGGACTTGCAGCCGTAGGGCATACCGCCTGTGATGCTTGCTGAGGGTAAATTCGTCGGAATCCCTGTGAAGCAAGAATCCTCTCGCATGAACGGCAGAGGTTTGTCAAACTGGCTTCTATAATTGTGTTTAACTGTGGTTCAGAAGCTGTGTTGTCCCGTCAGCAGAGCGCCCCAGACAGGTTCCCGCTTTCGCTTGGTTTATTACACTATGGTCGCTGTTGGGTGTTGCACCTTAATTTAGATATTTCCTATGGTTAAGTTAGGTCAATCCTCCTTTCGCCGTATTTTACTGTCGCGGATTTTGTTGCTCAGCGTACCTGTTCTACTGGTGGGGGAGTATGTTACCTATCGCAAGGCACGCTCGACGCTTCTGGAAACTGCTCGTCAAAACTTGACAGAAAGTGCCGTCAGAAAAGCAGAAACTATTGAACAGTGGGCCAAATCCCTGAAGTCGAATCTGATCGGTGCTTCGGAAAACTCGATGTTGCAGTCTGTAGAGCCGAAGGATTATCAAAAGTTTATCGCGCAATTAGGGCAGCGGTTGCCAGCGCAGGTTGATTGCTTGCAATTGACTAATTTACAGACAAATCAAGTGATAGCCAGCACTTGCGGGCAGCAGCCGATTCAGTCGCTGCCTCCCAATTTTTGGCCGCGAGTGCAGCAGCAGCAAACGCTGCTGGATGACAAGAGCGTTTACATCAGTCTGTCGTGGCCGATGCAGCGACAGGGGAAAGCAAACAACAAAAAGCTGGCTTTGGGTGCTGAGAATTTTCCAGAGGCTGGTAAAGAAGGCCACGACAGCCAAGTGAGTTTGGTGTTGAGCGCTCCTGTTTACATTCGTCGCGGCAACAGCCGACAGTTGAGTTATGCTTTGAGTTTGCAGTCTGCCCTGCCGGTGCAAACGAGCGCTCCCAAGGGTTCTCTAGCCGGCTACACGGTGGCGATCGACCAAGATGGGACGATTTTGGCGCACCCGAATATCAACCGCGTCGGCCGCAATATCGACGCCGAGGCAGATGCCGATCGACTAAAAAGTATTGTCAGAAGGGCGATGGCTGGCGGACAAGCTTTTCTCCACTTGTTTTCCTTTGACAAAAATGGTGTAGAGTTGCTCGCAGGATACGCTGCTATCCCCAGTCCTTCTACTAAACAGGAAAACAGCAAGTGGATTATTTTAGCTGTCTCTCGTTTAGATAACGCTCTGTCCGGTTTGGAAGAAATTCAGCAAGTTTTATTTAATTTAATTGTCGGTTTGGTTGCTGCTAGTATCATCGCGACTTTATATCTGTCTCGCGACTTGGCGCGTCCTTTGGAAAAACTGAGAGACTACGCGCTGAAAGTTGACACAGAAGCGCCCCAAGCAGTGCCGCAAAATTTCCAAATCAGGGAATTCAATCAACTATCAGAAGCACTCAATAGCATGGTGCAACGCCTCAGATCCTGGGCGACAGAATTGGAATTGGCAACCAAGGAAGCGCAAGTTGCAAATCAGTTAAAAAATGAATTTTTGGGCAATATTTCTCACGAATTGAGAACGCCGCTCAACGGGATTATTGGTTTTATTCAAATTGTGCGGGACGGCTACTGCGATGACCGAGATGAAGAGATGGAGTTCTTGCAGCGGGCTCACGACTCAGCAATGCAATTGCTGAATATTATTAATGATATTTTGGATATTGCTAAAATAGAATCCGGCACCTTCTCGCTGATGTTAGAAATAGTTGATATTACCCAGGTACTTGAAGACGCGATTGATTTGCAAGCATCTCAAATTCAGGAAAAAGGTTTGAAATTAAGCTTGCCAGCTCCTCACGATCCGATTATTGTTCATGCCGATCCAGAGAAGCTAAAACAAGTATTTTTGAACGTGTTGAGCAATGCCGTTAAGTTTACCGAGTCGGGCAGCATTAGTATATCCGTGCGGCTAGAATCAAGGACTAATTCTGCTGGTTTTAACGGCAGTGGGCCGGAAAGTGCGATCGCTCAGAACGCTCAAAGCGATTGGGTGGTGGTGACGATTAAAGATACGGGAATTGGTATCGATCCGGCTCATCAGCAGAAATTGTTTCAACCTTTTGTGATGGCTGACGGTTCTACAACTCGCAGGTTTGGCGGTAACGGTTTGGGCTTGGCTATCTCGCGCAGGATTATGGAATCTATGATCGGAAGCATTACCCTGCACAGCGCTGGTGTGAATCTAGGTACTTCGGTAATGATTTCTTTACCTGTCAATCAGCAGTCCAGTTTTTATTTTCACAGCCAGGACTTGGTGACGGAAAAGGGAAATTTCAAAAGTTTTGAGTGATTTTTCCCTGGGAAAATCTCAAATCTCAAATCTAAAATAGCATGAGAGGCTGTCCGCCGAGTTCGAGGGATTTGCTCAAAGCGCTGAGAATGCGGATTAATTCTACGGAGCCCCAGCCGGAAGAGGTAGGACAAGGGGTATTTGTTTGCACGCAGTTAAGGAAGCGATCGCACACTCGGCGCAGCGGTTCTACTTGTTCTAAACTTAATATGTCGCGACTTGCGATGCTAGTATTTGGCTGCGGTACGCGCTGCGAAGCTATCCCGTAGGGAATCGCACTTTCCCAAAAATTCTGCTCTTCGCCCCCCCGAATTGAACTACCGCGCTGCAAAATCAGGGGAGTTTCCGGCAACATTTCATCAAAAATCAAAGTTCCCAAACTACCGACAACAGTTAAGCGCCTTTGTTTGTCGGGATTTAGCCAGCACAGGTGAATGAATGCTTGAAATCCGTCGGGATAAGTCAGCGTTACCCAAACTAAATCTGCTAATCCTGGTTCTTGATTTATTCCTTCTTCACTCTGACTTGTGACTTCTGACTTGGGAAATACAGTCCCCGTAGCGCTGACTTGAATTGGGCTTTGTTCCAGCCAAGTATTGAAAATAGCGATATCGTGAACTGCCAAGTCCCAAAGGGCATCAACGTCGTGTCGTACCGGTTCAAAATGAGTGCGCTGGGCGTAACCGTAGCGCAATTTTCCGAGTTGATGCTGCTGAATAATCCTTTGGCCGCGATCGACTGCTGGATGGAATAAATAAGTGTGGTCAACGAAGAGTTGACGCTGATGTTTTTGGGCTAATTCGCAGAGTTCTATTGCTTCACAGAGGTTGAGGGCGAGGGGTTTTTCTACTAAAACGTGGTAGGCTTGTTGCAGGGCTGTTGCTGCGAGGGTGTAGTGTGTGGAAGCTGGAGTGGCGATCGCCACAGCATCCAGTCCCGGCAATTCTTGCACTTGTGACAAATCGGCAGCTAGAATCACAGAGGGATGCAGATTAAACTGTTTTTGGACAGCCATCAACGCATCTCGATTGGGGTCTACTACCGCTAAAACTTCGCTGTTGGGATGTTCGAGAAAGTTGCGAATTAGGTTAACTCCCCAGCGGCCCGCACCCAATACAGCTATTCCGATTTTCATTGATTATAAATTTCAAAAATCGCACACTAATTATAACATAATTGGTAATTTTTAGGTTTCTTTTAATACTAAAAATTCCCAATTCCCAATTCCCAATTCCCAATGACTAATAACTACTGCCAACTGTCAACTGTCAACTGCCAACTGCCAACTGTCAACTGCCAACTGTCAACTGCCAACTGCCAACTGCCAACTGCCAACTGCCAACTGTCAACTGTCAACTGTCAACTGACTAAAAGCTGCCTGAGCCGCTGCTTGTTCCGCTGCTTTGATCGATCGACCTTTTCCCTCTGCTACCAAATCTCCCTGAATGTGAACCTCGGCTGTAAAACGATCCTCGCCGCCCTGTACTGTCCCGGTTTCTCGCACGCTATATTTGGGTAAAGTTTTGTATTTGCCTTGAGTCAACTCTTGGAGAGCAGCTTTGTAGTTTTGGCGGGCCGGATCGCTGCGAATTTCCGCCGCTAAACGTTGAAAGTGACCATCGAGCCAAGGGCGAATTAATTCTAACGTCTGGGCGCTCAAATAAAGGGCGGCGAGTAAGGCTTCCAAAGCATCCGCCAGCCGGGGTACAGCGCCTGTTTTGTCTGCGGCGGCGCTGCTGGAAACGATTAAATAGCGATCGAACCCGTAACTGTCAGCGATTTTAGCAAGAATGCGATCGCTCACCAAGATCGATCGAATAGCAGCAAATTCTCCCACCGTACAGTCAGGATAAATCTCAAACAACAATTCCGACGCCGCCAGCCGCACCACGGCATCGCCCACAAACTCTAATTGCTCGTAATTTGCCTTAGCAGAAGCACTCGCATGAGTCAAAGCTAAATCGACAAGATGCCATTTTATCGCAGCATCCTTCGGCAGTCCCAATTTTTGAATTAATGTTTCAAGTTGCTTTTGCCGACCAGGATAAATCATACGATTTGAGATTTGAGATTTGAGGTTTAAGATTTGAGAGTTAAGATTTATAACTTAATAATTACGAATTTGATGACTGATGATTCTCTGAATTTGAATGTTATCTAAACTAGCATAATTTGTTGAAGTAAATATCAAATTTATTTTTATAAAAAGCTTTTGATTGAAAAACTAATTGTTTCGTTGCCAAACTATTTCTGCGGATGCTGATGAGCGAACCTTATCGAAAAATTGGAGGGGAAAAAGTCGGACATAAGCCGGGTTCTGTTATCTCAACTGCAAGCAGTTTTCGACGGCAGTTATCTATCTGGGACGCCTGTTACCAGACGCCTCAAGCGGTACCAAAAAACGGAACTGGTAAAAAACCAACCATAGTTCCTCCGACCTTGCTCCCAACCGGGGTTTACCGAGCCAGCACCTCTCGATGCTGCTGGTGCGCTCTTACCGCACCTTTGCACCCTTACCCTAAAATTTTTTGAAGTTAGATGTTCGATTTTTGATGCAATCTCAAATCTCAAATCTCAAATCTCAAATTGGGGGCGGTATCTTTCTGTGGCACTATCCTCACGATCGCTCGCACTGGGCGTTACCCAGCAAGTTTGGTTTTTCGGGAGCCCGGACTTTCCTCAGACCAGCTTTCGCTAATCCGCAACCGCCTGCGCCTACTTTTTCCCCAGATTTATTGTACAGGAATCGAGGGATTTTTGATTTTTGATTTTTGATTTTTGATTTTTGATTTACTCTCGTATTGAATCTGAGATCTTAAGGATTTTTGGCTGATGATACCAGGATTTATGACAAGGCTGCAACCAGGGGCTAGAAACCCGGTTTCTTCCTATATTTCTCATTACTAAACACAAAATCTCGTAGAAACCGGGTTTTTGAGGTCAGCGCGCGTAAGTCCCACAATTGCATTTTTTTTTAACTGGTATAACAAACATATCAACGCCGTGTCCTGAAAAATGTCGTGTGGGGCGATCGCATTTTATCTAATTCCTAGGCTCAGTCATCCTTAAGAGTAGAAAAGTTTTCAAACCAGCCGCGCCGCCAGAAGAAGTAAATTAAACTAGAGGCGATCGCTAGCATCAGCCCCCAACAAAGCGGATAGCCAAAATACCAGTTCAGTTCTGGCATATTCAAAGGCGATTTCTCTGTATTGAAATTCATCCCGTATACTCCCGCCACAAAAGTGAGAGGAATAAAGATACTAGAAATCACAGTCAGCAGTTTCATGATTTCATTCATTTTGTTGCCAACCGAAGACAAGTAAACATCCATCAAACCCGAAGAAAGTTCCCGGTAAGTTTCCACCATATCCATCACCTGCACCGTGTGATCGTAACAGTCGCGCAGATAAATTCGCACCTCTGGACTAATCAAATCACTGCCATCTCGAATTAGCGTGTTAATTGCATCCCGCTGCGGCCAAATTGCGCGGCGCAGCGTCAGCAATTCTCGCCGGATTTTATAAATCTTTTCAAGAGTTTTGCGGGTGGGGTTCACCACCACTTCATCCTCTAGTTCTTCAATGCGCTCTCCGTACACTTCTAATACAGGAAAAAATCCATCTATAATCGAATCTAACAGAGTATAAGCCAGATAATCGGCTCCGTGCTTGCGAATACTTCCTTGTCCTTTGCGAATGCGATCGCGCACGGGGTCAAAACAATCATAGTCCGGTTCTTCCTGAACTGTTAACAGGTAATGCTTGCCCAAAATAAAACTTACTTGTTCTTTATGAAAAGTCTCTAATTTTGGGTGTACCATCACCATCCAAGCAATGATTAAAATGTGATTTTCGTAATCTACAACTTTAGGGCGCTGTGGTACATTAACCACATCCTCTTGAGCCATAAGATGCAAATCAAACACTTCGCCCATTTGTCGCCAAGTTTCTTTGTTTCCCAATCCCAACATATCAACCCAAGAAACAGATTCTGTATCTAAATAGGCAGCAGCTTCTCGAGGATTTACCATTTTTTTGGGGCGAGTAGCTCCTGTCTCGCAATAGTCAATTAATACAATGTCTGGAGGCGGCGCATCGGGTTCTAAGTCGAGAGTTCCCGGCAACGCCCCCGGAGCGTCATAAAAATAGTCAACGTAGGAATCATCATCATCGTCTTTAATTGGTTTCGCAACTGCACTAGAAGTATTTATGCCTTTGTATACCATGTTGATCTTCCTGACTTTTAGTATCTTTAATTAGGTTATCATTTTTCTCGTACAATTACCAATTACCAATTACTAATTACCAATTACCAATTACTAATTACCAATTACCAATTACCCATTACCCATTACCTTTGCCGAATTGGAATCTCGATCGCGAATTCAGTTCCCCCACCAGGTGCGTCCATGCAGCGCAGCCCGCCTTTGTGTCTTTCCACCACAATCTGATAGGAGATAGACAGTCCCAAACCAGTACCTTTACCGACTGGTTTAGTAGTAAAAAACGGGTCAAATATCCGAGATTTAACAGACTCTGCCATTCCTGACCCATTATCGGAAATTGCGATCGCCACCCGATTGTTATCCAACACCTCCGTGCGAATCCGAATCGAAGGTAATGCGTCACCAGCCAAAGGTAAACTCGGAAAATTTGGTCGTTCCCCATCCGTTGCACTCGCCAATTCTAACTTTCTATTTCTAACACTTCCCAAAGCATCAATGGCATTACTTAGTATATTCATAAACACTTGATTTAACTGTCCGACGTAGCACTGTACAGGTGGCAGTGTACCATATTCTTTTACTATTTCAATCTGGCGATTTCTACCGTTTTCTTTAAGTCGGTGCTGCAAAATCAACAAAGCGCTATCAATTCCTTCATGAATATCAACACGCTTAATATCTGATTCTTCCAGGCGGGAAAAGTTGCGCAGAGACAGAACAATTTCTCGAATCCGATCGGCTCCTGTTTGAATTGAATTCAGCAGGTGCGGAAAATCGTCTTTCATAAATTCCACTTCTATCTTATCAGCAAACTCCGAGATCGCAGAAACAGGTTCCGGGTAATGTTCTTGATACAAACTGTACAGTTGCAGCAAGTTTTTGGCATACTCGCTAGCGTAAATGATATTACCGTAGATAAAACTGACAGGATTATTAATTTCGTGAGCAATTCCGGCGACTAGCTGTCCCAGACTAGACATTTTTTCGGCTTGAATTAGTTGAGCTTGAGTCCTTCCTAATTGTTGCAATGTTTGCTCTAGCTCGTAATTTTTATGTTTTAATTGAGATTCTGCCTGTTTGCGCTTAGTAATATTGCGGGCGATCACGATCGCTTGATTCGAGTTCAAAGGCAGCAATCTCGCTTCATAAGTTTCTTCTCCTGACGGCATGAGTAGGGAATACTCTATGTTAACTGGAGTTCTGTTTTCAGAAACTTCAAGAATAGCCAAATCTAATAAACTGGCGGCCGTTGCCGGCAATATATCGGTTATTCGTTTGCCCAGAAAACACTCGGAAATTAAGTACAAATCCGATGAATCTCCTGACAAGTAATCCAAAATAATGCCGTCAGCATTGAGGCGGAAATACAAATCGGGCAATGCCAGAAAAACAGCTTCCAACTCCGAAGTTTTTTGGCGCAGTGCTTCTTGGGCGTAGTAGCGATCGCTAATATCCAAAATCACCCCATCCAAACAGGAAACACTCCCATCTGCGTCGAACACGGGAGAACCTTTATCCCAAACCCATTTAACCGTGCCGTCTGCTGCTAGCAAACGGTATTCCAAGTTATAAGACTGTTTATTTTCTATTCCTTGCCGAATTTTTGCTTCTACTTTTGCCAAATCTTCCGGGTAAATAATGCTAGCAAAAGTCCGGCTTCCGCTGTCCAAACGCGAAATAAACTCCCCAGCCGGGTAGCCCGCTAGTAAGTAAATTGCCTCGCTAATAAAACTTGTCGAAAAATCGCACCGCCAGCGATAAACCACTCCGGGAATATTAGCTACCAAAGACCTGAATCGGGCTTCGCTTCTCCGCAAAGCTGCTTCCGATTCATGGCGTTCTGTAATATCGTGAGTGAAAGCTAGCACTGCAAATATATTGCCTTCAGCATCGCGCAGAGGGAGTTTTTGGGTGTCTAAAATATGTACTGAACCGTCAGCAACAGTTGCCGCATCGCAGGGATTGTGGATGGTTTCTCCGGCAAGTACAGCAGAGTCATCGTTGCGGAATCCTCGGATATTCTTGGCGGAATTCCCAAATATGAGCTCTTCTGTAAATCCTAATTCTAGATCTGTTTTACCAAGGATTTCTTCGACTGTTTTGCCGATCGCTTCAGCTAAACTCTTGTTTGCCAAAATATAGCGAAAATCTTTATTTTTGGCAAAAATCCAGTCGCTAGTTTTGTCGATTACCGTGCGCAGCAGTTGTTCGGAACTTTCGGTTTGTGCCAAAGCTACTTGCAATTCTACTTCGAGGCACTTGCGCTTTGTAATATTTTCAAAAGCAACGCCGACGGAGTTGTTCGGTAAGGGAAAAGCTTTAATAGAAAAAGCGCGAGTTATTTTGCCGAATTCATCGCAGTCAATATCTTCAACTTCTAGGGCTTTTTGGGTGCGAATTACCGCAGCAAATGCTTGGGGAATGTTTTTCGATCGCCAATTGGGAAAAATCTCGTCGATTGTCATGCCCAAAACGTCGGCCATTTCTAACCCGGTAAACCTGGTAGCAGCGGGATTCGAGGCGATCGCCCTCAAGGTGCTATCATCGTCTAGATTTTCCCAATGGTAGACGTACAAACCAATTTGCATATTTTCGACAATTTGGTCGTAGAGGCGCACGCTTTCGTCTACCTGCCTGCGTTCGGTAATATCTTCAGTAATCCCCAAAACGTACTGAGGATGCCCCTGAGCGTCGAGAATTGGCACTTTGCGGGTGTGCAGTATTCTCATGCCTTTGTGGCGAGTTTGGATCGGCTCTTCGGCTATTTCTTTAACAGTAGAGTGGTTGTGATGAGCGGTCAATATTTCCCTATCTTGAGCGGTGAAAACATCAGCTTGTTCTTTGGAGTAAATATCATAGTCATTTTTGCCGATCGCCTCTTGAGAGGTAACACCTGCGATCGTTTCTCCCGCTTTATTCCATAGCACAAATTTCAGCGAAGAAGCATCTTTAGCAAAAACTCCCACCGGCAGATTTTCTACTACAGAATTGAGGAAGCTTCTCGCTGATTTTAATTCAGCTTCTGCGCGCTTGCGTTCGATGCCTAAAGCGATGACATCGGCAACGGATGCTAAAGTTTCCTCAAAGGGTGCTGTCAGCGGCTGGCGGCTGATAATTACCATGACTCCCACCAGTCTTTCTTCGACAATTAAAGGGTAGCCGGCGAAGGTGAGAATTTGCTTGGGAATTTGGCAATTTACCGGATTTTGACGGCTGTTGATAATTGCTAGTTTAGAACTTTCTGCTGCTGTTGCTGGCGATTCTGCCTCTGGGAGTCCAAAATTATTCAGTTCAAATCCGCAGTCAAATTGCGGTTGTTGCTGTTGGGCGATCGAGTTAACCTTATTTTGAATAAAGCTAGCCCTCTCTGCTGTACGGCTGTAAATTCCCGCAACTGCTTGCAATTCCCAGACATTGTGTTGAGAGTTGAAAGTCCAAATTTCAGCAGAGGCGACATCGAGATTTCGCACCATTGCCTCGCAGCAGGGCAGCAGGATATCTTGAGGGTGTTTGGTGAGGGCAATACCGACATCCGCTACCATTGCTGTGAGGCGAGAAGCTTGGGCTTTTTCTGCTTCCAACCGTTTGCGATCGGTGATATCTTCCACCAAAGAAAGCACGGTAAAAGTATCGCCGCTGCGAATAATCGAGTTGAACCAGCGACACCAAATTACCTGTCCGCTTTTAGTTTTATTTTGATTAATTGAAGTATTGCCGTTGCCGGAGGCTAGTTCGAGTTCGATCGCACTTACAGCCTCTCTATCTTCCTCGCAAACCAAATCCAAATCGCCGAACTGCTTGCCCAGCATATCATCGGATGTCCAGCCAAACATTTCTTGGGCGCGTTTCGACCACTGAACGATCCGAAAATCCTCATCCCAGCCTACCATTGCCAGGGGACTATTAGCTGCATTCAACCACAGTAAATGGTTCGATCGGCGCAACTGTTGAGTTTTCTGCTGCTGCCAGCGGTAATGCCTGGTGATATCTCTGCCAACGCCCAAAACCCGCATCTGGTTGCTAGAGGCATCCACCGCTGGCGTGTAAGCTGTTTCGTAAATTTTCATCCCCCCATCTGCCGCCCTCACCTCGTGAATTGCCAGCTTTTTTTCACCAGTGATAAACACTTGTTTTAGACAGGAATCAATCTGCGAGATTATATTTTTGAGACCCTCATTATGGGGATATAATTTCAACAATTCCTGATTAGTTTTGTTGACTATTTCACCCGGCTCCAATCCCATCCAAGTAGCAGCAACGGGATTGATCGATAAGTATTTTTGCTGTCGATCGCACTCTAGGAAAGCATCAACAGAGTTAGAGAAAAAAGACTGTAACGAGTTGATAACTTCCTGCATGGGTATTTTTTGATCGCTTGCAAGTTAAGCTTTAAATTTTTCCTAAAGTTAGTTTAACTCACTCAAATATTTTTGCGTACTTTATTGCTGCGGTTCCCGGTGCAATAAAGTGCGCCGTCCCCTATCATACAAATATTTTCAGGAAATAGTATTTTTCTGAATATAACTTAATTACAGCAGATGCTCTTTTTTTTCACAAGACGCATCGGATACAAAAGGGAGGGGGAGATGGGGAGAGGGGGAGATGGGGAGAGGGGGAGATGGGGAGATTGCGGGAGATTGCGGGAGATTGCGGGAGATTGCGGGAGATGGGGAGAAGGGGGAAAGACGCGGTTTCTGGGAAAAATCTTAGTTTATCAATAGCGTAAGGTGCGCAGTGCGCACCCTACAGACGCTACAGACGGCTTTTTGGTCTCAAAAACCAGCAGTCACCAGGCAGTTTTTAGCTGCCAACTCATCACTAATGACTGATGACTGATGACTAATGACTACATCATGCCGCCCATGCCGCCCATGCCGCCCATGCCGCCCATGCCGCCCATGCCACCCATGCCGCCCATGCCGCCCATGCCGCCCATGCCGCCCATGTCGCCCATGTCGCCGCCGGCTTTTTTCTTCTCTGGTTTTTCGACAATCACAGCTTCAGTGGTTAACACCATACCAGCAATGGAACCGGCATTTTGCAAAGCCGATCGCACAACCTTAGCCGGATCGATAATCCCGGCGGCAATCATATCTTCGTACACGTCGGTGAGAGCATTGTAGCCAATGTTCAACTCGCTAGCCCGCACTCGCTCGATCGCGATCGAACCTTCAACGCCAGCATTATCAGCGATTTGACGCAAAGGAGATTCCAAAGCTTTAGCAACCAAGTCAGCGCCAACTTGCTCTTCAGCGTCCAAAGTCTTTCTGATTGCATCTATTTTAGTAATCAGGTGAATCAGCGTCGTACCGCCTCCAGCGACGATACCTTCTTCCACAGCAGCTTTAGTAGCATTGAGAGCGTCTTCAATGCGCAATTTGCGGTCTTTGAGCTCGGTTTCAGTAGCGGCGCCTACTTTAATTACAGCAATACCGCCAGCGAGTTTGGCAATGCGTTCGCTCAATTTTTCGGTGTCGTAGTCGGAATCCGTTGCTTCTAGCTGCTTGCGGATTTGCTCGATCCGTGCTTGCACGTCTGCTTTGTGTTCGTCGCCAGCGACAATGATCGTGTTTTCTTTGTCGATCGTAATTTTGCGGGCGGTACCGAGCATTTCTAGTGTTGCGGTATCAATGCTGAGTCCGACTTCTTCAGAAATCAGTTGACCGCCGGTCAGAACGGCGATATCTTGAAGCATAGCTTTGCGTCGCTCGCCAAAACCAGGAGATTTGGTAGCTGCGATGTTCAACACGCCGCGTGCTTTGTTAATTACCAAAGTTGCCAAAGCTTCACCTTCAATATCTTCGGCGATAATGATCAGCGGTGAACCGGTGCGGGCGACTTTTTCCAGAATCGGAATTAGTTCTTGAATGGAATTAATTTTTTTGTCGGTAATCAGGATGCGAGCGTTTTCATACTCAACTTCCATGCGATCGCTATTGGTGACGAAATACGGGGAAAGATATCCGCGATCGTACTGCATCCCTTCGACAACTTCCAATTCTGTCAACAGAGATTTCGACTCTTCAACAGTAATTACGCCGTCTTTGGTGACTTTTTCCATTGCTTGAGCAATCATGGCGCCTACTTCTTCGTCGTTACCGGCGGAGACCGTGGCGACCTGAGCAATGGCAGCTCCTTCGACTGGTTTCGCCAATTTTGCGATTTCTAGGACTAAGTGGGCGATCGTTTTTTCAATCCCGCGGCGCAGTGCGACTGGATTGGCGCCTGCTGCGACATTCTTCAAACCTTCGCGAATCAGGGATTGAGCGATCACCGTAGCGGTGGTGGTGCCGTCGCCTGCGATATCTTTAGTTTTGGAGGCGACTTCTTGAATTAAGCGAGCGCCGGCATTTTCGAGGGGGTCTTCGAGTTCAATTTCCCGAGCAACGGTGATACCATCGTTAACGATTTGGGGAGCGCCGAATTTCTTTTCGAGTAGGACATTCCGGCCTTTGGGGCCCAAGGTGATGCGGACTGCATCGGCGAGTTGATTTACGCCGCGTTCTAGTGCCCGCCGAGATTTGTCGCTAAATGCAACTATTTTGGTCATGTTTGTCTCCTTTGGCTTACATAGCAAATTTAGCACTCTCTGAGTCTGAGTGCTAAGCCGATCGACTTTAGATTGTAGCGCGCCTCAGCCGTGCGGGGGATAATGGGGGTGGATGAGCTCAGGACACGGCAGTGCCCAAGGCGTGTCAACTTAAGCTGAAACCCGCCAGGGACTGAAGTCCCTGTCTAATAGCGAAAGTCCTCGCTATGAGGACTGAGGAGTTCTTTAGTCCTCATAGCGAGGACTTTCGCTTTGAGGCGGGGGTTTGAACCCCCGCCGGACTGTGGGAAAGCGGGTTAAGTTGACACGACTAAAGGCACTGCCGTGTCTTGGTAGATATAATGTGTTTTGTGACATATCGGGCGATCGGCTTTTGCCTCGGCCCCAAACCCAATATTTACGGCGTGTCATCCCAAAGCACAATTTTCATTCAAAAAATTCTTAACTTCCATCGGCGATCATCTAGCTTAGGATAGAGCTTCCTTCTAGCTTCTTTTTACCTTGAGCGAAGCCTTTCATGCCTTCTTCCTGATGACGAATGACAACTAACAACTGACAACTGACAACTGACAACTGACAACTGACAACTAACAACTGACAACTGACAACTGACAACTGACAACTGACTTAACATAATGGCTCGTTATTCTCGACTGCAAAAACTCATTTCCTATATGCGCCCGCACTGGAAACCCACATTTTGGGGCGTTTTTTCCCTATTAATTGTCAATGCTGTGGGCGTTTACATTCCCCTGCTGATTAGGAATGCAGTTGACACACTCCAAGTTGCCACTAAATTTGACCAAGTTTTCAACTACATAGTGCTAATCCTGATCCTCGCCTCAATTATGTGGGTGATTCGGATGGTGTCGCGGATTCTGTTGTTTGGCGTGGGGCGTCAAGTAGAATTTGACCTCAAACAGCAAATATTTAATCATTTATTAACATTAGAACCGTCTTATTTTGCTGCCAATACGGTAGGAGATTTAATTAACCGGGCTACTTC
Organism: Microcoleus sp. A006_D1; assembly: GCF_036702805.1. Taxonomy (NCBI): domain Bacteria; kingdom Bacillati; phylum Cyanobacteriota; class Cyanophyceae; order Oscillatoriales; family Microcoleaceae; genus Microcoleus; species Microcoleus sp. A006_D1. The sequence goes on from NZ_JAUBVZ010000002.1 coordinate 425,587, forward strand.
CGATTTGGACAATATTCGCCGCTTGGTGGGTTTTGCAGTGCTGAGTTTGGCAAATACAGCCTTTGCTTATGCTTTGAGTTTGCCGGTGATGTTGGGGATTAATGTCCGGCTGACGCTGTTGGCGATCGCAGTTTATCCTTTAATGCTAGTTTTGGTGCAGTTATTTAGCGACAAACTTCGCATCCAGCAATTAACGGTGCAAGAAGAACTGTCAGCGATGAGCGATTTGATTCAGGAGGATATGAGCGGAATTTCCGTAATTAAAATTTACGCTCAAGAAGAAAACGAACGCCGAGCTTTTCGCGATTGCAACGCACAGTTGCTATCAGCTAATTTGGAATTAGCTAAAACTAGAAACTTTATTTTTCCGCTGCTGGGCGGTTTGGCAAGCATCAGTTTGTTGGTGCTGCTTTCTGCCGGTGGTGGGGCAATTGCTAATGGGATAATTAGCGTCGGGGATTTTGTAGCTTTGCTGATTTATGTCGAGCGTTTGGTGTTTCCGACAGCGCTGTTGGGTTTCACAATTACTGCTTACCAGCGCGGAGAAGTCAGTGTCGATCGCATCGAAGCAATTTTGACTGTGGAACCGAGAATTAAGGATGCTGCCGGTGCAGTTGAATTGCCAATGCCAGTAATCGGCGAAATTGTGGCTCGCAACTTGAATTACACCTATCCCGGTGCTAAAACGCGCGCGCTCAAAGATGTCAATTTTACCATAAAACCAGGGGAAACAGTCGCCATTGTTGGGGCGATCGGCTCTGGCAAATCAACCTTAGCTAATGCGCTGCCGCGCTTGCTAAATATCGATCCGGGTCAGTTATTTGTAGACGAACAGGATATTACCGAAGTCAAGTTGAGGGAATTGCGTGGGGCGATCGCCTACGTGCCCCAAGAAAGCTTTCTGTTCGGCACTACCATCAAGAATAACATCCGCTACGGCAATCCTTTAGCGGAACAGCCGGAGATTGAATCAGCCGCCAAACAAGCGCAAATTCACCCCGAAATCCTGAACTTTCCGCAGCAGTACAAAACAGTCGTGGGCGAGCGCGGCATCACCTTATCCGGCGGACAGCGGCAGCGGACAGCACTAGCTAGAGCCTTGTTAGTTGATGCTCCCGTGCTAATTTTGGATGACGCTCTCTCCAGCGTGGACAATCAAACTGCTAGCGATATTTTGCATAACTTGGCAACCGGCACCGATCGCAAAACCGTAATTTTCATCTCGCATCAGATGTCCGCTGCTGCTAGTGCCGATCGCATTTTTGTCATGGAAAAAGGAGAAATAGTGCAAAGCGGCACTCATGCAGAATTGGTAAAGCAAACAGGGCTTTATCAGTATTTGTGGAGCCAGCAAAAACTAGAGGAATTGCTGCATTGAGTTGTGCGATCGCACAGGTTCGTAGTAAGGAATGCAAGTCCTTCCAATCGTCGGGAAATTGTTTATACAAATTCTCCATGAAGCAGCACTAAAATATTAGAGACTCCAGGACTGTTAACTGCAATAAGATTAGTTCGTAGTGCGGACTCGCATTCCGCAGCCTGAGAGCGGACTCGCATTCCGCACTACGAACTTTTATAGTAATTGACCGGACATGATATAGCAACCGCCACATCGGTGAGGACATAAATAACTTCATGAATAGAGCCGATACCCGTACTGCATCAATGATTTGATTCGGGTTATGCAACTGTCAACTGTCCACTGTCAACTGTCAACTGCTATATTACCCCTATCTGCGGCTCAAAATCCTCTGGTCAATCTAAGATGGGTAAAATTTCTATTACTAACGGTATAGCGATCGCAATGCGGAATCTCTGTCTTAAGATTTTAGTTATGGTTCGGTCATTAAGATAAGCTGAAAAGTATTTAAAATCAACAGACATTTGAGGATATATGCCAATGGACGGTCAAGACCCCGCTGACATCAAGATGGGTAACGTAGATGAAGAAGAAAGTTCGGTTGTCGTGCACGGCACGGTCATTCTCGGAATCGACCCTGAGGGAGGAGAGGCCTTACTCTTTAAGGATTTAGAAGTCACAAATTCCAAAGTAAAATTGATTGCCTACCTAGCGATAGATGGAAATTTAAATAAATCCATAGAACTAGGCGAACTCAAAGAAAATAGGGGTACCGTTAAAATTGCCATCCCCTTAGGGACGGATACTTCCCCTTACAATACCGTAGTCCTTCGCGACCAAAAGAGTAAAAAGAAAGTCGCAGTGATTGAATTGTAGAGCCGGAAGCGAGTAGGGATGGGATAACATCTCTACTCACCTATTAACAATTCACGCTCCATTAGCCAGCAGTTGCATCAAATCCCGTGCCTTGAATGACCCGATCGCGATGAATGACGCGATCGACAATAATTGATTTATAATCAAGATATATACTCCACCCGAATAATCCCAAATCATGCTCGCAGAAGCAAACGCCACACTCTGGCCCAGTCTAATTACTGTTTCAGCATTAATACTCTACTTCGTTGTTACCATCAACGTCGGCAGAGCTAGATTCAAATACAAAGTTTCTCCCCCGCAGATGACAGGAAACCCAGACTTTGAGCGAGTGTTGCGAGTTCAGCAAAATACCTTAGAGCAAATGATTCTATTTTTGCCCTCGCTGTGGCTGTTTTCGCAATTTGTCAGCCCAATTTGGGCCGCCGGTATCGGTGCAGTTTGGATAGTTGGACGCATTTTGTTTGCTTGGGGTTACTATCAAGCGGCGGAAAAACGAGCCGCAGGATTTGGCATTAGTACCTTAGCTACTTTAACTTTGCTTGGCGGTTCCTTAATTGGCATCATCATGTCGCTGCTGAAGATTTCACAGGCATAAGTAATATTTAGTAGGGTGCGCAGCGCGCACCTGACGCCGTAAATCAAATTATTTCAATCACCTTCATGAGTAAATATGTCAGAAACTAACAAACCCGTATTTGAAATTAACCAGAAACTTTTTCAGCAGCTTACCGAGTGGCAAGAAAAACTTGAATTAGAAGATGAATTAGCAAGCGAGTCAGAAGACGAGAAACCAACAGAGGTAAAAAGTTCTCCCGACAGTTATGAACAGCATTCTCAAACAGATAATTCCTAGCTTGTGGCTAACAGCATCTTTGGCATTTCCGGCTGCTGTCTCGGCTCAATCGCTGACAGCCAGACCAATTGGGCAAATCAATAGCGGTTTGTTTCGTTCTAACTCTCAAGATTTCTTTGAGCAAGGAAATCGCCAACTGGAAAGGGAAATCGCAATTTTGTTGCGAAAAACTGCCACTTCCGAAGGCAAGATTCTGGAGATAGATGAAAAATTGCGCTCTCAGGTTTGCCGGGAAAATTTTAAAATATCCTCGCGACATTTTGATATAATTAGTGTCGCTGAGGTTTCTAGTTTTAATGCAAAATTGAAAGAGATTTGCAGGGAAACTTAAAATAACAGTGAGGTAAAGATTAAAGTTTTAGCGTTAATGGAAAAAGAGGCAATGACCAAATTGAAACTAGCCATGCTGTCAGCAGAAACCCTGGCTCAGTTGGCTGAGATTATTATTGATTATACTCATGAGGAAATGATGCTAGTTTTTCATGAGCTAGAATGGGAACAGCAGGCGAGAATTAAGGATATTTGGAAGAGTGTTTGAGGGCTGTGGCATCTCCAAAATCGCACGTTCCCGCACCGGACACGGCAATGCCGTGTCCCTACGGATATGGCGCAATGCCGCCCTACTTTTGGGCTAGCGATTCGAGACACAATTGACGGAAATGATCGCCCCGCTGCTCGAAGTTTTGGTATTGATCGAAGCTGGCGCAAGCTGGCGAAAGCAACACGACTTTAGCATGATTTTGTTTGCCTAATTCTGCCGCCCTCGGAATTGCTCTTTCCATTGTTTCGACGATTTCCCAAGCGTTATAATCGGCTTGTTCGAGCCGATCGCTAAAAATGCCCGCCGCATCCCCAATTAGCAGCACCGCAGCAGCTTTCGCCTTGATTGTATCAATCCAGCCACTATCATCGCCTTCCTTGGAAGCACCGCCCGCAATTAAAATTGCAGGCGCACTCACAGAAGCCAACCCGACTTGCGCCGCGTCATAATTAGTCGCTTTGCTGTCGTTGATGAAATCTATGCCTTCCCAAGTGCAGATGTGTTCGAGGCGGTGCGCCACTCCGGGGAATTTAGCAATAGCCCGGGCGATCGCACTTTTATCTATCCCCGCCAAATTAGCCGCCGCCACCGCCATCAACAAATTTTGCAAATTGTGTTCGCCCACCATCCGCAAAGACTCAGCCGGCAGAATTTTCTCGCCTTGAGCGATTACCCAACCATCTGCGATGTACGCTCCAAAAGCACGTTTTCCCAACAAATCTTTTTCACCTTTAACACTCGTCCAACACGCATCCGGCCAAATGTCAACTCCTTGCTGCCGCAAAACAGGATCGTCGCCGTTAATTACTTGCAATTCCGACTTTTTCAGCAAATGCGCTTTAATGTTGTAATAATTTTCTAAAGTTTTGTGGCGGCTGAGGTGATCCGGCGTCAAAGTTGTCAAAACTCCGATTCGCGGCGCTACAAACGGCGATGATTCTATTTGATAACTACTGATTTCTGCGATTACCCAATCCGGCGGTTTTTCGGCTAAAGCTAATTCGCACGCAGCATAACCAATGTTGCCGCAAGCGGGAGCATAAAGCCCGGCTTCTGCAAAAATCGCAGCAATTAAAGCAGTAGTCGTAGTTTTGCCGTTAGTGCCAGTAATTGCCACCCAAGGAGATTTGAGATAACGCCACGCGAGGGCCATTTCTCCGATTGTTTCAATTCCTAATTCTCGGGCGCGCACTAATGCTGGACTGTCCCAGGGAACGCCCGGACTTACTACTACTAATTCTATAGATTTGTCAGGTTCAAAAGATTTACCTAATTCAACTGCAATTCCTTCGCTAGCGAGTTCCTGTTGCTGTTCGAGCAAATTTGGGGCTGATGAGCGATCGCTCAGCGTTACTTCCCATCCTTCGCGTTTGAGCAGTCTGGCGGCGGCATTCCCTGATTTTCCTAATCCAATGATATGAGCGATCGGCATAAGTTATGTGATGGAGCGAACTTTCCTGGTTTTATAAGTTAATATCTTAACCTTGCATGGGTTTTTGGCTATGGGCCATTTTGCTTAATTTTCAATAGGGCGATCGCCCGTGATATTCGTAGGGAAACGGCACTGCCGTATCCTAATTCGTAAGGAAACGGCACTGCCGTGTCCTCTTTTGTGATTTCGATCGACCTTTTTTTGAGTTTTTCAAGGAGTGCGTCTTTCAAGTTCTTCAATTTTTTCTTCTAACCGGACAATCTCTCTGGATAAACAGCGACGCTCATATGATGATGCGACTGGAAGAAGCGCCACTAATACAAATAAGTATCCCTCCTTCATCAGAGGGTTTCCTCTCCATACTAGATAGTATACGACAACAACCAGTGGTGCTAGCCAAAAATAGATATTTGACTGTTGCGCCCATTTACGAATCATTTGTCTCTCATTCATTGTTCATACCTTCACGATCCTTGCAAGTTTTGCAATTGTATTTAAGTAAAAAGCTCGACTTTAACCTCTATTTAACCTTTCACAATCGCCCCAAAGTCAGCCAACACCCGCGCGTGATTCCGCAACAAACCCAGTAAATTCAACCGATTGCGCTTAATTTCCGGGTCAGAATCCATCACCAAAACGCTTTCGGGGCCGTCAAAAAAGCTGCTCACAGCCGGAGCAATTTCAGTCAAACTATCTACCAACTGCTGGTAATTGCGAGTTTGTTTGCATAGCAGCGTTTGCGGCACTAACTGCACGACTGCATCATAAAAAGCTTGTTCAGACGACTTTTGAAATAACTCCGCTTTCACCGCCGTTTTCGGTTCCAATTCTACTTTATCCAAATCACCTTGAGCCGCCAAACGAGTTGAACGGTTGACTGTTTCGTAAATTAGATCCAAAGTCTGGTTATTGCGGATTTGTTGTAGGAAAAGCGCTCTTTCCCGTGCGTCCAACAAATCTCTCAATGCTCGTTCAGTATATTCTGGGTCGTTTTCTCCCAAAACTGCATTCACCAAATCGTAATCTACGTTATTTTCTTCTTGCAACAAAGTCCTAATTCTTTGCAGGAAAAACTCGTATAGCTGCGATAGCAACTCCGCCGATGTTTCCGGGCGCGCTGCGGTAAATTCCGCGACAACTTCGGCAAGTAGTTGGTGCAAATTGATGGGCAACTGAGCCGCCCAAATAATGTTAGTGATTGCATTTGCGGCGCGGCGCAGGGCAAAAGGATCGGAGGAACCAGTCGGCAGCATTCCCAAGCCGAAGATGCTGACTAATGTATCTAGTTTGTCTGCTATTCCGACAACTTGACCTGTGAGAGTTTGTGGCAAATTGTCCCCAGCGCCTTTGGGCAAATAATGTTCAAAAATCGCTGTGGCTACTGCTTCCGATTCGCCACTTGCTAAGGCGTATTTCTGCCCCATGATTCCTTGCATTTCTGGAAGTTCGTAAACCATTTGGGTAACGAGGTCGGCTTTGCAAAGTAAGGCTGCTCTGGCTACATCAGCTTGCTCTTCCTCTGTGATTGGCAGTTGATTGACAATTAAACTGGCAATCTTGCACAGGCGATCGACCTTTTGGCGCACTGTACCCAAATCTTCCTGGAAAGTTACCGTCTCCAACTTGGGCAAATAATCCTCTAAAGGCTTTACCAAGTCTGCTTTGTAGAAAAACTGACCGTCTGCCAATCTCGCCCGCACGACTCGCTCGTTACCAGCGGCAATAATCGCTGCTTTCGCTGGATCGCCGTTAGAAATTGTAATAAAATAGGGCAGAAGTTCGGGGAAATCTGGGCTTTTGAGGATTGGGAAATAGCGCTGGTTGGTGACAATAATTGTGGTGATTACTTCCGGCGGCAATATCAAAAATTCCTCGTCAAATTTGCCGACAACTGCGTTCGGCCATTCTACTAAGTCGGTGACTTCTTCTAACAAATCTTCGGTAATGTCGGCGTAACCGCCTTGTTTGGTGGCGGCGGCTTCTACTTGTGCTTGAATTTGAGTTTTCCGCTGTTGTCGATCGACTTCCACGCCCGCAGCCCGCAGACACTCGACATAATCCTCGGCGCGGGGAATCGAGACTGGTTGCGGGTGCAACACTCGATGTCCCTGGGAAATGCGATCGCTCTTAACTGTATCCGAACCGCTGACCAAGGTAATTGGCAGTACAGTATCATCAAGCAGTGCCACGATCGATCGAATCGGGCGCGGAAACTTCAAATCTCCGTCAGCCCACCGCATAAATCTTTTACCTTCTAACTTATTAATCCACTGCGGCACAAGTTCGGTCAAAATATCCGCCGTCATCCGCCCCGGAATCTGTTTGAGCACAAACACAAAATCGCCTTTATCCGTAGCGCGAACTTCCAAAGCATCGATTTCTACACCTTGTTTTTTGGCAAAACCTTCCGCTGCTTTCGTCGGTTTGCCATCTTTAAAAGCCGAACTTGCGGGCGGCCCTTTTACGTCTTCTTCTCTGTCTGATTGTTTAACTGGCAGTCCTTCGATCAGAACGGCCAAACGCCTCGGAGTCGCGTATACATTAATTGAGTTATTTGTCAAGGATTGTTCGGCGAGAGTTGTAGGTATGAGTACCTGCCACTGTTGGGCGCTGCCTGCGACAAAAGATGCGGGCAATTCTTCGGTACCGAGTTCTAATAAAAAGTTAGGCATATAACAAATTTAGGTGTTTGTGTCAAGAGGCAATTCATCTGCCGGTTCGATCGTTACAAAAGTTATGGATCGGCCGTCAAAATAGCCTGGAATTGCGATCGCCGATCGCGCAATGGAACTATTTTAGGGATACGCAAATCCTATTAGAGCCAAAAAAGACTCAAATGACCAGCATACCACTTAAAATCGGGGGTGAAAGATATTCTCAACAGCACATGACCTTGGCGGAAAGACTGGCACAAGATTGGAAGTCGCGACTCGAACAAGATTGCCCGCAGGAGAGTTCTAGCACTCGCGAGAGTGTTGTGCGCTGGCTGTTGGGAGACAAGCCAGAAAGATTTGACTCTCTCAATCCGACTCAATTTAACGTCGCCTCTGGGGCGATCGACTTTTTATATCGAATTTTACAGCAGCGGTATCTGGGAGTAGCGCCAGAAAGAGCTTACCGCAACTTGATCGGGCGGCTAGGCGGTTTGGTGGTGCTGCGGCAAAAAATCCAAGCCTGGGTTTCCCTCAGCCGCGACAGACAGCGCAGTGCGGTGGAGGTACTGCAAGAAGTGATTCAGGAAATGCTGAATTCCGATCGCTACCTCCAGCAGCAAGTCGCCTGGATTGCCGAATGCACAACAGATAAACGCTTGCGAAATGCTTTGCTGCTAGCAAGCACAGAAGAATACTGCTTGCGGCCGATCCGCAACCAGCCGCTGCTGGTGTACCGCTTCGTCAACTACCTGCGGCGTTCCCAGCGGGGCGGGTTGACACAAGTCCCGGCGGGAGATTGGGTGCGGCTGGTGTCGGAACAGGTTCAACCAGACGATACAGACGAACCGCTCAGCCTGCTAGACGAACAGGCGATGTCCGAGTATCGAGAAAATCAAGCTTGGGAAGAGCGGCAAACTCAGCGGCAAATTGTCCAACAAGAATTTGAGAATTACTTAACTGCTGAAGTCGATCCGCTGGCTTCGCGGTGGCTGCGGCTTTACTTGCAAGGTCGTTCCCAAGAGGCAATTGCTGAGGATTTGAAGGTGCCGGTCAAGCAAATTTACCGCTTGCGAGAAAAAGTCAGTTACCACGCGATTCGCGTTTTTGCGGTCAAACAAGCACCGGAATTAGTTGCCAACTGGCTGGAAACTTCGCTCCAAGAACACAGTTTGGGCTTAACTCCCGCCCAGTGGCAGCAATATTTACAAGACCTGACGCCGGTGCAGCGGCATTTGGTAGAATCTCTCAAAGCCGGGAAAAGTGTAGAGGCGATCGCCTCTGAATTAAAACTGAAAACCAATCAAGTCATCGGCGAGTGGAGCAAACTTTATTTAGCAGCTCAATCTCTCCGCAACGATCGATCGCCCGTCGAAGATTAACGGCAGGCAATTAATGGCGATCGCTGCTGCGTAGGATAAGATGCTAGCAGCGCGATCGAATAAATGTCGATTTTGTAACCAATCCTCAATTCAGCGGTTGCCCGTAAATCATCGGCTGTGGTGCATCTGTCATTCAGTTGACAGTTGACAGTTGACAAAAGAAGTCCGAGGATTGGAGTAATGAATAGTTTTCTTTTAATTTCTCGCCGATCAGGGTTCCGGCTTTAAACCAATTATTTCTGGTAATACTTGCGCATTAGTGACATAATTCGGTCGTTGCCAGTGCGCCCGTCATCATCTAATTGTCAAAGTTTGGGTATAATTTGATACTGGAATACAGCAGAAAGAAAATTCTGGCACTCAGGATTTTTATTTGATAAAAGCTTCCGGTTTTGAGACGAATGGCTCCGTCAGGGATGTTGCAGCGGTTTAAATTATAAATCAGGTTGGTGTGGCGCGATCGCGCTTCCGACTACAGAGAAGCTAATGGTACATACATCTTCAACAGACTCGGCGGCTACAATGGACTCCGATCGAATATTTCAACTAATCGATACAGTTGTCCCCTTTGAAGCCTGCCTTTACTATCAAGTTTTGCCTCTATCTCTAGAAGGCAATCTATTTAAATTAGGCGTAGTCGATGCCCAAGACGACTCCGCCTTCGACTACGTACAGCGGATTTTAGCTTACATGAATTGCTCGGTGACAACAGAGCAAATTGCCTCGGACACTCAGCGCTCGATGCTCTCAGCTTACTTGCTCCACGGGAGCCAAATCAGAGAACCCAGCCCGACACAAACCGCAGCAGTCCTAAAACCCAAAAATCCCGCACCAGCAACTTCAGGCTCCGAAGCAGAAACCCTGCTGTCTGTGGCCGAACCCTCAATTCCGGCTCGCGATCGATTTAAACCCGATCTCGCCGAAGTTGATCAGATGCCTCCAGAGCTGTCGGTTTTGGATGTCGAAGCCTTACACTTGTCAAGCCCAGTCTCCGTTTTGGCAACATTGCCCGCGCCCCAACTGCTGCAAGAATTGCTCGGTAGAGTGCTGTTAGACGGTATCGGCCGCCTGTTTTTTGAGCGTCACCAATCGATGGGCCGGATTCTTTGGAGTCAAGACGGCGTTTTGAAATCGATGCTCGAAGGTCTGCATCCCGTGCTGTTCCAAGAGGTGATCGACGAGTTGAAGCGCCTGACAGATATGCCTGTTTCCCCGGTGGATCAGCCCAAACAAGTTGAAGTTGAACGCATCTATCAAAACACTCATTTGCTGTTGCGCTTGCGGATCATGGCGGTGGGCGGCAAGGAAGAAGCCACGCTGCAAGTGTTGCGCGGGGCAGCTTTGAGGTTTTACCAGCAGCAGCAATTGTCTACTTTAAGTCGGGATGCGCTGCAACTAGCCCAAGAATTGCAGCGGAAAGTGAATCAAATTCGCGATCGCACTCGGCTTTCTCCTTCACCTTTGGAAGGCTTACCCGCTTTGGAAAAAGTTGTAAGAAATGTTGACGACCAAATTGAAGCTTTGATGCACGAACACCATTCCGAGCATCCCTAATTAGAAATAGTGCTAAATTTTTAATTTTCTTTAACTCAAATCTCGTCCCGTCAAATAAATAAATAATAATTAGGTTCGTAGTGAGGACTTTAGTCATTTTTCATCGAACTGAAGAAGGACTAAAGTCCTTACTACGAACCTCTGTGAGTAAAGTTTTGCGTGAAGCGAAGCTATCCCGTAGGGAATCGCACCTAAGATGAGCCGTGCTCGAAAATCTTATCGTACTGCAACAAATCCAAAGTCACAAAAACAGGCAAACACTGAAAACATTGCTGTGCAACTTCCCAGCGTTCCTCTCGCTGCAACATAGCCGTCAACTTTTGTTTAGCGCTCAGCAAATAGCGGACATCGTTCGCGGCGTAGCTAAGTTGGTCATCTGAAAGATGCTGAGAATTTCCCCAATCCGAACTTTGAGAAGTCTTGTTGAGTTCTACTTTTTCCAATTCTTGGATTAACTCTTTAAGTCCGTGTCTGTTAGTGTAAGTTCTGGCTAATTTGCTTGCTATCTTTGTGCAGAAAACAGGTGCAATGTCAATACTTAAATTGTGACGCATTGTTGCCATATCGAAGCGCGCAAAGTGAAATACTTTCTCAATATTCGGAACTTCCATTAACTTTTTTAAATTCGGTGCCGCCGTCTGGCCTTTAGCAATCCGCACCGCCGCAACTTTACCTTGCGGATCGCACAACTGCACCAAACACAAGCGATCGCGCCACGGTAGCAAACCCATCGTTTCCGTATCAACGGCGAGATCCTCAGCCGTCAAATAATAAGATAAGAGAGAATCGGAGATATCGCGATCGCACACTTGAAAATCTGGAAATTCCATTCTTGGTTATTGGTTATTGGTTACTGGTTACTGGTTATTGGTTATTGGTTACTGGTTACTGGTTATTGGTTACTGGTTACTGGTTACTGGTTTGGTTATTGGTTACTGATTACTGGTTATTGGTTACTGGTATAAATAACAAATAACAAATAACAAATAACAAATAACAAATAACAAATAACAAATAACAAATAACAAATAACAAATAACAAATTATCGACTGCGGACAAAAAGCTGAGTAAAATAATACTCCCCTTTGGCATTTTTGGCAATCGCAATACCAGTCAAATTAAATTGACTCTCGATATTCTTGCGGTGGCCATCACTTTTAATCCAACCATCAACAGCATTGCGAACCGGGTCACTGTAGCCGAAATTGTAAGCAACATTTTCAGCTACACTTTGATAAGGCACAGTAATGGCTTTCGCCCGCCCGTCAAATCCATCGTGGCTAAATTTAACTTTCCCACTCGCCATATTTTCGCTGTGAATTCTGGCAATCTGACTAATTCGCGGATCGACAGTCAGCGCAGGCAACTTTTTCGAGGCTCGATATTGATTGATCTGTTGGTTAACAGCTTTTTCTAACTCAGCAATTGAACTCGTGGCAGCAATATTAGTATTCATGGAAGTTTGTGGGAGCGATCGCGCAGGAATGGACTCGGCACAATTAGGCAGGATTGTCAAGAATCCTAAGGATATCAAAACCAAAGCTTTGGACATGAACTATTAGCGTAAGATAAACAAGACCGGGCGGTTGAAACCGCGGCGACACAAACAAAACCCGCCTCCGCGGGTTGAAGAACGGATGCGGACATCGTTTGTATAGACGCGGTTTCAACCGCCCTCTGACCATTCCTACAGAGCGATCGCCCGAAATTCCGGTAAACTAGATATTCAGAACCTTCGCGACAGTGTTTACGTCTTTGTCACCGCGTCCCGAACAGTTAAGCACAATGCGCGGACTGCCCGTTAACTGCGGGCAGAGAGTCTCCAAATAGGCGATCGCGTGAGCAGTTTCCAAAGCCGGAATAATCCCCTCCAACTGCGAAAGGCGCTGAAAAGCATCCAAAGCTTGCTGATCAGTTACGCTATAATATTCAGCCCTGCCAGCATCCTTCAAATAACTGTGTTCCGGCCCCACACCCGGATAATCCAAACCCGCACTAATCGAATGCGGCTCAATCACTTGACCTTCATTATCTTGCAACAAATAACTCATTGCCCCGTGCAGAACACCCACAGTTCCCTTCGTCAAAGTAGCAGCGTGTTTATCAGTATCCACACCTTCGCCCGCCGCTTCAACACCAATCAATCTCACAGTTTCTTCTCCAACAAACTCATGGAAAAGACCCATTGCATTAGAACCGCCGCCCACGCAAGCTAATAAAATATCCGGCAAACCGCCCCACTTTTCCAGACACTGAGCGCGGGTTTCTTCACCGATAATTGCATGGAAATCGCGCACCATCATCGGGTAAGGATGCGGGCCTGCTACGGAACCGAGAATGTAATGAGTTGTCTCCACATTTGTTACCCAGTCGCGAATCGCTTCGGAAGTCGCATCCTTCAGCGTTCCCGTACCCGCGGCCACAGGTCGTACTTCAGCACCCATCAAGCGCATTCTAAACACATTTAAAGCCTGTCTTTCCATGTCATGAACGCCCATGTAGACAACGCATTCCAAACCGAAACGAGCGCAAACTGTGGCGGTAGCAACGCCATGTTGGCCAGCACCAGTTTCAGCAATTACCCGCTGTTTGCCCATGCGTTTTGCTAACAATGCTTGAGCTAAAGCATTGTTAATTTTGTGAGCTCCAGTGTGGTTTAAATCTTCCCGTTTGAGGTAAATTTGCGCGCCAGTGCCGTCTGGTTTAGCATAATGCTCCGTGAGACGTTCGGCAAAATACAAAGGGCTGGGGCGGCCGACATAATCTTTCAGCAATTGTTGAAGTTGCTGTTGAAATTCGGGCTCGCTGCGGTATTTGTGGAAAGCGGCTTCTAGCTCGAATAAAGCCGGCATCAGGGTTTCGGGGACGTATTTGCCGCCGAATTTGCCGAATCTGCCGAGGGAGTCGGGGCGTTGGGCGGTTTCGAGGGTGAGACGCAGGGGGGTAACAGTCATAGGATTTTAGATTTTAGATTTTAGATTTTTAGATTCGCAGGTAAGCTAGAGGCTGGCGTGTCGATCGCACGCACAAGTCGATCGTACCAAAGCCGATCGCGCACAATGAGCCGATCGAACAAATTTCATTATAATTCCTTCAACCCTTGACGGGCTAATACAATCAGTAGAAGATGAGAGCGCCAATGAGCGATCGCAACTATACCCCAACCCGCTAAAACTAGAAATACCCGTAAAAAAACTTCAGGCACTATAACATATGGCAGCATCAAAACGCAAAGATTCCGACAACAAAACAACCGACGGCAAACGAGTAGTTTACTCCGAGTTTGGCAACGTTGACAACTCAGCCGCCCTCCAACGGGGAGTCCCGGAAGTTGCCTCAAATCAACAAAATCTGAAAGTAGAAGCATCCCGAAAAGGACGCGGCGGCAAAACAGTTACAGTCATCAGCGGATTTCAAGAAAAACCTGAAACTTTAGCAGACTTAGCCAAGCAGCTAAAAGCCCAATGCGGCACAGGCGGTACAGCTAAAGAAAATGAAATCGAAATTCAAGGCGAACACAAACAAAAACTTGCTGAAATCCTCAAAAAAATGGGCTACAAAGCTAAAATCAGCGGAGGCTAACTTAACTTTAAAACAAGGTTCGTAGTAAGGACTTCAGTCCTTCCCAGGTTCGTAGTAAGGACTTCAGTCCTTCCCAGGGTTCGTAGTAAGGACTAAAGTCCTTCCCAGGGTTCGTAGTGAAGACTTTAATCTTTTGAATCAAGAACGGACTGAAGTCCGCACTACGAACAAACAACTTCTTCCTTCTTCCTGCAATTAAGAAGAAGTAACCAAGAACAAACTGAATTCCGTACTGCGAACAAACAATTTCTTTATTCTTCTCTCTTCCTTCTTCCCTCTTCCTTCTTCCTTCTTCCTTCATTTATGTACACTCGACCCTTAGCCCGTTTGATCGAACAATTGCAGCGCTTGCCCGGAGTCGGCCCAAAAACTGCACAGCGGCTGGCTTTGCATATTTTAAAGCGCCCCGAAGAAGACGTGCAAGCCCTAGCTCAATCTTTGATTGATGCCAAACAGCAAGTAGGTTTCTGCAAGGTATGCTTTCACTTATCTGCTGAACCTGTTTGCGAAATTTGCCGCAATACCAACCGCGATAGTTCTACGATTTGTGTAGTGTCAGAATCCCGCGACGTAATCGCCTTAGAAAAAACGCGGGAATACATCGGCAAATATCACGTTGTCGGCGGCGTCATCTCGCCGATGGATGGAATTGGCCCGGAACAATTGAACATTCAACCGTTAGTCCGGCGCGTCAGCCAGCAAAAAATTAAGGAAGTAATTATTGCTATTAGTCCCAGCGTGGAAGGCGAAACTACTACTCTTTATATCGGTCACTTATTAAAACCTTTTACCCGAGTGACGCGGATCGCTTTTGGTTTGCCGATGGGGGGAGATTTGGAATATGCCGATGAAGTAACTTTAGCTCGCGCTTTGGAAGGAAGGAGGGAATTGGATTAGTTGAAAACTGGTTATGGCTGAATTAACAAGTAAGAGAAACGAACCGCGTTGGCGTAGCCTGCGCGAAGCGCTTAGGCGCTAAGGAAACGAAGGAAGATCCCAGAAGGGGATGAGTTGACAATTGATGATCTATAGCGGTTTTTAGTAGAGTTAAGTACAGAGGATCGGGTAGGGACACGGCACTGCCGTGTCCTGTATTTTATCAGATTGAAAAGTTCTATATTTTCCCAACCTCTGTGATTGCTTGGCTGAGGCTCGCAATAACAATTTTGTTGCAAAAAAGGTTAAACTGAACAAAGTTATTGAGAGTGAAAAAATATGACTGAATTCGATCGCCCTTTAAGCTACCCCACAACCCGCAAAGCCGAGCAAACAGACGACTACCACGGCGTGAAGGTATCAGACCCCTACAGGTGGCTCGAAGACCCCGACTCACCGGAAACTCAAGCCTGGGTAGAAGCCCAAAACCAAGTCACCTTTGGCTACCTCAGCGAAATCCCGGCGCGGGACAAAATTAAACAGCGGCTGACCCAACTTTGGGATTACGAGAAATACGGCATACCTTTCAAACAGGGCGATCGCTATTTCTACTACAAGAATGACGGCCTGCAAAATCAATCCGTACTTTATACTTTACCATTCCTCGACGGCGAACCAAAAGTATTAATTGACCCCAACACTCTCTCAGAAGACGGAACTGTTGCTCTCGGCGGCATAGCTATCAGCGAAGACGGCAAACTAATGGCCTACGGTTTGTCAACTTCCGGCTCCGACTGGCAGGAATGGAAAGTTCGCGATGTGGCAACTGGCAAAGATTTATCAGACCATTTAAAGTGGATTAAATTCTCAGGGGCATCCTGGACTCACGACGGTAAAGGCTTTTTTTACAGCCGCTACGACGAACCCAACGAAAAAACCAAACACGAAGACGTTAACTATTATCAAAAACTGTTTTACCACAAGCTCGGCACACCCCAATCTGAAGACGTATTAATCTACGAGCGTCCAGACCAAAAAGAGTGGGGATTTAGCGGTGGCGTCACCGAAGATGGTCGCTACTTAATTGTATCAGTTTGGCAGGGAACTGAAACCAAAAACTTGATTTTTTACAAGGATTTAACGGCACCGGAATCAACGGTTGTTGAACTAATTAACAAGTTTGAGTCGGAGTACAGTTTCATAGACAATGAAGGCTCGCTTTTCTGGTTTCAAACAGACTTGAATGCACCGCTGGGCCGCGTAATTGCGATCGACACCAACAACCCTGCTCCCTCATCCCTCGCTGGCGATGACAGTCAAGGGAAGTTCGCAGAAATCATTCCCGAAGCAGCCGAAACCCTTGGAGGCATTGGTCTCCTCAACAATCAATTTGTCACTTCCTACCTGAAAGACGCCTACACTCAGATTAAAATCTTCAACTTAGACGGCTCTTTCGTGCGAGAAATCGCCTTGCCCGGAATCGGTTCGGCGGGAGGATTCGGCGGCAAGCGCCACGACACCGAAACCTTTTACGGTTACACCAGTTTCACCGCGCCGAACATCATCTATCGCTATAATATGGTGACAGATGAAAGCACGATTTATCGGCAGCCAAATGTTGATTTCAATCCCGAGGATTACGAAACAAAACAAGTATTTTACCCGAGCAAAGACGGTACGCAAGTACCGATGTTTATTACGCACAAGAAAGGCTTGCAGTTTGATGGCAATAACCCCACATATTTGTACGGGTACGGCGGTTTTGGCATCTCGCTGACTCCGAGTTTTTCTATTAGCAATGTCGTGTGGTTGGAGATGGGCGGAATTTATGCGATCGCCTGTTTGCGAGGTGGCGGTGAATACGGCGAATCATGGCACCAAGCTGGCACAAAGTTGAACAAGCAAAATGTGTTTGATGATTTTATTAGCGCTGCTGAATGGTTGATCGAGCACAAGTATACCAAACCGGCCAAATTGGCGATCGCAGGTGGCAGCAACGGCGGTTTATTAGTGGGGGCTTGCATGACTCAGCGGCCGGAATTGTTCGGTGCAGCATTGCCAGCAGTGGGCGTTATGGATATGTTGCGCTTCCACAAATTTACCATTGGTTGGGCCTGGACTTCGGAATACGGTTCGCCGGAAAATGCCACGGAATTTCCCACAATTCACGGCTATTCTCCGCTGCACAATCTCAAACCGGGAACGGCTTATCCGGCGACAATGATTACAACTGCCGATCATGACGACAGAGTGGTTCCGGCCCACAGTTTCAAGTTTGCTTCGGCTTTGCAAGAAACGCACGCGGGAGAAAAACCAGTGTTAATTCGGATCGAAACTAAGGCGGGACATGGTGCCGGCAAACCCACTGCAAAAATCATTGAAGAATTGGCAGATGAATGGGCTTTTTTAGTGCGGGAACTCGATATTAACGTTTAACCAGCGCGGGATTGCGGTTGCATCCTAGGGAATGGGCACGCGCGGACAGTACGTATTGCCTAGGATGGGTGCCCCCCAGTACCAAGCACCTCACCTGCTGGTACGCACCCCCTACCTGACTGTAGTGCTGGAGACATTTTTTTGTGAACATCTGGTGTTCAATGCTTAAATCTAGCGATGGTTCGCGGGTTTTCGCAGCGGATAGCCGAAAACCCATAGTACAGATTAATGCAGCTTGTCAACTACCACTACTGTTAACTTATATTGAGTTATGTTAATAAATGTATGTTTTAGTGGTCATTATCAGATATTTTTTAGATCGTTTCGCTGCCACTTCAGGAAGTTAACCGTGGATGTCAACTGTCAAAAGTAGTAAAGGAAATATAAAGTAAAAAATTTTCCCGAGCTGTGAAACTGATTTTTTCAGTGGATTTACGGTAACAATTTCACAAAAAATCACACTTACAACTGTACGGTGTACTGGCTTGCGATCGGAATAAGTGCCTTTTTGTGCAGCAATACGTAAGTAACGGGCGATCGCAATCTCACGGTTCTGGCATCACCTATTCTCAAAGAAGCAAAAATTTAATAGCCCAGTAAAAGCCCGAAAATGCTTGCGTATCTAGGGTTTGCGGTGATTTTTTAGCTAGGGCAACCCGCGAGCGGGCACAGTATTCCCAGTGCAAGACTTCCCTAAAATATACACTTTAAAACAACACGTAAGTATTTAATTATACTAAGAAGAATAATTCATGTAAAATTTATATTTTGATGTTTATCAAGTTTTTTCAAAGGGGGTAGGTTAGAACTGACAAGTAAATCAGCGAATTATGAAAACGATCCCCAATATGTCGAATTTGTCAGCCGTAAAAACACCCATATTTACCGATATTGCCACTAAAAACAACTTTTTTTTGAGTGACAGAGAAAGCTCTCAAGCAGAAAGTGCATCGAAAAAAGATCTAGTCGTTGTTGACTCCCGAGTAGAAAACTACGGGCAATTGATCGGCGGGCTCAAAGCGGGAACCGAAGTATTTGTACTCAATCCAACCAGAGATGCGATCGCCCAAATCACCCAGATTTTAGCTCACCGCAGCAGCATCAACAGCCTGCACATAGTTTCTCACGGCCGAGAAGCCGCGATAGAAATCGGCTCAAAAGAACTGAATATTGATAACTTAGAAACCTACAGCAGCCAATTGCAGCAGTGGGCAAAAGCCTTCGGTTCGCAAGCCAACATTCTGATTTACGGCTGTAACGTAGGCGCCGGCAAATCCGGGATTAAATTCATCCAAAAACTCAGCGAATTAACGGGAGCAAATATTGCCGCTTCCAACAACCTGACTGGGAGTGCAGCACTAGGCGGCGACTGGGAATTGGAAATTGCTACAGGACGAATCAATGCCGAACTAGCGTTTAAAAAAGAAGTCCTAGAAGCCTACACATCTGTCCTGGTAACTTTAGTTTCCGAAACCTTTCAAGGTTCAAGCGTACTAGGGCCTTGGATTTATAATGGCGGCGGTTCACCTCCTCCTCCTGGCTTAACCGCAGGCACCGGCCCCGGCATTATTCCCGGTGTAGTGGGTCTCCCCACTCCCGATCCAGCAGGTGGCGGCGCTTTGAGATTAACCTCAGCCGGAAACAACCAAGCAAATTATGTCATCTACAACAGCCCCATCTCTTCCGCTGACGGCCTAAAAGTTACCTTTGATTTATTTGCCTATAACGGCAGTATTGGTGCCGATGGCGTTAGTTTTTTCCTAATTGACGGCACAACTACGCCAACAGCAGCGGGAGGCTTCGGTGGCTCTCTCGGCTATGCTCCCAACAACACTCTCAACCAGCCCGGGATTGCAGGAGGTTATTTAGGTGTCGGATTAGACGAATTTGGCAATTTTTCCAATTCCAATGAAGGGCGTGTGGGTGGCACCGGGCAGCTATCTGATTCAATAGCAATTAGAGGCAGCGCAGCCACAACGTATAGCTTTTTAACTAACGCTACCGTTCCCGGCGGCATAGATAATGTTTCGGCAACCACTCGCACCACTGCTAAAAGAAGAGTCCAAATTACATTATTTCCGGGTACAAACCGTCGTCTTTCAGTTGCCCTAGACGATAATGGCAACGGCGTATTTGATACGAACGAAACTTTTATCGACATACCGGATTTGGTCACGAGAAACGGAGCAATACCGGCTACTTTTAAATTTGGTTTCGCTAGTTCGACAGGCTCGTTTACAAACACTCACGAGATTGCTAATCTCCTTGTCGAAACTATCATTACTCCTGTAACCCAAGCCGACATTTCTGTTGCTAAAAGTGGCCCCGCGTTTGCCGTTACAGGCAGCAACATTACCTATACAATTACTTCCACCAATATCGGGCCAGAACTCGGGCTAACTGGAAATGTTAATATTATCTCCAACACTGCCACAGACGTTCTGATTCAAGATCAACTGCCGGCAAACTTAACTTTCGTCAGCGCTATCGACAGCGCTGGCAACGGCACATACAACTCTCTAACGCGGACTGTCATCTGGCCGGCGATTCCGACTCTGATTAGGGGTGCTAGCGCCACCCGCAGCATCACTGCAACTGTCACCGGGGCGCTTGGCACTACCATAACTAACACTGCTTTTAGTAACTCCAGCACCTACGACCCCAACCCCGCCAACAACAACGGTACTTCCATAACATCTCAAGTCCCAACTACAGTTGTTGCTACTACGGCCGACCTCGTTACCACGAAAGCCGGGTCTACGGCTGCTACTGTTGGTTCGAGAGTTACTTACCTAATTTCCACAGTCAACAACGGGCCAGATCCAGCGACTAACGTCACAATTACAGATAGCATCATTCCTGGTTTAACAGGAGTCAGCTTCCCTAACGGAGGTACGTACAATGCCGCTACAGGTATTGTCACCTTCCCGCTAGTTCCTAGCTTAGCCAGCTTAGCCAGCGTTGCTAACACAGTCAGCTTCATTGCACCGCTATCGGGCGCCAGCGTCAGGAACACCGCCAGCAGCAGCTCAGCTACTCCCGACCCCACTCCCGCCAACAACAACGGCACTGCTGCGAATGCTACAGTCACTACAACTCTGACACCGATTCCGAACCAACCGCCAGTAGCGACACCTACTAACCTCAGCACTCCGCCCAACAGCAGCAAATTAATTACAGGATTAGGAGGAAGTGACCCCGATGGGTCGATCGCCTCCTACGCCATCACCACCCTGCCCCCAGTCGCCCAAGGAGTCCTATTCTTAGGAGATCCAGCCAACGGTGGCGTAGCCGTGACAGCAGGCCAAGTCCTAACTCCAGCACAGCTTGGGCAAATATATTTCAGCTCCACAGGCACTTTTACGGGAGCCAATTTCACCTACAGCGCTACAGATAACCTCGGCGCAGTCAGTCCCGCTGCTACCGCTACAGTTGCTGCTTCTCCCACGACGAACCAACCGCCAGTAGCGACACCTACTAACCTCAGCACTCCGCCCAACAGCAGCAAATTAATTACAGGATTAGGA
>NZ_JAUBVZ010000002.1:446760-481709 GCF_036702805.1 Microcoleus sp. A006_D1
CGGGAGCCAATTTCACCTACAGCGCTACAGATAACCTCGGCGCAGTCAGTCCCGCTGCTACCGCTACAGTTGCTGCTATTCCCCTGCCGGTGCCGACACCAACTCCAGCACCGATTCCGACACCGACTCCAGCACCGATTCCGACACCAATTCCAGCGCCAACTCCGACACCCAACCAACCGCCAGTAGCCACAAATGCTAACTCCAGCCTTGCGCCCAATGCCAGCGCGCTAATTCCTGGATTAGGAGGAAGCGACCCCGACGGGTCGATCGCCTCTTACGCCATCACCACCCTGCCCCCAGCAGCCCAAGGAGTCCTGTATTTAGGAGATCCTGCCAACGGCGGCGTTGCGGTGACACCCGGTCAAGTCCTGACTCCGGCACAGCTTCAACAACTATATTTCCAATCCACAGGCAGCTTTACGGGAGCCAATTTCAACTACAGCGCTACTGACAACGGCGGCGCCACCAGTCCGGCCACTGCTACAGTTGCCGCTATTCCCCTGCCGGTGCCGACTCCCATTCCAGCACCGATTCCGACTCCCATTCCAGCACCGATTCCGACTCCCATTCCAGCACCGATTCCGACTCCCATTCCAGCGCCAACTCCGACTCCCATTCCAGCGCCAACTCCAGCGCCAACTCCGACTCCCAACCAACCGCCATTAGCCACAAATCCTAACTCCAGCCTTGCGCCCAATGCCAGCGCGCTAATTCCAGGATTGGGAGGAACCGACCCCGACGGGTCGATCGCCTCTTACACCATCAACACCCTGCCACCGGCCGCCCAAGGAGTCCTGTATTTAGGAGATCCCGCCAACGGTGGTGTAGCGGTGACACCAGGCCAAGTTCTGACTCCCGCACAAATCGGGCAACTATATTTCCAAGCCACAGGCAGCTTTACCGGAGCCAATTTCACCTACAGCGCCACCGACAACGGCGGCGCCACCAGTCCGGTTGCTACCGCTACTTTGGGTGCTACACCTCTCACTCCCACACCAACTTCCGCCAACCAACCCCCAGTTGCCAATAATGCGAACTTCATAGTTCCACCCAACACCAGCACGCGGGTTCCGGGATTGGGAGGAAGCGACCCCGATGGGTCGATCGCCTCTTACACCATCAACACCCTGCCCCCAGCCAACCAAGGAATCCTCTATTTAGGAGATCCGGCTAACGGCGGCGTTGCGGTGACACCAGGCCAAGTCCTCACACCCGCACAGATAGGGCAACTATTTTTCCGATCCTCCGGCGAATTTAGCGGAGCCAATTTCAACTACAGCGCCACCGACAACAGCGGCGCTATCAGTCCCGCCACTGCTACAGTTGCGGCCATTGCTCCGACGAGCAACCTACCGCCATTGGCCAACAATGCTAACTTCAGTCTGGCACCCAACGGCAGCGCCCGAGTTCCGGGATTGGGAGGAACCGACCCCGACGGATCGATCGCCTCTTACACCATCAACACCCTGCCCCCAGCAGACCAAGGACTACTATTTTTAGGAGATCCGGCTTTGGGCGGCGGCGTAGCAGTAACACCCGGTCAAGTCCTGACTCCGGCACAACTTCAGCAACTATTTTTCCAAGCCACAGGCGAATTTACGGGAGCCAATTTCAACTACAGCGCCACCGACAACGGTGGCGCCACCAGTCCCGCTACTGCTACAGTTGCTGCCATCTTGCGGCCAGTTGCGCCCACACCAACACCAACACCAACACCAACACCAGCACCCACACCAGCGCCCACACCAACCCCCGTACCACCGATAGTATCAAATCCGATCGCCGAACCAGATACCGAGTGTGACTGTCCGCCGATTTCTGGCAAACCGGGAATTAACTTTGCACCGCCGCAGCAACCGCCCGCAGTGCGATTTGTCCGGCCGATTTCGCAAATGGGAGAGGGACAAACCACCAAAGGCACCGACGGCAATGACTTCATCAATGACACCAAAGGCAACCGCAAAATCGTCGGTTTTGAAGGCAACGACCTGATTTTAGGTAAAGACGGCGCCGACGAAATTTACGGCAGCGAAGGCAATGATACGATTTTTGCCGACACAGACACGGATATTGTTTACGGCGGTGAGGGCAACGATATCATCCATGCCGGCAAACAGAACGACTGGATTGCTGGCGACTTAGGCTCTGACACCCTGTTTGGAGATGAAGGTGCCGATACGATTTTGGGAGACAACGGCAATAATAACGACCGCAGCGCTGCGGAGAATGGCGATTTGATCTTCGGAGGCAACGGTGCAGACATCATTAACGGCAACGAAGGCAACGATACTATCCATGCCGGCAAAGGTAACGATATTGCCCTAGGAGGCAAAGACAATGACCTGATCTACGGTGAAGTCGGCAACGATACCTTGATGGGCGGCACCGGCAACGATACCTTGTTTGGCGGCACCAACAGCAAAAGGATCGTTGACTTCCAAGGACGCGACTTGCTCTACGGAGGCGACGGTAACGACTTCCTCAACGGCCAAGAAGGCGACGATACCCTGGTTGGAGGCAAAGATGACGATCGCGCTTACGGAGGTAAAGGCAATGACCTGATCTACGGTCAATTAGGCTCTGATACCCTCTACGGCGGCGAAGGAGCCGATACTCTGCTCGGCGATAGCGGCGGTTCCAACTCAGCTAACAGTGCTGACGAAGGAGACTTGATCTTTGGCGGTACCGGCAACGACATCATCGGCGGCGGCAACGGCAATGACACCGTGCAAGCAGGTAAAGGCAACGATTGCGTTTGGGGCGGCAAAGATAATGACCTGATTTGGGGCGAACTCGGCTCTGATACCCTTGTCGGCGATAGCGGCGACGACACCATGTACGGCGGCGCCCGAGGTCGAGCTAAAGATGTCAACGGCCAGGATTGGCTCTTTGGTAACACCGGTGCTGACGTGCTGTACGGTGACGAAGGTGACGATACGATCGCTGGCGGTAAAGACAACGACAAGATTTACGGCGGCAAAGGTAACGACCTCATACACGGAGATCAGGGCAACGACTTGATTTACGGCGGTGACGGCAACGATGACCTCTGCGGTAACGAGGGCAACGATACCATCTACGGCGATCGCTCCGATAACCGGGGTTTCCCGGTGGATGCCAACGGCCAGCAAGACTGCATGGACGGCGGTGACGGCGATGACTTGCTCTACGGCAACGAAGGCCAAGATACTATCAACGGAGATGCTGGCAGCGACACTCTCTACGGTGGTAAAGATAGCGATATTCTCAACGGGGGTGCTGGCGACGACTGGCTGTTTGGCGGCGCGGGCGACGATACTTTAATCGGAGGCCTTGGGAGCGATCTATTTGTGTTGACTGCTGATGGCGGCACCGATACTGTGATTAACTTTGAGGTAGGCGTCGATAAGTTTGTTTTGACTGGCGGCCTGAGTTTCCAGCAGTTGCAATTTAGCGCCACTCCTAACGGTACGTTGCTGCAAGTAGCAGGAACCAATCGGGTTTTAGCGAATCTGGTAGGGGTTAACGGGGCGATCGGCTCCTCGGATTTCCTCTCATCAAATCTCTTGCGTACTGAGGGCTAGAATAGGCGGCGGAAGTCTCCTATTCTCATAACAAAACGCCACAGCAGCTCAAAACTTCTGTGGCGTTTCTCACCATCCTAAATCCCGGGAAAGCACCTCAAGTTTTCACTCTTACTTGAATTAAAAAAGTTGCAAACAATCTTAAAATTATCTGCGTTGCATCTGTGTCTATCTGCCTTTCATCTGCGGTAGATCTATCCATCAAAGATTCATGCAATGCAAGTCCGATGCCAACCAATTTTATTAGGGTTGCTCGCTCCCCGATCTTAGGAAACTCAAACTCATTCCCAATTTCCCCTTCCTAATTCCAATATCCAAGCTTATGAGAGCGAAATCTGCTTGCGTAAAAACAGCCGGCGCGGCTGGCCCAACAGCCAATAAGTCCAATGCCAATCCACTTGTTGCAAGCGATAGCCCACCTGATAGTACAACTGTCGCGCCGCGTGATTATTTTCCAGAACATGAAGGTAAATCTCAGAAAATCCCCATTCTCTTGCTGTCTCCTCACAGTTGCTGAGCAATTGTTGAGCAACTCCCTGGCGCCGATAGTCCGGGTGAACTGCTAAATTTGACAAATAAGGATAGTCACAACTCGGGATTTGCCAAGGGAAGCGAGAACGCAGAGCCATTTCTACTGTTCCTGCCATACACTGAGCTTGGTGCGATCGATAATTCTGCATTCCTGCCTCGCCCGAGACTAGCTCAGCAACCAGACAAATGTAATGTTCTGCCTTAGAGCGCAGTCTATTTTTTAAATCTTCGTAAATGCCCAAACGCAACACCGGATACACCCATTCTACCAACCCCTCGCGGGAGTAAAAGCTCATCGCCAAAATATCGGCTAGTTGCGTCAAGTCGTTCGACGCAGCGACGCGGATCGAAAAGCCAGAAAGTCCGGGAGTTTGTTGTTCGTGAGACGGTGAGGAAAAAAAAGAAGGATTCACAATTCCAGGTCACTATATTAATTTTTCTATGCTTGTTTCTAAGCTGCCAACCTTAGAAAATTCACTAATGTTAAGTAGGAGGTAGAAGGTAGAAGACATACACAGCAAGCTTTTTGCCGCTCTGTATTTGGCGTTCGATCGGCTGGATTTACTTATGATCTTCTGACGTAACTTATAGGCATGGTTGATTCGCCCCATTCGATCGCTTTTTTTATGGTTTAACTTAAGTAGTATCAGATATTTGGTGCCACTTTAGGGCATTTAAGACTCAAGTTACTCTCGATGAAAACCACTCCCCTAATACTAGATTTGTGAGTAGCGGCAAACGTATTAAAAACAATTAAAAAGGTTTTAATGTCAGGTTTCCCGAACCTTGCCGCTCTGTGTTGGCGGAAATACTCGATCGAATATAACTTATCCGTACAGCGGTAATTGAAAAACTCAACCACCTGTCAGACCAATACCGGGCGCGCCATAGCGTTGGATGTTCGCCACTGGCCCGATTGGCCCCACAACCCAGCTTTCAGCAGTTGGAGCTAATCAGCAAGCCCATCCCCTCGCATTCCTAGCCTTACCTGTGGCGCCGGGGGTACTCTCTCCACCGTCCAATTTAAATTTGGATGGGTAAAAACAGTCGGCGCGGGTTTCCCCAACGGCTCGATGTTGTGCTGCGATACTGTGCTACGCGCGATCGACAATTTCAAAACCTCGATCTTTCTGATGGACAGCGCCCAAAAACTGATACCAGTCCTTGACTCCGGTCGTGGAGAGATCAAACTTTTAGACTCAACTTCGGGCTTCCAGATTCATCTGTGGAGTGAATCGAAAATCTTCAATGCGAAAACAGAAAATCGACTAGCCGGTTTCCACAGAGTACATCCCTAGCTAAGATTAACAGATGGATGCTCTAGCTGGCAGTGTTTCGCCGCAGTAATTGGCTGGTATAAGGTCTGCAGGAGGCAGAAAAAATGGCGCGATCGCTGGAAAAAGTGCAAGTCTCACTAAAATGGTACAGCAATTGCGTCACTCGCACTTCCCCGGCTCTGCTGTGTGCCAGTCAACCGCCAAATATCACTCAGGGGCTTGGTGTTGGAGCGCGGGCTGCATCCGAAAGCGGACTGTTAAAGTTGCTGTAACCTCGGGTGCCCAAAAAACATAGGCGAAGATATGGGATATCTATTTTATCCTGTTGCCAGTAGTTTTTACATAGCAATTAAAACAGACCCAGGAGCGATAATAAAATATAAATTGGGCACATCAACTCACAATCAGGACGGTTATTGCTATGTATTATGAGATATCCAGACGGCTATTAAAAGTGCCGGATTCGTGTTTCCTCTTCTGCATAGAGGTGAGGGGTCAGCGGACACTTCCCACGAGACGAGTTGATGTGAATATCATTAAATAATAAAATTGGGGTGCACGACAGACAACTGTGACTCAGAAGAATTCAAAATTGAAAAAGCCGACCTTAAAAATTAAGGTTTATGCTGGCTTCTGTACACTCACAAAAAATTCAGATTCACAAATTATGGTGATAGCAGTTTCAAATAATAATGCAACTGTAGGCCAACTCCAAACCCGGAACTCATCAGTCATTTCCATCACAAATTGCACCTGGAAAAGGGTATGATTTCAGCATTTGAAACCCAGCAATTCTTCCTTTCATCTGACTTATTAAATCGAACTGCCCCGGGGCACAGGAGAACGGTGCATGAATTCCCAAGAAAATCCTAAGCTAAAAATTCTGGTTGTCGATGACGAACCGGATAACCTTGACTTACTTTACCGCACCTTCCATCGAGACTACAAAGTGCTCAGAGCCGAATCTGGCCCCGCGGCCCTCGAAATTTTAGCACAAGAGGGAGAAGTTGCCGTGATTATCTCTGACCAGCGAATGCCAAAAATGAGCGGTACGGAGTTTCTCAGCCTGACGGCGGCTCAATACCCCGATGTGATCCGGATTATTTTAACTGGCTATACGGATGTTGAAGATTTAGTGGAAGCTATTAACGCTGGCAAAGTATTCAAATACGTTACCAAGCCTTGGGATGCTGAAGAACTCAAAACTCTTGTCAGTCAAGCTGTTGATACTCACAATGTCCTGAAAGCGCGCACCAATGAACTCCGCAGGGCTCTCTCGCAAGAATCGCTGCTTTATGCCGTTACCAATACTATCCGATCGGCTCCCAATTACCAGCAAATGCTGCAAAGAATTGTGGAAACTATCGGGCAGATGTTTGAGGTGAGTTGCTGTCTGCTGCGGCCTTTCCAAGACGGCCGGGTGGCGGATGAGTGGTTTGTTTACCATTCGCCGTTCGCGAAACTCCGAGATGGTTCTGCTGCTGGACTTTCGCCGGATTTGCTGCCGGATTTGGTTTGGGAAACTCTGGATGTGGAGGTGATTCAAGATGCCCAAACTGACGAGAGAGTTTTAAACTGGGACAATCAGCAGCGACTACAGGCTTACCAAGCTGCGAATATTCGATCGAGCTTAATCGTACCGCTGTTTTACCAAATGGAACTGATGGCAGTCTTGGCGCTGCACCAGTTCGATCGACCGCGCCGATGGGCAGACCACGATGTACAGTTGGTAATTACGGTGGCAGACCAAGCGGCTTTGGCGCTTTCTCAAGCCCGGGCTTACGAACAGGTGCGGGCCCTGGCAAAGCGCGAGGCCTTAGTCAATACTATTACTACGGCAATTCGATCGAGCCTCGACCCCCAAAATATTTTTGCAGCCATTACTCAACAACTCGGTCAAGCTTTACAAGTTGACGGCTGCGCCCTTTCTCTGTGGACAGAAGATGATGAATACGTCCAGTGCGTGGGGCTCTACGACACAACTAAGGATACCGTGGCTGTAGAACAGGGTTTTAGCAATCCAGAGGTAGTTGGGAACTCTCCCGGCTCTGCGGCGGCTGCTAGTGCTGCGGAGAACACTCGTAGCTGGGTTTTTGCCCATCCTTCCCTGCCGCAGTCTTTGGTGCCGATTCGCGGCAATCCGGTGTTGCTGCAAGTTATGGTATCACAGGAGCCGGTGGCGATCGAAGACTTGGACGAACGCCCCGATTTAAATGTTACAGAACTGCAAGTGCGATCGCCAGCCCGGGCTCTGTTAGTCGTTCCCTTGCTCTCGGAAGGCAAAATTATCGGCAGCATTTCCCTGCGCCAAAATCGCAGCACTCGCCGCTGGAACCTCTCAGACATTGACCTGGCTCAAATAGTCGCAACCCAAGCGGCTCTAGCCGTGCAGCAGTCGCGCCTCTACCAGACTACCAGACAGCAAGCAGAAAGACTCCTGGAAGCCGATCGGCTCAAAACCGAATTTTTCCAAAATATCTCCCACGAATTCCGCACACCTTTAACACTAACCATCGGCCCTCTAGAATCAGCTTGCGGCCGCAAAGAAGACTTACCCTACGAACAAGCCGTCATCGCTTTGCGCAATTCCCGCCGCCTCCTGCGCTTAGTAAATCAACTGCTAGACTTGCAGCGCCTCGATGCTGGACGGATGCAGCCGAGTTTTCGCCCCTGCGATTTAGTCGGTTTCTGTTACTCTACCGCAGAGTCGTTCCGCGCCTACTGCGAGAAAAAAGGACTACAATTAATTACCCAACTGCAAGAATGTCCATTACTTTATTTGGATATTGAAAGATTTGACAAAGTTATTTACAACCTGCTCTCAAATGCTGTCAAATTCACCCCAGAAGGCGGAACAATCACCCTGACAGTTGAATCGGCCGGTGCTCACTGCTTGCTGCAAGTAAAAGACACCGGCATCGGCATTCGCACCGAACAAATTCCCTATTTGTTCGAGCGCTTTCACCAAGCCGAAGGTTCTGCTAGCCGTTCCTACGAAGGCAGCGGTTTAGGTTTGGCACTTGTCAAAGAATTAGTCGAACTTCACGGCGGTCAGATTTCGGTCGATTCAGTTTACGGCGAAGGTACTACTTTTACCGTTTGGCTGCATTTCGGTTCGACTCATTTACCCCCGGAACGGGTACTAGAAATACCTGCGGAGTTTCACTCATCCAAAGCAGCGGTGGAACTGGCAGATGTGGAGGCGGATTTGTCGGAAGATGAGGCAGAAAATCATAATTTCGAGGCTCTCGAACCGATAAGTTCAGAAACAGCAGTCGGAACGGTTTTGGTAGTTGACGACAATCCAGATTTGCGCTTTTATGTATCGGGAATTCTGCGAGATTCCGGTTTTGCTGTTTTGCTAGCCCGCAACGGACAAGAAGGATTTGCCGTGGCAAAAAACCGCCGTCCCGATTTAATTGTCACGGATTTGATGATGCCTTTAATCTCTGGTTTGGATTTGATTCGGATGATTCGACAGGATGAAGAATTGCGGGGAACTCCGGTAATTTTGCTGACTGCGAAAGCCGACGAAGATACTCGAATTGAAGGAGTAGAACGGGGTGCTGATGCTTATTTGTCTAAGCCTTTTAACGATCGCGAATTGTTGGCAGAAGTGCGTAATTTGATCGCCCTCAAACAAAACGAGCGCCGAGTGCAGCAGTTGAACAGTTATTTAACTGAGTCGGTGCTGCGCCGATTTTTGCCGCCGTCGATGGTGAAGGCCGCAGCGGCTGGAGATTTGGCCTTGGATTTGCGCCCGGAACCGCGATTGATTACTATTTTATTTAGCGATATTGTGGGTTTTACTGAAATGGCAAATACGCTGCGCTCGCGCCGGGTAGCTGAGCTTTTGAATGAATATTTGGCGGCAATGACTAAGGCTATTTTTGACAGCGGCGGTACGGTGGACAAGTTTGTCGGAGATGCGGTAATGGCTCTCTTTGGCGCGCCGGAGGAACTAACGCCTAATGAGCAAGTACGCCGCGCTATAGCTGCTGCAAGGCAAATGCTGCGAGCTCTCAAGGAACTTAACCAGCGCTGGTTAGAGCAGGGAATTGTGGGGGAAAATGGGGTTCCTGCGGTGCGGTTTCGCTGCGGAATTCATCAGGGTACTGCGGTGGTGGGGATGTTTGGTGGCCCCGATCGATCGGATTATACTGCGATCGGGCCAAGTGTGAATATTGCTGCCCGTTTGCAAGAAGTGGCGGAACCAAACACTGTGCTGATTTCGGCTGCGGTTGCAGATTATGTTGAGGAAGGTCGAATTGTTAAATATAAGCCGCTGAAACTCAAGGGAATTGATGAAACGGTGTTGACTTTTGTACTTAATTGTGATTAGATTCCTAGGGTTTTGACTTGGTTCGGTGTGTTGGGTGATTGTGGGAAAAAACAGTTAGGGCGATCGCAACTCGTAGAATCATTGCAGTGTTTGGTATTTGGTGTCAGGGGCGATCGTCTTTTGTTTGCTGTGGCGATCGCCCTACGGGATAGCTACGCTTCACGCTAAGAGTGTGCAATCATCGCCCTTTGAAAGGTGGAAATGGATAAAAGTGTCAGTGGGAAAAGAGGTTGGGTGACACGAGGGTTAAGGGAAGATGCAAGAAGGGCGATCGCGCTTGATTTGGTTGGGGCGCTTGACAGGCAAAAATGACAAGGGCGATCGCGAAGCGTACCGCAGGTGTCTTGCTCTTTTGGTGGATAGTTAAGTTAAACTGGTGATATAATAAATCAAGTAATTAATAAGACTGCAATGGCTACACTTCAGATTGAAAACCTGCCAGATGAATTGTACAGTCGCATTCAATGTCTTGCCTCTGAAAAAAATTTGACTCTTAATGAAGCAGTCATTCGTCTATTGAAGCGATCGTTTGAGTCTGATAAAGTAACGCTCGATCGGGCGCAAGAGAACCAACCAATGTCAGGAATCCTACAGAGGATTCGCAGTCGTCCTAGAGTTAATCCAAGGGATTTTGGCTTAATGGATAGTACGATTTTGATTGCAGAGGATCGCAACAGATGACTGTTCCGTTACGATGTGTAATCGATACAAATATTTGTATTAAGCTGTTTATTGCCGATCCGCTGACTCCCAAAGTTAATCAACTATTCGATCTTCTTGACGATCCGGATGTTGAGTTTTTCGTACCCGATCTGTTTTATATTGAGTGTACTAATGTTCTTTGGAAATATGTTCGAGCTAACCTTTACACCGCAGAACTTGTTCAGGCAGATCTAAGTGACTTGAAAGCTTTACGATTTCAAGTCACTTCAACGAAGGAGCTAATAAGTGAAGCCGTTCAAATTGGTTTGGAATATGCGATTACAGCTTATGATGGCTGTTATGTGGCACTCTCTGAGCAAGTTACAGCACCGTTGCTAACACTGGATGAACGCTTAGTGAATTCCTTGACAAATAGTAAGTTTGATGTGCAACTGTTTACAAATTTCACACTGCCGACTCGATCGACATAATAATTTTGACTGATAGATTAATGTTTTTAGATAATTGAAAATAGGCGATCGCCCTTTTGTTTGCTGGGGCGATCGCCCTACGGGATAGCTACGCCGCGCGTCCTCTGTGCAATCAGCGCACTTTGAGATGGTGAAAATGGATCGGATTGTCGGCGGAAAGAGAGGTTGGGTGACACGAGGGTTAAGGGAAGATGTAGGATGGGGCTTCCCCAAAGCATTAAGCCAATACCAAGATGCTTTCTACTTCGCTATTCCAAAATTGAATTATAATGTCAAAATTATTTCTTAATATCTGAACGATTTTGGATGTTGGACTGTTACCAATGCGAAGGTAGATAAATTTGGGTGGATGCCCGTACAGCAAACTCCGTTGATGAAAATCAGAATCCTTGGAAACAATCACAAAATTATTCGCTTTTGCATATTCCCAAATAATTGAATCATCAGTATTGGTAAGTGCCAAGGTTTTGACATGAGCGGAATCTGGATACAAATCGATAATCCTGTGAATAATCCCGTCTGATCATTTTTCGTCCAGTAGTAGTTTCAAATGGATGCCAAAAATAATTTTTTCTCACGATCAGCCGCAAAGGCAAGGCAAGCTTTGATATCTTGGGAAGTGAGTTCGGAAAAATCTTCTAGAACTTCTGCCTCTGTCATACCACCAGCTAGATACTCTAGGATATCGTACACAGTAATTCGCATTCCCCGAATACACGGCTTGCCGCTGCGTTTTCCAGGTTCAATCGTGATGATTTCATTGTATTCCATAGGTTTTTGAAAGTAATTGCTTAAATCTATCATAGATCGTATTTTTCCGAATCTCCAATATCATCGTCAAGATTGTTTGACACAGATGATCGAGGCAGAAAAAAGGCGATCGCCATTTTGTTTGCTGGGGCGATAGGCCTACCGGATAGGTACGCTTCACGCCCTCTGTGCAATCAGCGCCCTTTGAAATGGTGGAAATGGATCGGATTGTCAGTGGAAAAAGAGGTTGGGGTGACACGAGGGTTAAGGGAATATGTAGGATGGGGCGATCGCTCAAGGGGAAAGCTACCAACTTGCACAACTAATCACAATCGGAGTAAACTTAGCCTATGGACTTAGTTTTTTAAGAACATGGAAACTGTAAATATCGATCAAGCTAAGACAAATCTCTCAGGACTATTGTCGCGTGTGGAACTCGGAGAAGAAATTATTATTTCAAACGGATCTATCCCAATAGCGAAGTTGGTTCCGTTTCGTAATTCATCCAATCGACGAGCTAGTTTAGGGCAAGATCGAGGGAAATTTATTGTACCAGAGGACTTTAACGATCCTTTGCCAAAAGAGATTTTGGCAGCATTCGAGGGGGATTAAAAGTGAAACTTTTGCTGGATACGCAGTGTTGGTTATGGTGGTTTGCTGAACCAGAGCGATTGAATGAGGAGGCGATCGCCCATATTGCCGATGAAATGAATGAACTGTGGTTTTCTGTTGCTAGTATTTGGGAAATAGGTATAAAAAATGCGATCGGAAAGTTGCCGCTGCCAGAACCGATAGATAGCTACATTTCTAGTCGCATGGTACAGTTAGGTGTGCAGTATTTGGAAATTAGAGCGCCTCATGCTTTACGAGCGGCTGCGTTACCATTAGATCATCGAGATCCCTTTGATAGAATGCTGATTGCTCAATCTCAACTTGAGGATATGACGCTTGTGAGTGCTGATTCAATGTTCAAGCAATACAGCGATATTTCGATTCTGGGCGCTGGCAATTAGTTTAGTAAGAATCGCCCTTTGTTTGCTGTGGCGATCGACCTACGGGATAGCTACACTTCACGCCCTCTGTGCAATCAGCGCCCTTTGAAATGGTGGAAATGGATCGGATTGTCGGTGGGACAAGAGGTTGGGGTGACACGAGGGTTAAGCGAATATGGAAGAAAGGGCGATGCCAAAGGTCGGCTTCACCTACGCCCCTCAGAGCAAGCTATGGGATAAAGTATTGACACACTAGCTAACCTGTATAATATTGAAGCATCATATTAAATCTAAAGCTGATTCAGGGATGATTTATCTGATTCAAGAGCGTGGGACTCAACAGCAAATTGAAGAAATGCTAGAAATCCTTGGCAGTTATATTAAACTGGCAGTGGATATCGAACGGCGAATTCTGACAGGTGGTGGAGAACTTCACGCTGATTGCGAAGCTTTGTTGCTGGAAAACGGGAGCAAGCAGGTAGATATTTGGGGAGCAGACTGGTATCCGCTGACGCAAGAGGTAGGTTATGAATCTCTAATCAATATTCGTCCGCGTCAGAACAATCGCTCAATGGAAATTCAAGACCCGGTTATTCGAGAACGGGTTGCTCAAATCGTTCAACAGTTATTAGGAGGATTATGAGAGATTGGAATGCTTTAAAAGAACGCTATTTGCGAGACGAACTACCGATTCGTTTGGGGAATTTAGCATCGAATTTGGCACGAATTAAATCTCGATGTCAAAATTCAGCTAATGGCGAACTGGTTGAAGGTTTGCTGCAAGAAAGTAAGATATTTATTGAGTGGACGGCTAAGGATGCAGAGGTAGAAATTGCCGCTGAGTTAGTTGAGTTACAAGTTCAGTTAGCTTGCTGGCAGTATTGTTGGGCAAGGATTTGGGAGGATGCCGAACAACGAATGAGGGTGGCGGAACAAACAAAGATTTGGTCGGAGAAAGTGCTGAATATGTCTGGTTTGTTGGCTGTCAATTAGGTAGATGTGCGATCGCCCTTTTTTTTCGCTGGGGCGAGATCCCTACGGGATAGCTACACTTCACGCTAAGAGTGTGCAATCATCGCCCTTTGAGATGGTGGAAATGGATCGGATTGTCGGCGGAAAGAGAGGTTGAGGTGACACGAGGGTTAAGGGAATATGTAGGATGGGCGATCGCACTACTTTCTTTGACGCAATGCTTTTTCAAACCGTTCCGTCAGCATAATCATCATGAAAGGCTCTGCGACCCCCCCGAAGAATGGAACTGAGCGTATGATAGCTAATAACATAAGCGTTGGGTCCATAGCCTTACTAAGAGTTCCTAAAATTGCAATTTCTGCGGCTTGACGGGTATATAAGCGATCGAGAACATTCGCATTTTTCATGTACACGTGAATTTCATCAGATACGTTATTCACAGATATTAACTCAAGGTAGACACGATCTCCTGGATTCAATAGCTGAATGCTTAGATCGAGACTATTCTGACTCTGTAACTTGCTGATTTCGCCAAAGCCAACTGCCGGCTGAGTCTTTATCCTGTAACCAATGATTTTCGCCTGATCATCCAACCGTATCAAACATGGTTGATTTATAATTGCTTGATTACCCGAATTAAATACTTCGAGATTGAACAGAAACACGGAACTTGCCTGTTCTCCTGAATATTTAATCTCTAATTCAGTGCGAATTGTATCTGAAAACGACAAGAGTGAGGAGGCATCGTTAATAATGCAATCAACTCGTCTCACTTGACTTGTTTTTTTGGCTATCCACATGGATACTCCTGCCGTTATCACCGAGCCAACAACCGCACCAATAATTCCCGCAATTGTAGGATTATTATACCAATTCATCTATTATGTTACTCCTAATTTTGCAACCATAATAATCTAGCAAAATATATGGTAAATTGCACCTTGCGATCTAGCACGTAATTATAATTTTTTTTCATTATCCTTGATAAATTAAAGCTTTGTCTAGCCCAAAATGCTCAATTTTGTTGGCAATTTAGTCTGCTATTCAAACTTGCTGCTTTAAAAATGTTGAAAAATGCCAGAAAATGTTGGAAAAAGTTAGGTATAATACGGAAAATCACAACATCTGCGATGCTGCATGAATTTTAAGGAAGTGTTAAAAATGGCTGACGAGATGGTGTTTGCCAAGACAGGTGAGCACCTCGATAACTTACAATAGGCGATTCTGCGAGGAACAATGCAAGGTGAGAAATACACCAAAATTGCCGAAGAGATTCACTGTAACGAGAGTTATGTCAGGGATGTTGGCTCAAAGTTATGGCAAATACTTTCAGAGGAATTAGGCGAAGAAGTAAGTAAAACCAATTTACGATCGGCAATGGGAAGGTTTATATTTGAAAATGTCTCTAATTTTGAAAATGTAGCAATTAGTAGTTTTAACACCTGTGGAGAAGCTAGACACCCGCCAAACATACCAAACTCACACCCACCAAATCAAGAAATATCGCATCAAGATTTAAGCGAGATGCCACAATTAGGTGCTTTCTTCGATCGCACCCTCGAACTCAAAACCCTCACAACCTCGATTCTACAACAAAACAGCCGCCTCATAACCATCACCGGCATCACCGGCATCGGCAAAACATCCCTAGCAGTAAAACTCGTACAACAAATCAAAGACGAATTTGAGTACACAGCTTGGTACACCCTAGACGAATTCCCCACCATAGACAAACTTCAATCTAAAATAAGACAGCTTTTTTCCAATTCCGAAAAACCAGAAGTATCCCCAACAAACCAGACACACTTACCGCTGATTAAATATTTACAAAAACATCGCTGTTTAATCGTCTTAGATGACATTCACAACCTGTTCAGCCGTGGCGAATTAGCAGGAAAATATAAACCAGAATACGAAGAATATCGCTCTTTCTTTAAACAAATAGAAAAATTGTCCCATCAAAGTTGCTTGCTGCTAATCGGTTGGGAACCACCCAAAGAAGTTCCTCAACTCACAAGCCAAAATACTCCCATTCGTACCTTACAACTCACAGGCTTAGATATCGCGGCCGCACGGGAAATACTCAGAGATTATGGATTAGCAGAAATCGATAACTGCGAAACACTCATTCACATCTACCAAGGCAATCCGTTATGGTTAAAAAGCGTGGCGACTTTGATGCAAGAGTTGGGAATTGGCGCGACAGAGTTATTATTAAACGATACCGTATTGTTGCCAGAAGATTTGAAAGATGTTTTACAGCAGCAGTTTAGTCGCCTATCCGAACTAGAAAAACAAGTCCTCTCTTTGTTTTGTAGGGAAAGCGAACCAGTCAACCTGGCAAAATTACTAGAATCTGGCACTGTGCGATCGCCAGATTTGCTCAATGCCCTACAATCGTTATCGCGGCGTTGCTTCATCGACAAAGCTGGAAGTTTTTATACTTTGCCACCTGTGTTGAGGCAGTATGTCCAAGAATTATGATTTAACTGTTAAAATTTCGCTAATATTGTGTTGACTTTTCTCGGTCTTTTGTTGTATTATAAAACTTATATATCATAATGGAAATAGCGAGAATTTTATTTTTTTTGCACCAATTCCCATTATATAAAAAGTATATGTCAATTCCCAAGAAATTGCAATACTAAAACAATACTTTTTTGCCGCCGATCGCACCCAAGCACCAATCAATGAACCATTCTGCATCCAGCCCCAGAACCAACAGCAAAACCTCTCGCTTTGACGGATTATCTTTGGACGATCGCAATCCCGAATTCATTCAACTCTTGCTGCCAATCTGGGAATGGCTGTACCGCTACTATTTTCGCGTTCAAAGCGACGGCTGGCACCACGTCCCCGCACGCGGAAAAATGCTCATTGTCGGTTCTCACAACGGGGGAATCGCCACACCGGATATGTTTATGTTCCTATACGAATGGTTCCACAGGTACGGCACGGAACGCTTAGCCTACGGATTGATGCACCCGACGGTTTGGCAAGTTTCTCCTGATATTGCTGGCATGGCGGTGCAGTGCGGCGCGATCAAAGCACATCCGAAAATGGCG
The DNA here is from genome assembly GCF_036702805.1 of Microcoleus sp. A006_D1. Taxonomy (NCBI): domain Bacteria; kingdom Bacillati; phylum Cyanobacteriota; class Cyanophyceae; order Oscillatoriales; family Microcoleaceae; genus Microcoleus; species Microcoleus sp. A006_D1. The sequence continues at coordinate 463,389 of NZ_JAUBVZ010000002.1, forward strand.
ATCGCAGCTTTGCGAAAAAATGCCCCGGTTCTCGTTTATCCGGGCGGCGCAGAAGATACTTTTCGTCCCCACCACTTGCGCAATAAAATCTACTTTGCCGGACGTAAAGGATTTATTAAATTAGCATTGCGAGAATCAGTGCCGATCGTCCCAATTATATCCCACGGTGCCCACGATACTTTAATAGTGTTGGCCGATTTGTACGAACAAGCAAAACAATTGCATGAATGGGGGATGCCGTGGTTGTTGGGCATCGATCCGGTGGTGTTTCCGGTGTATTTGGGATTGCCTTGGGGATTGAGTATTGGGCCTTTGCCGAATCTGCCTTTTCCCGTGCAAATTCGGACTCGCGTGTGCGAACCGATTGTATTTGAGAGGTACGGTAAGGAGGCGGCGCGCGATCGCGATTATGTCGATGCTTGTTTCGATTTTGTCACCAATCAAATGCAAGCACAATTAGACAATTTGGTTCGTAGTAAGGACTTCAGTCCTGAAAGCCCAATGTTTAAGCGCTAAAATCCTAACTACAAAAAACTTTGGCAATTGCTATCATAATTTATACCCCAATACAGTTCACTTAAAACTATTTATGCTCCGGAGATCCCCCTAAATCCCCCTTAAGAAGGGGGACTTTGAGAGGATTCTTGTCCCCCCCTTTTTTAAGGGGGGTTAGGGGGGATCTCTCTTAAGTAAACCGTATTGATTTATACCCAGTCCTGGACACGTCAGCCCAAAGAAACCCGGTTTTTTACCCGATCTGCGGACTACAACGCGTCTTTTCGTAGTAAAAAACCCGGTTTCTGACCACCCCGTGCGATCGCGAACTAATACCACTTCAACCAACTATTGCTACATTTTTAAATTGCAAATTATTTTTCATTCGCCGCACCCACCGCCGGACACGGCAATGCCGTTTCCCTACTTCTAAATTGCCCGATCGCCTTTAACGCAATCCCGGGATGAAAAAGTACCGCCGGCGACTCAATCATGTGCAGAACTTCCAAAAAAGCTTGACAAACTTTCGCATCCCCAACCAGCACTTTTAACACCAGATCCATGTAATCAATTGTCAGCCGCGTAGCGAGGTTTGGTTTCGCACCTGCACTTCCCCGATAGCGCGAATCCTGACTGATCGCAAACGTCCAAGGGATAGTATGTAATTTTGCTAGTTTTTGTTGAAAATGTCGCCCAAAGCCTGTTAAATTGCCTGCTGGATACCGCTGCCGCTGTTTTTGGAGACATTCATCCAGCATCTGAGCATCCAATCCAGCAACCGTCATTCCCTGGCCGTAAACTGGGTTGAAAGCGCAAACAGCATGACCGACAATTACCAAGTTTTCAGGATAACGGGAGAGGCGTTCGTAGTGGCGCAAACGGTTTTCTGTACCTCGATAACTATACACAGGTGTTATGGCTTCTGCATCTTTAATTGCATTATAAATTATTGGGGTTGGCAGACTGCGGGCAAATTCTATAAAACCTGCTTCGTCTGCGGGAGGATAATCGCGATCGCCCCCGCCGAGAGTTACCAGCCAGCGATTGCCTTCGATCGGGAAAATTCCACCGCCGCGAGTGCGAAATGGCGGTGCTGTTGATACAAATACAGGCACTGTGTCTGACAATTTACCGCTGGATTCATAGATGCGGGTAGCATAGCCGACAAAAGCATTGATCAGCGTTTCTTGCGGAGGTTCATAGCCCAGTTTTTTCAACCATTTAGGTGTTTGAGAAACTTTACCGCTAGCATCGACGACTAAATCTGCATTCAAATTCTCTTCATTAATATTAGCTGGATTGTGGCGATCGCGAAAACGCACCGACACGCCAGCAACCTCTGTGCCCTGGGCATTCGCCAGCAACCCCGTTACTGTCCCTCCTTCGAGGAAATGCACGTTCGTATTTTCAGTCAAGCGGCGGCGAATTTGGCGATCGAGTAAATCCCGACTGAACATAATTAAATCATCTGGATCGGGGCTAAAATGCGGAGCCCAACCCGCGGGACTAAACCACCTGAGCGACTTCGGATCTAACCTCGGAGCACCACACTCAGCTACCAGTTCGTTTTCCAAGCCGGGAAACAACTGTTCTAGGATGATTTTGCCTCGATTCAAAAGGATGTGAAGGTGACGCGATTGAGGAATACCGGGGCGAGGCGCGGCTGTTTCTGGAAAAAAATCTCGTTCAACAATACTTACGCGATCGAAATGTTTTGCTAATACTCTAGCAGCCAACAGTCCTGCCAAACTGCCACCCATAATAATTGCATGAGTTTCTGGCTGCATTATCCCATCCTTTGAACGCTAATAACTAATAATACCATGTTTACGAAGTTTTGCGACCAAACAAGTGTTGCCTTTGTTTACAGTCTACGAGCGATTAGACAGGTGCGTCGCTATCAGATTATCGATATTTATTTAGGGATTTTTGATGGCGACGCACCCTACGACTAACAACTATTTTTCACTCTCTTCTCTTCCTCAGCGTTCTCTGCGCCCTCTGCGGTTCGTTAAAAAAAGTCTAGTTAACAACTCCTACAAAATTGACATAGCACAATTATCTCTCAATCAACAGTAGGCCGCAGACATATTTATACACTTCCAACTGTAGGGGGATGCTTTAGCTCGTCAATAAGGTAATACTTGGCTTTGGGGGCATAAGTCTCAAACTATACATTAGTCAGCTCGCGCCAATGAACGCGCACCCACGCTTTAACGAGGAATATACTATGTATCAAAATTTGCCAATAAATCCACAACTGTATAAGATCGGGTTCTGGCTGGCCCAAGTACCAGTAGAGCAGACTACTACTACAACAAACACAGCAGAAGACGCAGCACTCCTGTATTCGGGCCCCCAATTTTTTATCGCCCTCATAGCTGGAGTCGTGCTCGCCTGCGCTTTCCAACTGTTGCTCACAAATTTATCAGTAGCCGCGGGCCTTTCCTACATGGGACAATCCCACGATGACGGACACCACTCCGACAGTGGCAGCCCCCCAGTGCGCAAGATCGGCAGCAAAGTCGGCACTTGGACTCTAATCACCGTCACCGTCGCCCTATTCTTCGCTTGTTTGCTAGCAGTTAAGCTGAGCTTGATTAGCAGTCCCGGCTTAGGTGCGATCGTCGGTTTAGTCATCTGGGCCGCTTATTTCTCACTACTCGTCTGGGTGAGCTCCACCACCGTCGGTTCCCTGATCGGTTCCGTCGTTAACACCGCCACATCCGGCGTTCAAGCCATTTTCGGCACCGCAGCCGCAGCCCTCGGCGCCAAAGCAGCCAGCAACCAAGTAGTGGCCACAGCGAAAGCAGCAGCAGCAGCAGTGGGCCACGAACTCGGTACCGCGATCGACCCCACAAGTTTGCGCGAAAACGTCGAAGATTACATTCAAAGCCTCAAACCGCCGGAATTAGACATCAAAGCGATGCGGGGCGAGTTTGAAAAATTGCTCAACGATCCGCAACTCAAAAGCATTGCTGGCGAAAATTTGCCGAATCTCGATCGCCAAACTCTCGTAGATTTAGTAAGTTCGCGATCGGACTTATCAAAGCGCGATGTCAACCGGATTGTAGACCAACTCCAAGATGCTTGGAAACAAGTAGGAACACAAGGCCAGAAATCAGACGGCATCGCCCAATTGATCGACTATCTCAAATCAGCCAAATCAGGAGATTTGCTCTCAGATACGCTGACAAGTAGGGTAGAAAAAGTTCTCGGCAATCTGGGCGGTCAAATTCCCGGACAAAGCTCGACGATGATGTCCCAAGCAACGAGTATGGCAGTCAATGCTTTAATGGGAGTAGTTTTGGGCCGCACGGATATTTCTGACTTCGATGTGGAAAAAGTAATGGGTCAGCTCAAAGTAGCTAAAGAAAAAGTTACTCAGCAAGCTGATAAAGTTACCGCTCAAGTCAAAGGCGAACCAGAAACTTACAGCCCAATTCGTGCTGACGTAGAAAACTACTTGCTCAACACTTATTCGTGGCAGATGAACCCTACCGCGATCGAGCGCGAGTTTCGTGACGTGCTCTACGATCCGACGGCAGATCCGGGAACTGTGCGCCGCGAATTAGAAAAACTAAAACAGTCGAATTTTGCCGAAATCCTGGCAAGTCGCGGCGTTTTTACCCAAGACAAAATTAAAGAAATTTCCCAGGAGTTAGAAGGAATTAGACAGCGAGTTTTACAAACTGTAATTTTTGCTGAGGAGCAAGAAAAAGCTCGCGATTTGCAGTGGCGGGTAGAAACTTATTTGAAACTGACGCCGAAAGCAGAACTGACTTCATCAGGTATCGGCAGCAATTTCAAAAAAATCTTAGAGGATTCCGATGTAACTTACGAACAGTTGCGCGATCGGCTTACTCCTTTTACCCGCGACAGTTTCGTGCAAATCCTCAGAGGCCGCGAAGGCTTCGGTTTCCAAGAAGTAGAACAGATTGTTAAAGAGTTGGAAACGACTCGAGATGTAGCTTTAGCAGATGCTCAAGGTCTGCAAGAAGCAGCGCAAGTCCGACTAGACAACCAGTGGCAAAAAGTACAAGAATACTTGAAGTCTACGGGCAAAGAAGAACTCAATCCCGAAGCTATCAAGCGCGATTTTAAAACGCTGCTGGACAACCCGGAAGCGGGAATCGGGGCGCTGAGAGCTAGAGCTTCTCGGTTCGATCGCGAAACCTTGGTAAAATTGCTATCTCAGCGGAAAGACCTCAGCGAAGACCAAGTAAATCAGCTTCTCGACAGCGCCGAAGAAACTTGGCACAGCGCGCTGGAAGCACCGCAAAAATTGGCAGAAAAAGCTAAGGATCAGTACGACCAAACTACCACCGCCCTGGCAGATTATCTGCGCAATACTGGCAAGTCAGAACTCAATCCTGAGGGGATTCAGCGGGATTTGACCAAACTGATGGAAAATCCCAAAGAAGGAGCTTTAGCGCTGCGCGGCCGCCTGTCTCAGGTCGATCGCGATACGTTAGTCAAACTGCTGGCTCAGAGACAAGATTTGACCGAGGAACAAGTCAATCAAATTATCGACCAAGTGCAGGAAACTCTGGGATCGATCGTGAAAGCGCCGCGCCGTTTGGCAAAGCGGGTGCAAGGCCAAGTGCAAGATTTTCAGGGTGTTTTAGAGGATTATTTGCGCAATACGGGCAAGGAAGAATTAAATCCCGAAGCCATCAAGCGGGACTTGCAACTGCTGCTGCACGACCCAAAAGTCGGCGCTTACAGCTTGGGCGAACGGCTGTCGCACATCGATCGAGCGACTATGATTTCTCTGCTGTCTCAGCGGCAGGATATTTCGGAAGCAGAAGCTACTCGGATTGTCGATCAAATTTTGTCTGTGCGCGACCAATTTCAACAACAAATTCAGAAAATACAGGAGGGCATTCAGTCGGTAATTGACGGAGTTCTCGGAAAAGTTCGGGATTATCTCAATTCGCTCGATCGCCCTGAACTCAATTATGAAGGGATTACGCGGGACGTGCGGAAGTTATTTGACGATCCGCAAGCCGGATTTGATGCTTTGCGCGATCGGCTCGGTCATTTCAACCGCGATACTTTAGTAGCCCTAATTAGTTCGCGCGAGGACATTTCTGAAGCAGATGCTAACCGCTTGATCGACCAAATTGAGAGAAGCCGCAACAGCGTCTTGCAAAGAGCGGAACGCTTGCAGCAAGAAGCGCAGCTTCGCCTCGAAAGCATTAAAGTGCAAGCGGAAAAACAAGCTGAAGAAACTCGGAAAGCAGCGGAAGTTGCATCTTGGTGGTTGTTTTTCACTGCTCTTTCCTCAGCCTTTGCAGCAGCCGGCGCTGGTGCTTTAGCCGTTATCCGGTAAAAAAGAGTCAATTTGCGCGATCGGATTTCTAATAGTGCCTAATGTGAGTTTCTACTGACATCAGGCACTATTATTATCAGCCTTCTCAAGAATGTATCAGCTCTATTTACCATTGTGAAATTGGTTCATAGTGAGGACTTTAGTCCTTCATGAATGCGGACTTTAGTCCGAACGATCGAACCATAAAACAAAACAGAATTGTTATCAGCCTTCTCAAGAGCGGTTCTCAAGGAAAGCACGCCTGTTCGGTCAACCGCCATCCTGCGCTGGCCGGCGCGAGTATCAAACGCGAAGTTTTTTTGACTTCGATCGCCCCGATCTCAGAAAATCGCGAGCGTCAGGTCATGACTCGCAGGCGATCGGTTGTGCATATTGACATACTCACCGCCCGGTCGGTGCGGTGATTCCTAAGCCTCACAACTTAGGTTTCTGCTTCTTAGTAACTGCCTCTACCCACAAGGAGATTTGGTCTTACGTTCGCTCCACAGACTAACCCCGCTAGCCCAGCGGTTTTTACGTGTCGAATACCAAAAGGAATTCTTATATACTGTTTGATTCTGGGGATGTTTACCATTGCCCCGTCCTCTTTTCCCGGTCTACCGATTTTTCTTCCCCGTTGCAATTGTTGCAAGCTTTGGTGTTAGGGTTTATGTCTCCATCGTCACGGGTGGGTCATTGACCACTCAAATTATACCAATAAAGCCGTCCTTTTAGGACGGGGTTTCTACCCAATTTTTTGATGAAGGGAACTAAAGATGTGAAAATACTACACTGACTGTGGGGGGCGAGATACCTGATACCTTGGAAATACCAAGGGCTTTTCCCAGTCCGCCCACAACAGTCAAAACACCCAGGCCCTGCGATCGCCAATGCTAAACAACCTACGTCTCAAACCTCCCCAGGCTAGTTACCTAGTAACACCGTGAGGGGGGCGACGCCATGCAACTCCGAAAAAAAACACTATTAATCATCGGTGCAGCGCTGATCAGCCTGATTGTGGTTCTCTATGCCACTGCATCAACCATTCTGCTGCACGATTTTCAGAACTTGGAGGCACAGTACGTTCGCCAGGATGTGGCGCGGGCTTTAGACGCGCTAGATGACGACTTGTCGAATTTAGACACCAGCGCCCAAGATTACGCCGAGTGGGACGATACTTACTCTTTTGTGAATACACGAAATGAGGATTTTGTCAAGTCGAATTTCGTGGATGCGACATTTGTTTCCTTGAGACTAAACTTATTGGTGCTGCTGGACTCCAACGGTAAGACCATCTTCAGCAAAGGTTTTGACCTGAAATCCCAAACCGAAATCCCGATTCCGGAAAACTTACAACAGCACATGACGGAGGCGCTGCTACAGTCCTCGACAGAGCAGGGCGATCGGCTCCCCGCCAAAACAGGCGTCCTCACTTTGCCAGAAGCCACGCTGCTGATTGCCTCAAAGCCGATCTTCGACAGCAACGCCCAAGGCCCGCCGCGCGGGACGCTGATCCTGGCACGCTACCTCGACAGCAGCGAAATCGGTTTGCTTTCAGAACTGACTCACCTGTCAGTGGATTTTAGATTGCCGAGTTTAGATTTTAAAGTAGGAGCAGCGAACTATTCCGGACACGGCGCCAAGGTGATAGCTCGATCGAGCCAGGATTTGCAAAATCTCAAACTCAAAATTTCCAACCTCAAATCAGTAGAAATTTTAGTGGAGCCGCTCAGCGACAGCGTAGTCGCGGGATACGCCCTGATTCGCGACATCCGCGGCAACCTAGCGCTGCTGCTGCGAGTAGAAGTAGACCGAGTAATCTCTCGCCAAGGTCAAGCTACCCTAGAACTGTTTACTTTCTCCATATTGGCAGTAGGTTTAGTATTTAGCGCGATCGCCCTGCTGTTGCTAGAAAATTTAGTCTTGGCGAGATTGGCGGACTTGAGCACGAGCGTCAGCAACATCGCAGCCAACGGCGACGCAGACTTGCGGGTTCAGATGGCCGGAGCTGATGAACTCGCAAGCTTGGCCGACGACATCAACCGAATGCTAGAAGCATTGGGCAATTCTCAAGTCCAACGTAAGGAGAGCGAAGACCGCTATCGGTTGATGGCCGAAAACTCCACGGACATGATCGCCAGACACAACCCCGAAGGCGTGTTTCTTTACGTCTCGCCAGCCAGCCGTGCTTTGCTGGGATACGAACCTTCGGAACTCATTGGCCGCGCTCCCAACGATTATTTTCACCCCGACGATTTAGAAACCATCGCCAAGGCTCACTCGAAAGTCCTGGCGCTCCCAGTTACTTACACCGTCAGCTACCGCATCCGCCACAAAGACGGCAAATACATTTGGTTTGAAACCACCAGCCGCACGATCCGCGATCCGGAGACTGGCTCCATACAAGAAATTATCAGCATTTCCCGCGACATCAGCGCGCGCAAGCAAACAGAACAAGAACTGCGAGAAAGTGAAGCTGCGATTAAAGCTTTGTACCAAGTGACTTCGGCTCCCCGTACAGACCCGCAGGGCCGCCTCTCTACCTTTGATTTGCGCCTCCAAGAATTGCTGGCCATGGGATGCCGCCAGTTAGGCCTGTCTGTGGGAATTTTGTCGCGCATTCAAGACGACAAATATCAAATTATGGCTGTTGAATGTCCCGACGGGTCGATCGCCGCTTCACAAATCTACGAGCTCTCCAAAACCTTCTGCGCCACTACTGCAAAAGCCAAAGAAGCGATGTACTTTGAGTCGGCGAGGTTTGCGGCTTTGTCCTTCAACACGGACGATCCTGCTTTCAAAATCGAAGCTTACATGGGCATTCCCGTCACGGTGACAGGTGAAGTTTACGGCACTCTGTGCTTCCTTTCTGCGACTCCTCTGGCAGAACCGTTCCGAGCTTTGGACAGAGAGTTGGTGAAACTGATGGCTCAGTGGGTGGGAAGCGAACTCGAACGCCAGCAAACAGGCGTAGATTTGGCAAAAGCTCGCGACGAAGCACTGGCGGCTACTAGAGCCAAAAGCGAATTTTTAGCCACCATGAGCCACGAAATTCGCACTCCCATGAATGGAGTCATCGGTATGACGGGTTTGCTGCTGGATACGCGCTTAACTGGCGAACAGCGCGATTTTGTAGAAACTATCCGCAGCAGCGGCGATGCCTTGCTGACGCTGATCAACGATATTCTAGATTTCTCAAAAATTGAGTCGGGTAAATTGGACTTGGAGGAACATCCGTTTGACATCCGCACTTGCATTGAGGAATCTCTGGACTTGGTAGCTGCCAAGGCGGCACAAAAAAAACTGGAATTGGGTTACTTGATCGATCGCTCCGTACCGACAACGGCGATCGGCGACAGCGCCCGCTTGAGGCAAATTTTAATCAACTTGCTCAGCAATGCTGTTAAATTTACCGAAGCTGGAGAAGTGGTGGTTTCGGTGACGGCAAAAAAGATTTCACACCCCGCAGCCAACGCTGATGAACCGCTAGCAATTAACCAAGTATACGAAATAGAATTTGCGGTCAAAGATACCGGTATTGGCATTCGGGGCGATCGCATGGATCGGCTGTTTAAATCTTTCAGCCAGGTTGATTCTTCCACCAGTCGGCACTACGGCGGTACCGGATTGGGTTTGGCAATTAGCAAGCGTTTGTCCGAAATGATGGGCGGCAGGATGTGGGTGCAAAGTATGGGTTGTCTGGCCGGCAATCCTCCGGCAGATTTTAAAGGGGCAGTTTTTGATTGGGGATGGGGAGAATCTTGCGAAATTGCCGAAAAATATTGCTCTGGCAAATCTGTACTCAGCAACAAGCCGATCGCTCAAAATCCCACATCTGTCGGCTCTACTTTTTATTTCAGCACACTGGTTTCTGGTTGCAGCAGTTTATTGCCAGTTAACTTGAGCAATTCTCAACCAGAATTAGCTGGGAAGCGAGTCTTGATTGTCGATGACAATGCTACCAACCGCCAAATTTTGACTCTGCAAGCTCAGTCTTGGGGAATGGTGCCTAGGGCTTCAGCTTCGGCTCGTTTGGCTTTAGATTGGCTCGCTGCTAAAGAGGTGTTTGACTTGGCAGTTTTGGATATGCAAATGCCCTCCATGGACGGTTTGACTTTAGCTGCCCAAATTCGCCAGCATCCTGATTGCGAAAAGTTGCCGTTAGTGATGCTAACTTCGATCGGCAGACAAGAAATTAACAACTCTGCGATTGACGTAAATTTCGCTGCTTTTTTAAACAAGCCGATCAAACAATCTCAGCTTTACAATGTTTTAATCAATATTTTTGGGAAACAGACAACTGAAATTAGAATGCAGCGCACCAGCGGGTCTTTTTTACAAAGCATACCCATGCTGGCTTTGCAATTACCGCTGCGGATTCTGTTAGCTGACGATCATTTGGTGAATCAGAAAGTAGCTTTGCAAATTTTGCAGCGCATGGGATATCGCGCGGATGTGGCGGGAAACGGTATCGAAGTGCTCGAAGCTTTGCACCGCCAGCCTTACGATGTGGTGCTGATGGATGTGCAAATGCCGGAAATGGACGGTTTGGAAGCTACCCGCCGCATCCGCGAGCAATTTTCAGAGGCTTTTGGCTCAGAAAATCCCACAGAAGAATCAGAAGTTTTTGCTAATCATCAGCAATCTAACAATCTAAAATCGATAGAAAATCGAAAATCCCCAAGGCCTTGGATTGTGGCGATGACGGCAAATGCGATGCAGGGCGATCGCGAAGAGTGCATGGCTGCGGGGATGGACGACTATTTGAGCAAGCCGATCGAGATTGAAGAGTTGGTGCGAGCTTTGAGCGCGTGTCAATCTCGCTCGAATGGGGCTGTTGCGGGAAATGCACAAGCGACAATTCCCAATTCGCCCGCCTGCGTCGGGTACGGCGAATCAAATGTCGATCGGGCCATGTTAGAAAGTCGCGATGTCCTGAGTGCCAAGATTATAGAGGGACTGCGAGAAGTCGAAGCTTTGGACGAGGCGATCGATCTTTACCTCGAAACAGCTCCCCAACTGCTGCGAGGCATCTCTGTGGCCCTCAGCAACGCCGATCCGCTGGCTTTACAGCGAGATGCTCACTCCTTGAAGTCGATTAGCGGTACTCTCGGTGCTTTTGGCTTGTTTGAGCTGTGCGAGCAACTCGAAATCATGGGCCGCATCGGAACAGAAGCGAACCAAGCTTTACCTGCTCCGGCCTGCGAGCTTTTAAAACAGGTTGAGGCCGAATATCTAAGAGTGGAGGCGGCGTTTAAAATAGAAAGGCAGTTGGTTGATTGTTAGCTGTTAACTATGAATATCATGTTGGCTCAATTACCAGTAAGAGAAAGTGTTTGTAGTGAGGACTTTAGTCCTCAGAATCTGAGGACTAAAGTCCTCACTACAAACCAATTTGATCGTGGTTGTTCGACCGGAAACGATATAATTTACTTTTTAGTTACCAAAACCCAATCGTCCGCTGTTTTGACAACCTGAGCATTGTCCAAAGCGAGATGTTTGAGAACGGGTTTTTCCAACAGAAAATAAGGTTGAGGGAGAGATTGCCATTTCTCTTTAAGTGTGGGCCCGTCGGCGACAATAACTTGTCTCTCACTATAAAAATTCAGCGAGGGACGGGGGAGGCGGTGAGATGTAAAGACTTGCTGACCGACTGGGGTTCCTTGGCGGACAATTTCGGCGATCGGCTTAACTGGATAATCCTCCGCTAATTCCCAAACCCAGTTATCGGAAGCGACAAATACCAACAGCGTGACGTAAGTTCCCCAAATTAAAACTAATAAAAACTGTCGATCTTTGCGGTGCAGCAACACAGCCGCCAGTGTCATTGTCAAAGCTAAAAACATCAGCATTAACTGCAAATCTCGCTGGGGAGACACAATTTGTCCGCCCAGCCTTACCAAGCCACTGAAGTACACACAACCGACGACAGCAACTACTGCTATTAGTCCCAAAATAGCCGGATGAGGCAACAAAGATATAGCATTAAAATGTTCTTCTGCTTCATCTTTGATCTGCTCTTCCGGCAGCCACATTTGCTCCCAAACTTCCGCGAGATAACTGCCAACAGCTAGAGCAAAAGCTGGATAAACTGGCAAAACATACCAAGGCAATTTAGTAGTCATCACCGAAATAGCCAGCAGATATACTCCTGTCCAAACCAACACTAATTTTGGCCCGGGAAAATTGCGATTTTCCCAACTCAAACGCAGCCCTTGCAGCCAAAATAACTGCCACGGCCATGCTGATTCTAAAATTTCTAAAAGATAATACCAGGGCGGGCCTTTGTGATTTCCTACCGGTTCCCAAATGCGTCGGAAAGATTGGCTGACTAAATTAGCGTTGATGAAATCTTGGCCGTAGTGCAGCCATTGGGCAAAATACCAAGCAGCTACGGGGAAAGTTCCGATCGCCAATCCGCCCCAAAGATACCCAGAAGTGAGGAGTCGCGGGGTATCCCAAACCAGGAAAACCAAGCCGATCGCACCCAGCAGCAGCCCCAACATCACGCCCTTAGTCAGACAAATGAGTCCGAACCCAATCCCCGCCCCCAAAGCGTAGCGCAAGTCGCGGCGCGATCGCACCAAACACCACATCGAGACGAGCAAAAAACACAAAACTGCTCCGTCCAACATCGCCAAACGTCCATGCCGCACTACCGGAAGCAGCGTCAGATAAACGAGAGCCGAAAAAATGGCGATCGAGCGCTGCGGAAACAACTCCCTGCCAATGGCGTAAAGCATGGGCACTGAAGTGGCCGTCAGCATCGCCGGTACCAACCTCGCCGTCAATTCGCTGACACCGCCTGCGCCAAAACACAGCCCAATCAGCCAGTGTACCAGCGGCGGTTTGTTCAAATAAGGCACCCGGCCGATCGTCGGATACAACCAATTTAAATTGCCGCGCCAAATTTCCCGGCTTACCTGCGCCGCAATCCCTTCATCCCAATCCCGCAACGCTGCGCCGCCCAGATTCAGCCCGAAAATCAGCACCGCAGCCAACAAAAAAGCCAGCATCCACAGTTTGTCTGTCAAGCTGTCATTGAAGCGAGTTTTTGGTTGGCGGCCTGGGAATGGAAAGATTTCTGACATAACTTAAGAGAGTTTTTCGCGTCCCAAACAGAAGGTAAGCTTAGACAGCAGTTATTTGCGATCGGGGAAATACCATGAACTTACCTGTAATCATAGATATTATAATTGGCTTAGTGTTTATCTACCTGACTTTAAGCTTGCTAGCTTCGGAAATTCAGGAACTGATTGCTACTGTTTTGCAGTGGCGGGCGGAACATTTAAAAAAATCGATCGAAATGCTGATTTCTGGCGACAGCAAAGGCACCACAGATCCGCTGCAATTTCGGCGTGTCGCACAGTTAGCAAATTCGATTTACGCCAATCCCGCGATCGAGGATTTGAATCAGGGAGCGAAAGGGCTGTTACCAGAAGGATTTCGCTCTATTACGCACCGCTTGGGGCATTTTTTCCTGCGAATGACTGGCACTAAGAATGTTTTCGGCAATAAATTAAGCGGGCCTTCTTATATTCCAGCAGATAGTTTTGCTGCTACCCTTTTGGATACTTTGAAAATTCCTAGCTTGGTGCGATCGATCTCTAAAACCCGATTGGAAAGATTTAAAGATTTACAGTTGGCACAAATTCAAGTGATTGGAGAGGGTCTGAATCTGCCGGAGTCTACCAAACCGATTATCGAGCAAGAATTTGGTTGGCTGACTGCTGAATTTAATCGAGTTGTTGCCGATTATAAAAACGATTTGGGTAGTTTGAACAACAGTTTGGATCGGATGTCGGAAAAGCTCGGATTTTATATTAATGATTCTCAGGTTTATCTGCCAGAAACTGAGCTAGCAGGAAGAGAATTTCAGAGGCAGATGGGATTTGTTAAGGCGAGTTTTGATAGCGAATATGAGCGGGCGGCGCTGCGGGCGCAACTGCAACCGAGTTTGAGCAATCTGTTAAATACCGTGAGGAAAGTTAGGAAAACTCAGGATACGGTAGCAGAAATCATGGAGGACAAAGAGGACAGTCCGATTTACTACCAAATTCAAGAAACCTTGGAGATGATGCCAGAATCTTTGAAACGCAGTCTTTATATTCTAGCTGAGCGCGCTGAAACAGGCGGCGGAGATACTCAAGAGCAGTTGCAGCGGTTTCAGAAAGAAATTGAAATTTGGTTTGACCAATCGATGCAGCGTGCTTCTGGTGTTTATAAGCGGAATGCTAGAGGGGTGGCGATTTTGCTGGGAACTACGATCGCCCTGGCTGCTAATGCTGATAGCCTGAATATTATTAGTCGGCTGTCGAAAGATTCGGCGCTGCGATCGACTGTTAATTTGTACGCTAAGCAGTTGGTGGAAAAAAACGCTAATACTAAATTAGATAATTTAACCAATCTCACAAAAGTTCAAAATCAGGTCGATCGCGCTTTGGATAATGTAGCTCTGCCTTTTGGCTGGAGCGAACCGAACAGGTTAGAAACAGACGCGCAGGGGAAATTATTGTTGCCGGCTTTGATGGCAAAATTGTTGGGTTGGATGTTGAGCGGCGTAGCTATTTCTATGGGAGCTAGTTTTTGGTTCGAGGCGCTCAGCAAGATTATCAATATTCGGAATGCAGGGAAGAAACCGCCCTCTCCTACAGAATCTTGAGCGGCGCTACGGCGCAGCCGATAGATCAACTGTCATACCATTTTTGATTTGAGATTAAAGAATTGAAGAATTGGGAATGAGCGATCGACTAAGGGTTTGCAGTACGGGCCTACAGTTGGATGCACCGTTTGAAAGTGTTGTTACCTACAGGATAAGGTATCGATCGGTAATTACGGGCCTGCCAGTATTTGGGGAAAATACGGAAAATATAAATTCCGTGCGATCGCGGATGCCAGCACCGCAGAAATAGGCGAAACTGATAAGTGGGTTATATGGAAACGAGCCACGCAAACAAGGTCGCTGCCAGTTTCCTGCGGTCTGACTCCCGGGGTGTATCTACCACTCAACACCCTTTTGGAGGACGGAATATGTTCACTTCTTTGACGGAAACCAATCCCGCCTCGGAATACCGAAATCCCGCATCCAGAAGCTTTGGATTCAATGACTCCAGCATCAATTACGCTCTATATTTGGTCTCTGGGATTTTGGCGGGCGTTGCGGTAATTTTACTCAATTCGCACTTTCTCTGCATCGAGCAATTGACTTGGGCACTTCAAAAATATGCCTCTATCCTTGGAGAGATTGACAAAGTTTGCACTATTTATGCCTGCGGTTGGGATCTGATCGAACCAAACAACAGCAAATTGCTAAAATGGCGCATTCCTGTGAGGGACAACAGCGGATTGGGTTCGTGTTATGCCGATCGAGATAGCGACACACTCAGCAACGGCCGCGGGCGCGATCGACTGTTTGCTAATAAGGAGAGTGATGTAATTGAGGCTGTGGAGCGTGAGTCGGGGCGACAAAGTGGAAAGCAATTGTGATTAGCGGAAATTCTCACCAGGTTGATAGTGACGATAGAAATCCTCAAAGTCGGCGCGCCAGCGCGAAAACAACTTAATGGCGATCGATTCACCAACAGTTAATATCAGATTGTGTTGAATGTTAGTAAATGCTCCCCAACAAAATTGGCATTAGTATTTTGGCGTCTCTAAAATGTAGCAGCTTCAAAGCAGATATAATACCATTTTAGACTTGATATTTAAGATTTTATAATTGCGAATGACCGAGGTCGCTCGTAGTTTAACTCTGGTCTAAAGCTGCATTCTTTGTTTTAATTGATTGAATTATTCAAAATGTATTATATAATTCATTTTAAGAATTCGATGAAATACAGGTACGAACCTGAAATTGCCGTGTCCGTCTACCCCAAAATATCAGACTAAAATAAAAAAATATCAAGATAATTTAGAGGGGTTACTCAGTAGTAAATTACCCTTGCGCCATTCCCCAATGCCTGTAAATATGGGTATCTCTAGCCAAATAATGTCGCAAAGATCCGGGTGAAAAAAGCATCATTTATTTTAAACAAACCAAGTTTTTTGTTTTTTATTGCCAGCAAATATGACAAAAAAACTGAGAAGCTACAAGCACCAACAAGTGCAATCCGGAAAAAAAAATGATTTAATTAATTATTCAAAATATTGCATAACTTTCAAAATTCGTGTTAAGATGTAGTCAAACAAGGCTGATGAGATTACTCCCGGGCTGTATCTACCAATAACGCCCTTAATCGAGCATCAAAAATGACTTCTACGTTCGCTCAACTCAACTCAAAATCTTCTTTGGAAAAACTGCCACCCCGTTCCTTAGTCTTCATTGATTCCGGCGTGGAAGATTACGAGTCACTTGCAGCAGGAGTGCTGCCAGGACAGCAGGTAGTATTACTAGATCGCACCAAAAATGGCATCGAACAAATCTCCTCTGAAATTGAAAAATACGCCTCTACCAACGGGGCGATCGACTCAGTTCACATTATTTCTCACGGCAGTTCTGGCAGCATACAACTCGGCAATACAGCTCTAGGTTCAGATAACATCGAGCAATACAAAAGCCAGTTGGAAAAGTGGCAGACTTCACTAGCCCCACAAGCAGACATCATGCTGTACGGCTGCGATGTAGCTTCCGGTACAGGCGCTAATTTCGTTGACAAATTCAGCCAATTAACCGGAGCTGACGTTGCCGCATCCACCAACATCACTGGCAAAGACGGCGACTGGAACTTAGAATTTGCTAAGGGTCAAATTGAATCTCCCTTAGCCTTGGGGCCGGAGGCGATGGCAAATTACCGAGGTGATTTAGCTACTATCGTCGTAGCCAACAATAGCGATAGCGGCCCAGGTTCATTGAGGGCTGCGATCGCATCTGCTGTAGCCGGGGATACAATTACCTTCGCTCCTGGTTTGGCAGGCCAAACCATCACCCTCACTAGCGGTCAACTCGATATTCCGGTTGGCAAAAACCTCACCATTGACGGCGGCGCCGCCGCAGGTTTAACCATCAGCGGTAATAACGCATCCCGCGCCTTTTTTGTCAATGCAAACGTGGTGACTGCTACGAATTTTGCAGTCAAAAACCTGATCGTTACTAACGCCAAAACCACCGATCGAGGTGGCGCGATCGGTACAACTGACGAAGTAAGCGTCACAGTAGACAACGTTCAGTTCAATAATAACGTTGCCGATAAAGGCGGTGGTGCAATTTTCGGCAATTTCAACAATACCCTGACAGTAACGAACAGTAAATTCACTGGCAACATAGCCACCGCAGCCAATGACGAACGGGGTGCAGGTGCGATCGGCTTTGTGAGTCCCAAAAATTTGACTGTCACCAACAGCGACTTCACCAACAACAAAGGAATTAACGGTGGCGCAATTAACAGCCTTAACGGCAAGCTAACAATTGGCAACTCGCGATTTATCGGCAACGATACTACCGCCGCCGTTTTCGCAACAGGGCAGCCCAACGATTTCTTAAGGGGTTTTGGGGGCGCAGTTTACACAGACCGAGCCAGTTCTACTAACGAGGCTTCCGGCACAATTAGCATTACCAAAAGCGTATTTCAAGACAACAAAGGCCGGGCCGAAGGCGGAGCAGCTTACCTGTACACGGGCAATCAAGACAGCGTAACTATTGCAGATAGCACCTTCCAAAACAACGAAGTTTTGCCACTGCCAAATGGAGGCGGCGGCGGAATTGGCGGCGGTTTGGTGCAAGCGAACAACGGTGCCAACCGGGGATTGACTATTTCGAGTACCACATTTGCTGGTAATAAAGCTCCCGGTCAAGGGGGCGGCGTGTGGATCAAAGATGCGCCTACGACAATCACCAACAGTACGTTTTCTGGCAACCAGGTTACTACTACTGCTGCTGATGGCTACAGCAATGTGGGCGGCGGAATACTTGTCGATGGGGCGCCAACGACGATCGTCAATACCACGATCGCCGACAATTACGCCGGCTGGGTTGGCGGAGGTGTTTCGGCTAACAACGCGACTGTCAGCGTCAAAAATACCGTTTTTTCTAACAACACGTCGGGGAATCCGTTTAACATTCAGCAGCACACCAGCAGCGAATTAAACGACCAAGGAGGCAATTTTCAGTGGCCGGTCAAAAAAACCGGTAACTTCAACGATTACAATGCGACCGCAAGTGTGACGATCGCAGATCCCTTACTTGGCCCTCTGCAAAACATCAACGGCGCTTTCGTCAGACCCCTGCTGGTAGGAAGTCCGGCCATTGATAAAGGCGTTGACAGCGGGCTGGCGGCGGATCAGCGAGGATTGACTCGCCCTCAAGACGGCGATACCATTCCCGGGGCGATTTTTGACAGCGGCTCTTTTGAGTTCAGCAGTGCAGTCGTGCCGACACCGACGCCCGCGCCGACTCCGACTCCCACACCGACGCCCGCGCCGACACCGACGCCCGCGCCGACTCCGACTCCCACACCGACGCCCGCGCCGACACCGACGCCCGCGCCGACTCCGACTCCCACACCGACGCCCGCGCC